>CADCVW010000076.1 GCA_902806235.1 uncultured Sphingomonadaceae bacterium | reverse complement strand
CCGCGCCGACCGGACCGGCCGCTGGGCCGCGCGGCGGCGCGCGCGCCCGGCGGGCGGGCCGTACGAGCTGACCGCGACGAGCGCGTCCGGCGCGCGCCGGACCTTGCGCGACGTGATGGTGGGCGACGTCTGGCTGTGCTCTGGCCAATCGAACATGGAGATGGAGGTCGCCCGCGCGCTCAACGCCCCCGCCGAGCTCGCCGGGGCGAACGACCCGGGGCTGCGCCTGCTCACCGTCGGCCACGACACCGGCCTGGTGCCGCAGGAGGCGTTCGCGACGCCCGTGCGCTGGCAGGCGGCGACGCCCGCAACCGTCGCCGATTTCTCGGCGGCCTGCTACTTCATGGCGCGCGAGCTGCGCCGGTCGCAGGGGGTGCCGATCGGCCTGGTCGACACGTCCTGGGGCGGCACGGCGATCGACGCTTGGCGCAGCGAGGCCGCGATCGAGCGCGATCCCGCCGCGCGCGAGCGATTGGCCGTGCTGCGCGCGTTCCGCACCGATCCGATGGAAGGCAACCGGCGCTGGGGGGCGATGTGGCAAGCCTGGTGGCGCGGCCGCACCGGCGACCGGCCCGGGGCCGAGCCGTGGCGGGACGCGGGCGCGGACAGCTGGCGGCCCGCCCCGCGGCTGACCGCTTGGGAGAGCTGGGGCGAGCCGGAGCTGGCGAACTTCAACGGGATGCTCTGGTATCGGACGCGCGTGACCCTGACGCCTGAGCAGGCGCGGCAGCCCGCGACGGTGTCGCTCGGCTGGGTCGACGAGGTCGACCAGAGTTGGGTGAACGGCACCGCGGTCGGTAACAGCTACGGGCCGGGCAGCGACCGGACCTACGCGATCCCTGTCGGGGTGCTGCGCGCGGGCGAGAACATCGTCACGGTGAACGCGCTCGACACCTACGGCGCGGGCGGGCTGGTCGGGCCGGAAGAGCTGCGTGTGCTCCGCTTCGCCGACGGGAGCAGCGCGCCGCTCGGTTCCGCCTGGGAGTACCGCGTCGTGCCGTCGGTGGTGGGCACGCCGCCCCGTGCGCCGTGGGAGGCGAACGCGGGCCTGTCGCTCATCTACAACGGTATGATCGCGCCCTTGCGCGACTACGGCCTGCGCGGGGCCGCCTGGTACCAAGGGGAGTCCGACGCTGGCGACGCAGCGGGGTACGCGGGGAAGCTCGGCAGCCTGATGGCCGATTGGCGGCGGCAGTTCGGAAACCCCGCACTGCCGTTCCTGGTGGTGCAGCTCGCCGGTTGGGGGCCGTCCCCGGCCGCACCGGTTGAGAGCGGCTTCGCGACGATCCGCGACCAGCAGCGACGCGCAGTGGCGGCGGACCCGCACGCCGCGCTCGCCGTGGCGATCGACCTCGGGGACCGGGGAGATATTCACCCGGCGAACAAGGTGGAGGTCGGTCGCCGCCTCGCCCGCGCCGCCCGGCGCGTCGCCTACGGCGAGGCGGCGGCGCCGTCGGGGCCGGAGGTGGTGGGGGCGCGTCGCGCGGACGGCGGGATCGTTGTCGCCTTCCGCAACGCGGAAGGCGGGCTCCTCGCCTACAGCGCCGACCGCGCGATTGGCTTCGAGCTGTGCGGCACGGGGCCGGGGAGCTGCCGCTTCGTCGAGGGTCGGGTGCAGGGGAGCGCCGTGACCTTGCCGGCCTTGCCCTCCGCGACCGGCGTGCGCTTCTGCTGGGGCGACAGCCCCGTGTGCAACCTGTACGACCGCGCGGGGCTGCCCGCGGGGCCGTTCGAGATCAAGATACGGTAGGAGCAGGCATGGCGAGCATCGCCCGGACTGGTGCGGGGCGGTGGGGCACGGCGTTGTTCTGGGCGGGCTGCGCACTGATCAGCGTCGGCGTGCTGCTGCACCTGCCGATGTACTTCCACAGCCTGCGCGGCGGGCACAGCATGACCGCCATGCCGATGGACCCGGCAATGGGCTGGGGTATGAGTTTGGTGATCGCGGGCGTGGTCGCCACGACCGTCGGCGCGCTCGCCGGCGCGCGCCGGCCGGCGGGCGGCGAGGCGGCCGCGCGCTGGGAAGCGCCGGACGGCACGCGGCTGGCCGGGCCGCACGTCGTGATGCTGCTGGTGCTGGCAGTCGGGTTGGTGATCGACACCATGAAGCCCGCCACGCTCGGTTTCGTGCTGCCCGGCCTGGCGCGCGAATACGGCATCCCGCGCGAAACGGCCGCGCTGCTGCCGCTCGCCGCGCTCGCCGGCACCACCGTCGGCTCGCTCGTCTGGGGCTGGCTCGCCGACCGCTACGGGCGGCGCTTGTCCATCCTGCTGTCCACCGTGCTGTTCGTCGCCACCTCCGTGTGCGGAGCGATGCCGAGCTTCGGGCTCAACCTACTGATGTGCTTTTTGATGGGCGCGTCGGCGGGCGGGATGCTGCCGGTGGTCTACGCGCTGCTCGCCGAGATGGTGCCGCCGCGCGAGCGGAGCTGGCTCCTTGTGCTCGTGGGCGGCGTCGGCACGGTGGGCGGCTACCTCGCAGCGAGCGGGGCGGCCGCGCTGTTCGAGCCCGCCTTCGGCTGGCGCGTGCTGTGGCTGCAGGGCTTCCCGACCGGTCTGCTCCTGCTGTTGCTCGCTCGGTACATCCCGGAGTCGCCGGAATTTCTGCTCGCGCAAGGGCGCGGGGAGGAGCTCCGCTCCCTCGCCGAGCGCTTCAACCTAAAGGAAACGGCGCGCGCCGTCCCCGTCGCGGCCTCCTCCCGCCGCGACCGCGGCGGGCGGGTCACCGCCGCGCTGCTGCTCGCGGCGTTGGCCTGGAGCCTCGTCAACTTCGGCGTGCTGCTGTGGCTGCCGTCCGATCTGCAGGCGCGCGGCTTCAGCGCGGCGTTGGCCAACGGCATCATCGCCCGTTCGGCGATCTTGGCGCTGCCCACCGTACTGCTGGCCGCCTGGGGCTACAGCCGGTGGAGCAGCAAGGGGACGCTCGCCGCCTCCCTGCTCGTCACCGCCGCCGCGCTCGGCGGCGCCTTGCTGCTGGACGAGCGCTCGGCGAGTCCGGCCGCGGTGACGGCGGTGGTCGCGGCGTTGATCGTCGGCAGCAACGCGGTAATCGCCGTGCTCCTGCCCTACGCGGCGGAGAACTACCGATCGAGCGTGCGCGGGCGCGGCACGGGGCTGGTGGCGGGCGCGAGCAAGGTCGGCGGCGTCGCCGTGCAGGGGGCGGCGCTGTTCGGCGTCGTACCCGCCTTTGGTGCGGCGGCGGGCGTCCTGATCCTGCCGCTGGCTGGCGCGGCGGCGCTGGTGGCGGTCGCCGGACCGGAAACGCGGGGGCGCAGCCTGCGGGAACTTGAAGCAGCGACAGGCTGACCGCGGCGGTTGACAAGCGGTAAGGGAGTGGTAGCGCTACCACGGTTCCGATCACGCACTGGGGGTCCGCTTTGAGCCAAATATTCAGTGCCGAAGCGTTGCCGGCCGACCATGCAGACGCGATCCTGGCCGGGCGCCTCCAGCTCGAGGCCGGGCCGACGCCCGTGCTGCTGCGCGGTGGGATGGTCGAGGACATGTCAGCGGTCGCGCCGACCATGGCCGACCTGCTCGACCGACCGGAGCCGGCGAACATGCGCGGTCGCGCGCTGTTCCCGATCGACGAGCTGTTCGGCCGCGCGGTCGCAGACTCGTCCGCTGCGCCGCGCCTGCTCGCGCCGATTGACCTGCAGGTGGTCAAGGCGGCGGGCGTCACCTTCGCCGTATCCGCGCTCGAGCGCGTGATCGAGGAGCGCGCGCGGGGCGACGCGGGAGCGGCGGCGGCCGTACGCGCGCGGCTGGAGGAGCGGATCGGCGGCGGCCTGCGCGCGGTGAAGCCCGGCGGCGCAGAGGCGGCGGCGCTCAAGGCCGCGCTGCTCGACGAGGGCATGTGGTCGCAGTATCTGGAGGTGGCGATCGGCCCCGACGCCGAGATCTTCACCAAGGCGCCCGTGCTCGCCGCAGTCGGCTGGGGCGCCGAGATCGGCGTGCGCTCCGACTCTACCTGGAACAATCCGGAGCCCGAGGTCGTCCTGATTGCCGACAGCCACGGGCGGGCGAAAGGGGCGACGCTGGGCAACGACGTCAACCTGCGCGACTTCGAAGGGCGGAGCGCGCTGCTGTTGTCTAAAGCCAAGGATAACAACGCGTCCTGCGCGGTCGGGCCGTTTATCCGATTGTTCGACGATTGTTTCGGCATGGAGGGAGTGCGCGAGGCGGTGGTGGAGCTCACCATCGACGGACCCGAGGGCTACCGGTTGGAGGGCACGAGCTCCATGCGCGAGATCAGCCGTGATCCCGAAGAGCTGCTCCGCCAGACGATGAGCGAGCACCAATATCCCGACGGCTTCGCGCTATTTCTCGGCACGCTATTCGCGCCGACGCAGGACCGCGACGAGCCGAACCGCGGCTTTACGCACCGCGAGGGCGACGTGGTGCGCATCGCCACCCCCAGCCTCGGCGCGCTGGTGAACCGCGTGACCACGTCGAAGGCGGCCGAGCCCTGGGCGTTCGGCGTGCGCGATCTGATGCGAAATCTTTCCGCACGGGGGCTGCTCGAAGTCCCCGCGGCAGCCTGACAAGCGGAGCATTCCATGGAAAACCTGACCCACTTCATCGGCGGCGAGCGCGTCGCCGGCGACCCGGCCGACGAGAGCGTCAACCCGTCCAACCTCGACGACATCGTCGCGCGCGCGCCGCGCGGCGGGGCGGCGGAGGTCGACGCGGCGGTCGCGGCAGCGCGCGCCGCCTTCCCCGCCTGGTCCGAAGCCTCGCCGGAGGTGCGCTCGGACCTGCTCGACCGCGTCGGCTCGCTCATCATGGCGCGCGCCAAGGAACTCGGCCAGCTGCTCTCGCGCGAGGAAGGCAAGACGCTGCCGGAGGGCACGGGCGAGGTGATGCGCGCGGCGCGCATCTTCAAATATTTCGCCGGCGAAGCGTTGCGCCGTCACGGGCAGACGCTGGAATCGACGCGGCCGGGGATCGATGTGTCGACGCACCGCGAGGCGGTCGGCGTGTTCGGGCTGATCACGCCGTGGAACTTCCCCATCGCCATCCCCGCTTGGAAGACGGCGCCCGCGCTCGCCTTCGGCAACACGGTCGTCTTGAAGCCCGCGAGCCCGACGCCGGCGATCGCCCACGCAATGGCCGAGATCATCCACGAGGCCGGCGCGCCCGCGGGCGTGTTCAACCTCGTGTTCGGCCAGGGCGGCATGGGGCAGGCGCTGGTCGACCATCCGGGGGTGGACGGCATCTCCTTCACCGGCTCGCAAGGCGTCGGGGCCAAGGTCGCCGAGGGCGCGATCAAGCGGCAGGCGCGCGTGCAGCTGGAGATGGGCGGCAAGAACCCGCTCGTCGTGCTCGACGACGCCGACCTGGACCGCGCGGTGGCCTGCGCGATCGACGGGGCCTTCTACGGCACGGGCCAGCGCTGCACCGCCTCGTCGCGAGTCATCGTCACTGAAGGCATCCACGACCGTTTCGTCGAGGCGATGGCCGAGCACGCGCGAGCCTTGCGCGTGGGCGACGCGCTCGATCCGCAGACGCAGGTCGGGCCTGCGGTGAGCGAAACGCAGCTTCAGCAGAATATGCGCTACGTCGAGCTCGCGCGGTCGGAAGGCGGGCGCGTCGCGGCAGGCGGCGAGCTGTTGGAGCTCGCGACGCGCGGCTATTACATGGCACCCACGGTGATCGCCGATACCGACCCTGACATGACGATCAATCGGGAGGAGGTGTTCGGTCCGGTCGCTTCCACCGTCCGCGTCCGGAACTACGAGGAAGCACTGGAAGTCGCCAACCGCGGCGACTTCGGGCTGTCGGCGGGCATCGTCACCAACTCGCTCCATCACGCGCGTCATTTCCGCCGCGCGATCCGTGCGGGCATGGTGATGGTGAACCTGCCCACGGCGGGCGTCGACTACCACGTCCCCTTCGGGGGCACCCGCCGGTCGAGCTACGGCGCGCGCGAGCAGGGCTTCGCCGCGGTTGAGTTCTACACTCAAACCAAGACGGCCTACGTTGGTGGCTGACGCTGTGGATTACCCGAACCCGCCCGAACGGCGCGCGATCTACCCCAGCATCGCGGGCAAGCGCGTGCTCGTCACCGGCGGGGGCTCGGGAATCGGGGCGGGGATCGTCGAGGCGTTCGCGCGCCAAGGCGCGGACGTCGTCTTCTTCGATATCGCCGAGGAGGACTCGCGCGCGCTGGTCGAGCGGCTGACGGCGGAGGAGCACGCGCCGCGGTTCGAGCGGGTCGACCTGCTCGACATCACCGCGCTCAAGGCCGCGATCGCGCGCGTGATTGGGGACGGCGGCCCCTTCGACGTGCTCGTCAACAACGCGGCGAACGACGACCGGCACAAGGTCGACGAGGTCACGGAGGATTACTGGGACAACCGCCTCGGCGTGAATCTGAAGCACCACTTCTTCTGCGCGCAAGCCGTCGCGCCCGGGATGCGCGAGCGCGGGAGCGGCGCGATAGTCAACCTTGGCTCCATCTCCTGGCACCTCGCGTTGCCGGAGCTCGCGATCTACCAGACGGCCAAGGCGGCGATCGAGGGGCTCACCCGCGCGCTCGCGCGCGACCTGGGCGGAGACGGCATCCGCGTCACCTGCGTGGTGCCCGGCAACGTCCGCACGCCGCGCCAGCTCAAATGGTACACGCCGGAAGGCGAGGCGGAGATCGTCGCGGCGCAGTGCCTGAAGGGGCGGCTGGTGCCCGAGGACGTGGCGGCGCTGGTACTGTTCCTGGCGTCGGACGACGCGCGGCTGGTGACGGGGCACGAGTTTTTCGTCGACGCGGGCTGGCGCTGACGGTGGCGGGCGCGCCCGCCTGCGTGTGGCCGCTCGGGGCGACGCTCGGCGAAGGACCGGTCTGGGTCACGCGCGACCGGGCGCTGTGGTTCGTCGACATCAAGGAACGGCGCGTCCATCGCTTCGATCCGGCTACCGGCGACCGGCGCGGCTGGGACGCGCCGGAGCAGGTGGGCTTCGCGCTGCCCGCGGCCGGGGGCGGCTTTGTCGCCGGGCTGCGGGGCGGGCTGCACCGCTTCGACGAGGCGAGCGGCGTTTTCCGGCCGCTGATCGAGGTCGAGCCCGAGCGGCCCGGCAACCGGCTTAACGACGCGACGGTCGATCCGTCCGGGCGGCTGTGGTTCGGCACCATGGATGACGGCGAGACGGAGGAAACGGGCGCGATCTACCGCCTCGCGGACGGGCCGAGCCTAGTCCGGGCGGGCGGCGATTGCGCGATCACCAACGGCCCAGCGGTGAGCCCGGACGGGTGCACGCTCTACCACAACGACACGCTCGGCCGCGCCATCTACGCCTGCCGGCTCGCCATGGACGGGACGATCCTCGACCGCCGGGTTTTCTGCACGATCGCCGAGGGCGACGGCTACCCCGACGGCCCGAGCGTCGACGCGGCAGGCTGCGTCTGGGTAGGGCTCTACGGCGGCTGGAGCGCGCGGCGGTACGCGCCAGACGGTGGGCTGCTGGAGGCCGTGCGCTTCCCGGTCGCCAACGTCACCAAGATCGCCTTCGGCGGCGAGGGGCTGCGCACCGCCTACGCCACCACCGCGCGCAAGGGGCTGGACGCGGCGGCGCTCGCCGAGCAGCCGGAAGCGGGCGGGCTATTCGCCTTTTCGGTAGAGACGCCGGGGCTGCCGGGGCACGAGGTGCAGGTCGGGCTGTAACGCATCTCCCGCTCGGGCGGGATCACGTCGCCCGAGCGTGAACTGAGGCCGCTATCGACGTAGACCGCCACGTTCCGTCGGCCGCGCGAGGGGAGCGGCCCCAGCTTCCGCTGGGGCGACGGTCCCGACCGCTCAGCCCTGCATATCTTCCAGCTCGCGCCCCTTGGTCTCGTGCACCATCGCGCGGACGAAGAAGAAGGAGATCAGCGCAAACAGCGCGTAGCCGAAGTAGGTGATCGACAGCCCGGGCGAGACCGCCAGGCTCGGGAAGCTCACGCTGATCAGCGCGTTCGCGATCCATTGCGCGAAGCCCGCCACGGCGAGGCCGGAGCCGCGGATCTGGTTGGGGAACATCTCGCCCAGCATGACCCACATCACCGGGCCCCAGCTGAGGTTGAAGAAGATCACGTACAGGTTGGCGGCGACCAACGCGACGAGGCCGTAGGGTTCGGGAAGGGTGACACCTTCGGCGGCCGGCACGGAAGTGGAGAAGGCAAAGGCGACCACCGCCAGGGTAATCGCCATACCGACAGAGCCGACCAGCAGTAGCGGCTTGCGGCCCACCTTGTCGATCACGGCGATTGTGAACAGGCAGGCGCCGATCGACAAGGCGCCGGACAGGATGTTGATCTGCAGCGCGTCGTCCTCACTGAAACCGACCGCCTGCCAGAGCGTCGCGCCGTAATAGAAGACGACATTGATGCCGACGAGCTGCTGGAACACGGCCAGGCCGATGCCCGTCCAGACGATCGGCCGCAGACGGCCGGTTGCCCGGTCCACCAAGTCCGACAGCTTAGGGCGGTGATGGTCGGCGGCTAGGCTGCCACGTATCTCGCCGAGCTTGCGATCAGCTTCCGCCGGGCCGAACAAGCGCGTCAACACGCGGTGCGCGTCAGTCTCACGGTCCTTGGCGACCAGGTAACGCGGGGACTCCGGGATGAAGAGCAGCGCGACGAGGTAAATGGCGGCCGGGATGACCTGGAGCCAGAACATCCAGCGCCACGCCTCATAGCCGAGCCAGAAGTCGGCGGTGGAGCCGCCGGCGGTACGGGCGAGCACGAAGTTGGCGACGAAGGCGCCGGTCAGGCCAGCGATGATCATCACCTGCTGGATGCTTGACAGCCGACCGCGGATGTTGGCGGGCGTCACCTCCGAAATGTAGACGGGCGAGATCACGCTCGCCGCGCCCACGCCCAGACCGCCGATGATGCGGCCGATGATGAACCAAGCCGAGCCGCCCGCCGCGCCGGCGATCAGCGCGGACACCAGGAACAGGATGGCCGACACGATCATCACCATGCGCCGGCCGATCAGGTCGGCGAGGCGGCCCGCGCCGAACGCGCCGATCGCCGAGCCGAGCAGGATCGCGCCGACGTTTACGCCGAGCCCGAGCGCCCCCAGATTGAAGGCCGCCTCCAGCCCGTCCTGCGTGCCGTTGATCACGCCGCTGTCGTAGCCGAACATGAAGCCGCCGATCGTCGCCACCGCGACGATCATAGTGATCAGCGCCATGTTGACGCGCGGCGCGCCGACGTCTCCGGTCATGGTTGCCATGGTCCTCTCCCTCGCCCCGGCCTTGGCAGCCGGTGTTCGTCGTTATTGTTAGCGGTAACTTCGTCGAACGCCAGCCGCTTTCTCCGGCCGCCGCCGGTCAGTGGTTGTGGCGCGGCGTTTCCTCCGACGTGCCGCGGTACTTGACGGCGAACTCCAGCACGCCGCCTTCGGCGAGCTGGCTGGTCTTCTCGCGGTAAAGCTCCTCCCACGGCGTGCGGCTCGGCGGCACAGGAGGCGCAGGCTCCGTCCGGCGGCGGGCGATCTCCGCCTCGTCGACTAGCGCGTCGCAGCGGCCGGCGTTTAGATCGATGCGGATCACGTCGCCCGAGCGCAGCCAGGCGAGCCCGCCGCCCGCCGCGCTCTCGGGCGAGGCGTTGAGGATCGACGGGCTGTCCGACGTTCCCGACTGCCGCCCGTCGCCGAGCGTAGGCAGGCTGGTAATCCCCCGCCGGAGCAGCGCGTCGGGCGGCTGCATGTTGACCACCTCGGCCGAGCCGGGCCAGCCGAGTGGGCCGGAACCGCGGATCACGAGGATGCAGCGCTCATCGATACCGAGCGCCGGGTCATTGATCCGGTGGTGGTAGTCGTCCGAACCATCGAAGACGATCGCGCGCGCTTCGAACGCGTCCTCGCGGCCGGGCTCGGAAAGGTAGCGCGCGCGGAACTCGTCGGAGATCACGCTGGTCTTCATGATGGCGAAGTCGAACAGGTTGCCGCGCAGCACGAGGAAGCCGGCGCGCTCCTTTAGCGGCGCGTCGAACGAGAAGATTACGTCACGGTCGCGCGAGGTGCGGCCCGCGACGTTCTCGGCGAGCGTGCGGCCGGTGACGGTGGGCACGCCGCCGTCGATGCGGCCGGCGGCGAGCAGCTCGCTCAGCACGGCGGGCACGCCGCCCGCGCGGTGGAAACGCTCGCCGAGGTACTTGCCCGCCGGCTGCATGTTGACGAGCAGCGGCAGGTCGTAGCCCACGTCCATCCAGTCCTCCGGCCGCAGCTCGACACCGGCGTGGCGGGCCATGGCGACGATGTGGGGTTGGGCGTTGCTCGACCCGCCGATAGCGGTGGTGAGCGCGATCGCGTTGAGGAAGGAGGCGCGGGACAGGATCCGGGAGGGGCGCAGGTCCTCGTAGGCGATCTCTACCGCGCGGCGGCCGGTGTCGTAGGCCATCTGCAGCCGTTCGCGGTAGGGCGCGGGGATGGCGGCGTTGCCGGGGATGGAGAGGCCGAGCCCTTCGAGCACCGCGTTCATGGTGGAAGCGGTGCCCATGGTGTTGCAGTGGCCGAGCGACGGGGCGGAGGCGGTCGCCGCGTCGAGGAACTCTTCCTCCGTCATCTCGCCGGCAGCGAGCTTGCGCCGGCTGCGCCAGATCACCGTGCCGGAGCCGACCAGCTCGCCATCGTGCCAGCCGTCGAGCATCGGCCCGCCCGAAAGCACGATGGCGGGGACGTCGACGGTGGAAGCGGCCATTACCTGGCTGGCGTTGGTCTTGTCGCAGCCGGTGGTCAGCACGACCGAGTCGATCGGGTAACCGTGCAGGATCTCGACCAGGCCGAGGTAGAGGAGGTTGCGGTCGAGCGCCGCGGTGGGCCGGCGGCAGTTCTCGAACACGGGATGGACCGGGAACTCCATGGGGATGCCGCCCGCGTCGCGGATGCCCTCGCGCGCGCGCTGGGCGGTCTGCAGGTGGATGCGGTTGCACGGCGCGAGGTCCGAGCCCGATTGCGCGATGCCGATGATCGGCCGGCCGGAGCGAAGCTCGTCCGGCGTGATGCCGTAGTTCATGAAGCGCTCGAGGTAGAGCGCAGTCATGTCGCTGCGCTCTGGCGCGGCGAACCAGTCGCGCGAGCGGAAGGGGCGGACGGGAGTTCTATCGGTCATGATATCACCTTGGCGGGGCCGGGCTTCAAAGAGCGGCCTTGACCGCTGAACGCGGCCGGGGTGCCGAGCGCGCGTCGGCGCGGAGACCGGCGCGCGGCGGGCCGGCGGACTCGCGGACGACCATCGCGTGCTCCAACACCCGCTCGGCGTGCCCGCTCGCGCCGCCCGCCCGCCCGCCGCGCAACTCGGCGAGCAGCAGGTCGAGCGCGGCTTCGGCCATGGCGGCGATCGGCTGCTTCACCGTGGTCAGCTCGGGCCAGACGGTGGTGGCGGGCGCAGTGTCGTCGAAGCCGACGACGCTGAGGTCGCCCGGCACCGCCAGACCGCGCCGGTGCGCGACGCTGATCGCCGCGGCGGCCATGTCATCGTTGCTGGCGAAGATGGCGGTGGGCGGCTCGTGCCGGGCGAGCAGCCGCTCGGCGGCGAGCAGGCCCGAGCGGAAGGTGAAATAGCCTTGCTCGACGGGGGCGTCCGCCGGGTCGAGCCCCGCCTCGCGCAGCGCGGCGGCGAAGCCCTGAAGCCGTTCCTCGCTCGCTGTGTGATTAGGGTGGCCCTTGATGAACCCAACGCGGCGATGGCCGAGGTCGAGCAGGTGCCGCGTCATTTCGGCCGCGGCCGCCGCGTCGTCGATGCGGACGTTCAAGGAGCCGTCGGCCGGCTGCCCCATGGCGATGGTTACCACCGGTACGCCCATTGCCGTGAGCTCGGCGAGTACGACTCTCGACTCCGACAAGGGCGGCGGCAGGATTACGCCCTCGATCTCCGTCGAGGAAAAACGGCGCGCCGCCTCCGCCTGCTCCTCGGCCTTTTCCGACTCACAGGCTTCGAGCAGCAGGTGGCAACCGGCGCGCCGCGCGCCTTCCAGCGCGCCGACGAGCAGCTGGCTGAGATAGGCGGCGCTCGGGTTAGCGTAGAGCAGGCCGATGTGCGTCGCCTCACCCGCCGCCAGGCTGCGCGCGGCCATGTTGGGCGAGTAGCGAAGCCGGTCGACCGCCTCCCGCACCGCGGCGCGGGTCGCTTCGCGAACGTTCTTTTCGCCGTTGATGACGCGCGACACGGTCATCGCCGACACGCCGGCGGCGCGCGCGACGTCTTGGATGGTGGCGCTGCCGCGGCCGCGGCGTCCTCCTTTGCCCGTTCCCGTCACCGTTCCCGCCCCGCCTGCCGAACCGCCTTATGCCGCTGATGGTTGACCCGCGTCGAGAGGCCTGTCTATCCTTCTGGTAGCGCTATCATAACGCGAACGGGCGTTGAAGCGAGGAGAGGGATCATGAGCTTTTCCAGCTGCAGCTCCGCGCAGGTGGCTCGCGCGCGTAGGGCCTTGTCCGCTTCCGTGCTGCTAATAACTACGGCGGCCCTGGCCGGCTGCGCGGCCGGGGGCGGGGCGGAGCGGCCCGCCGGCGCGAACGCGACCGCGCGGGTCGACAC
>CADCVW010000075.1 GCA_902806235.1 uncultured Sphingomonadaceae bacterium | reverse complement strand
GCTCGCCACTTCTCTCGACGGGCGCATCGCCACCGCCAGCGGCGAGAGCCGCTGGATCACCGGCGAGCGCGCCCGCGTCCACGTCCACCTCCAGCGCGCCCGCGCGGACGCGATCCTCGTCGGCGGCGGCACGCTGCGCGCAGACGCGCCGCGGCTCGACGTGCGACTGGAGGGATTGGCGGACCGGGGACCCGAACGCCTCGTCCTCACGCGCGGCGCGGCGCCCGAGGGCTGGCGCGCGCTGGCGGGCCCGGGCGCCGTGTTCCGGCTGGGCGGCGTGAACGAGCTGTACGTGGAAGGCGGCGCGGGCGCGGGCGCGGCGTTCCTCGCCGCGGACCTGATCGACGAGCTCCACCTCTACCGCGCGCCCATCCTCCTCGGCGAGGGCCGGCCCGCGCTCGGCGACGTCGGCCTCGCCGCCCTCGCCGACGCGCACGGCCGCTGGCGCTTGCTCGACGCCCGGCGCTTCGGGCAGGACAGCTTCGAGAGCTACCAACGGACGCGGAGCTAGACGCCATGTTCACCGGCATCATCACGGGCGTGGGCGAGGTGCGGCGCGTCGAGGAACGCGGCGACTTACGCGCGGTGATCGAGTGCGGCTACGACATGGCGGGCGTGGACCTGGGCGCGTCCATCAGCTGCTCGGGCGTCTGCCTCACCGTGGTGGACAAGAGCGCGCCCGGCGAGGGGCCGGCGTGGTTCGCGGTCGACGTCTCCGGCGAGACGCGCGCGCGGACGGACGCGGCGCAATGGCGCGAGGGACGCCGCCTCAACCTGGAGCGCGCCCTGCGGCTCGGCGACGAGCTCGGCGGGCACATCGTCACCGGCCACGTCGACGGGCTCGGCGAGGTGGTCGCGCGGGAGGCGGACGGGGACTCGACCCGGCTTACTATCGCCGTGGGCGAGGCGCTCGCGCCTTTCGTTGCGGCCAAGGGGTCGGTGACGGTGGACGGGGTGTCGCTCACCGTGAATGAAGTCGACGACCGCGCCAACGCCGCCCATTTCGGGCTCAACGTCATCCCGCACACGGCGGCGGTGACAACGCTCGGTGAGCTGCGGCCGGGCGACCGGGTGAACATCGAGATCGACGTGCTGGCGCGGTATCTGGCGCGGATGAAGGAGCGGTTGGGATAATACCCACGGCCGGCGGGCCGGCGGTCGACCGCCGGGCCCGGCCGACCCCCGCCTTCGCGGGGGCAGGCTCATGGTTTCGCCATGCCGTTCCACCTCCTCCATCATCCCGGCTTTGAGCCGGGACCCGCCTGCCTTCGACCGCGGGCGCGAGAAGAACGTGGGTCCCGGGTCGAGCCCGGGATGACGGTGATTTTCGCTTCTTCGGTCAGCCGCTAAGCCGCCGCGGGATAATCGACGTACCCCTCCTCTCCTTGACTGTACCACAGCTTTGGGTCCTCCTGCGCCAGCGGCAGCCCCTCGCGCAGCCGCCGCGCCAGGTCCGGGTTGGCGATGAACGGCCGGCCGAAGCTGATCGCGTCCGCCACGCCCGCGTCGAGCGCGGCTTGCGCACCCTCCCCCGTGTAGTCGCTGTTGAGCACCAGGGGCGCGTGGAACACTTCGCGGATATGCGGGCTCACCTTGGGCACGTCCGACGCGCCGAACGTTCCTTCCGGCCCCGGCTCGCGCAGCTCGAGCCAGGAAACGCCGATTTCGCCCAGCGCGGCCGCCGCTGCGGTGAACAGCGGCTCGGGATCGCTGTCGTCGACGCCCTGGCTCTCGCCGTTGGGCGACAGCCGGACGCCCGTGCGGTCCGCGCCGACCTCGCCCGCGACCGTCGCCGCGACCTCGCGCAGCAGCCGCACGCGGTTCTCGACGGAGCCGCCGTAGTCGTCGTCCCGGTGGTTGGAGCCGTTCCGCAGAAATTGGTCGATCAGGTAGCCGTTGGCCGCGTGCACCTGCACCCCGTCGAACCCCGCCGTCATCGCATTGCGCGCGGCGCGGGCGTAGTCCTCGAGCAGGCGGGGCAGCTCCGCCGCGTCCAGCGGGCGCGCGACGTCGTAAGGCTGGCGGCCCTCGTAAGTGTGCGCCTTGTGCGGGGCTTGCGTCGCGCTGGCCGAGACGGGCGGGCGGCCGTCGTTGAAGCTCGAATGCACCACGCGGCCCATGTGCCACAGCTGCGCGACGATGCGCCCGCCGGCCTGCTTCACCGCGGCGGCGACCGGTTTCCAGCCCTCCACCTGCTCGTCGGTCCACAGCCCGGGGGCGAAGGGCCAGCCGAGCCCTTCCCGGCTGATGCCAGTGGCTTCGCTGATGATCAGCCCGGCCGACGCGCGCTGGGCGTAGTAGGTCGCCATGCGCTCGGTCGGCACGTGTTCGCGGGTCGCGCGGCCGCGGGTGAGCGGGGCCATGAGGACGCGATTGGGCAGGTGTAGGGCACCAAGCTGGATCGGATCGAACAGGCTGGGCAAGGCGCGGAACTCCGGCGGCGGGTGACGGGCGCTAGCTAGACTGTTAGCCGGGCGCGTGCACGGGGTCGGGCAGGCAGAAAAACTTGGGAAGCGCGCAGGCGGGCTCGGCCGCGCCTGGGCGGCGCTCGTCCTCGCCAACCTCCTGCTCGCGCTCGGCCCGTGGTTCGTGCGCTTGGCCGACGTCGGCCCGGTGTCCGCCGCTTTCTGGCGCATCGCGCTCGCCGTCCCCTTTCTGCTGCTCATCGCGCGGTGGAGCGGCGGGCCGCTGCCGCTCGCGCGGCTGCGCGGGCCGCTTCTGCTGACGATCGCCGCCGGCGGGCTGTTCTTCGCGCTCGACCTCGCCGCCTGGCACCTCGGCATCGTCCGCACCCGGCTCGCCAACGCCACCCTGTTCGGCAACGTCGCGAGCTTCCTGTTCGCCGCCTACGGCTTCCTCATCGCGCGCGCCTGGCCGAACCGGCCGCAGGGGGCCGCGCTGCTGCTCGCTGCCGTAGGCACCGCCCTGCTGCTCGGCCGCTCGCTCGACCTGTCGCCCGAGCACTTGCTCGGCGACGCGCTGTGCCTCGGGGCGGGGCTCTTCTACACCTTCTACCTGATCGCCATCGACCGTGCGCGCGGCAGCCTGGGCGCGTGGCCGCTGCTCGCCTTTTCCACCCTTGCCTCCGCGCTGCCGCTGCTGCTGCTCGCGCTGGCGAGCGGCGAGCGGCTGCTGCCCGGCGACTGGACCGCGGTGGTCCTACTCGCGCTCGGCAGCCAGGTGATCGGCCAGGGGATGATGGTCTACGCCATCGGCCACCTGCCCGCGAGCGTGATCGGCCTGGCGCTGCTCCTCCAGCCGGTGGTCGCGGCCGGCATCGGCTGGTGGCGCTACAACGAACGGCTGGGGGCGCTCGACCTCTTCGGTATCGCGGCGATCGGGGCGTCGCTGGTGCTGATCCGCGGCGGGTTGCGGGCGGGTCCGAAGGACCGCACATGAACGCGATGCACCCCGCCGACATGACCCTGGACGAGCTCGCCGACGCGCTCGTCCCCCTGCTGGCCGAGAACGCGCCGTTCGACGGCTGGGGCGAGGACGCGCAGCGCGCCGCGGCCGAGGCGCTGGGCGTGCCGCCCGAGCGCGGGCCGCTCGCCTTTTCTGGCGGGGCGGTGGACGCGATCGATCGCTGGTTCGGCCAGGTCGACGCCGCGATGCTCGCCGCCGTGCCGCCGGAGGCGCTGGCGCCCATGCGGGTGAGCGAGCGCGTCCGCGCGCTGCTCCTCGCGCGCTTCCGGCAGCTCCATTCCCACCGCGAGGCGCTGCGCCGCGCCTTGGCGGTCCTCGCGCTGCCCGCTAACCTGCCCCGCGCCGCCGGCCTGGGCTGGCGCGCCGCCGACCGGATGTGGCGCGCGGCGGGCGACCGGTCGGTCGACCTCAACCATTACAGCAAGCGCGCGATCCTGGCCGGCATCTACGGCGCGACCGTGCTCGTCTTTCTCGACGACGCCGACCCGGAGCTGGCCGAAACCCGGGCGTTCCTCGACCGGCGGCTGGGCGAGATTGGCCGCTTTGAGCGGTGGAAAGCGGCGCGACGGGTGGCGGAGCGGCCGGAACGTCACTCTTCCGTGACGCGCTTCCTCGGTCGGCTGCGCTACCCGGCGCGGTGAGAACGGCGGGTCTATAAGCGACTCGTCATCCCCGCGAAGGCGGGGGTCCACAAACCGCAACGCGACGGGGGCGCCCGCCCTCCGGCTGTCGAGGGTCATGGCCCCCGCCTGCGCGAGGGTGACGAATGTTCTTGTGGTGGTTCAACCTCTACCCGGGCCTAGTCCTTCGTTCCCTTGCCCTTTCGCGCGTAGAGCAGCGCCGCGACGATCGCCGCCGAGCCGATGCCGACGCCCACCCCCTGGCGGAAGCGGCGGCGGGTGTCCTCGCCGGCCGTAGGCGTAGGCGCGGCGGCTTCCTTGGGCGGGGTCTTTTCTTCTTCGCTCATCTTCGCTCCTCCATCTCCGGCCCGCGCCGGTTGCGCGGGCATCCCCGGCGTTTCCACCCGGAAGGCGAACAGGCCCCCCGCGAGCGGCCGCTCGGCCAACGCCGCCTCGTCCATGTCCCCTCGCGCCGTAGTGACGAAGGCGGTGCGCAGGTCCGGCCCGCCGAGCGCCAGCTTGGTCACGTTGGGGGCGGGCAGGTCCACCTGCTGGCGCAGCTCGCCGTTCGGCGAGTAGCGCCGCACGCAGGAGCCGCCCCATAGCGCCACCCACAAGTCGCCCGCGGCGTCGACAATGGTCCCGTCCGGGTTGCCCGCGCCTTCCTCCATGACGAGGAGCGGGCGCTTGTTCGACAGGACGCCGTCGGGCGAAAGGTCGTAGGCGTAGATCGTCCGGTCGAGCGTGTCCGTGAGGTAGAAGGTCCGCCCGTCGGGGCTGGCGCACGGCCCGTTGGTGATGCCGAACCCGCCCTCGTGGCGCATGCAGCGCATCCCGTCCCACGAATAGAGCGCGCCGGAGCGCCGCCCGATCGCGTCGTCCATCGTGCCGAACCACAGCCGGCCCCCGTGGTCAGTATGGCCGTCGTTGATCCGGTTGCCGGGGTCGTCGGCCTCGACGTCGGCGAGCTTGTCCAGGGTGCCCTCGACGGGGTCGAACAGGTGCAGCCCCGACTGCAGCCCCGCCACCAGCCGCCCGTCGTGGGCGTGGAGCGCAACGAAGCCGACCTGCTCGGGGACGGGGAAGCTCTTCTTGTCCTCCGTCTTCAGGTGATAGCGGTGGATCGTCCGCCCCTTGATGTCGACGAACCACAGGGCGCCCCCCGCCGGGCTCCACAGCGGCCCTTCGCCGAGCGCGGCGGCAACGGGCCAGACGCAGGTGGGTTCGTGCATGGGAACGCTCCGCGATCGCAATGATGCTCCCGGTCGCATAGGTTGCCCCACCCGGAACCTCCACCCCGTTCCGACACTCTCCCGCGATGCCCCGCCGCCGCGCCCGCGTGAAGCCCGGCCCGCCGCCGCCGGCGCAAGCGCCGCTCACCTGCGCACTGTGCGGCCGCCCGCTCGGAGAAAAGGTCGAGTGGCACCACGTCGTCCCCAAGAGCGAGGGCGGCCGGGAGACCGCGCCCGTGCACCCCATCTGCCACCGCGCGATACACGCGGCGGTGCCGAACAAGGACCTCGCGCGCGTCTATCCGACGCTGGAGCAGCTGCGCGGGCAGGACGACATCGCGCGGTTCTTGCGGTGGGTGGCGAACAAGCCCCCCGATTTCCACGCGCCCACGCGGCGGAAGAAGGCGTGAGGGTACAACTTTCCGAAGCAAACCTCGTCATCCGCGCGCACGCGGGGATCCATAACCCTCCACGCCGGTAGGCGCGCACCCACGACCGTGGAGGGTTATGGGCCCCCGCGTGCGCGGGGGTGACAGGGAGCGTGAAGAGCGCGGGCCCGCGGCGCGCTCACACCGCTCCCGCCCCGCCCACCGGCATCGGCGCGCCCTCGTCGGCGGGGGCGTCGTCCGAACGGTGGCCGCCGGCGTGGGCGCGGAGCGAGCGGAGGTTTGCCTCGTGCCGCGCGCGGTTGATCGGGTAGGCGAGAAGCGCCAGCAGCGACAGGAGCTGGAGAACGAGCACCACCGGCATCTCCGTCAGCACCAGGTTCCGCAGCACCGCCTCCGGCACCTCGCCCGCCTTCGCGCCTTCCGGGAAGGCGACGAGGTCGAGGATCACGCCAGAGGCGAAGATGCCGATCCCCGACACGCATTTGAGCACGAAGGCGCTGGCCGAGAAGAACAAGCCCGCCGAGCTCCGCCCCGTGTCGCGCTGGCTGTCCTCCACCACGTCGGCGAGCATAGACGAGGCGACCACCCCGGCGCTCATCACGAGGAAGCTGAACACGCCCGCCATGACGAACAGGATCGCGAGCAGCAGCGGCGGGCCGTCGGCGGGCAGGACGTCGAGGAGCCGCAGCAGATAGGCGAGCGGCACGCCGACCATCCCCGCGAAGGTGAAGATGATCGCCGCCATCTTCTTCCCCGCGGCGCGGGCGAGCCGCGGGGCGGCCCAGAAGGCGACGAAAATTGACAGGAAGTTGGCCAGGAGCAGGAAGGAGATCTGGTTGCTCGTCAGCTCCCAGAAGAACAGCCGCCCGTAGGTGACCAAGGCCGCGGTCACGCCCACTGCGGCGTTGGCGGCGAGGATGTAGCCGAGCAGCGAGAGGAACGGTCGGTTGGCGAGCGTCTGCCGCACCTCGCCCAGTGCGCGGCGAAGGTCGAAGGGGCGCTTGGGCGGCGCGGGATCGAACTCGGGGATGTGGCGGTGCGTGCCCCAAGCGGAGACCAGGATCGCCGCCAGCATCATGAACGAGGCCGTGAGCCCGTAGGCCGCGTAGCCGTCAAGATTTTGCTGGCCCACTGGGTAACGTTCGCTCGGCACGAGGAAGACGGAAAAGGCGAGCACGCCGAGCAGGAGCCCGCCGAACCAGCCGAAGAAGAAACGGTAGGACAGGAAGGAGGTGCGCTCGTCGTAGTCCTTGCTCAGGTCGGCGACGAGCGCGGAGGAAGGAATTTCGTAGCAGGTGATGCAGGCGCGAATGACAATCGCGCTGACGAGCAGGTACCAGAACAGCCCCGTCTGGCTTAGGCCTTCCGGCGGGTTCCACAGGAAATAGAAGCTCACCGCCACCGGCAGCGCCGCGGCGTACATGAACGGGTGGCGGCGGCCCCACTTACTCCGGAAATGATCGGACCAGTTGCCGATCAGTGGGTCGAGCATCGCGTCGACGATCAAGGCGATCATCACCGCCAGCCCCACCGTGCGCGCGGGCAGGCCTAGCGCCTGGTTGTAGAAGATCATCAGGAGGTAGGTGAAGCCATTGTCCTTCACCCCGAAGGCGATGGAGCCGAAGCCGTAGGCGACCTTGTCGCGCCACGTCTTGGGCGAGCGGAGGACGGCGGCGACGGGCGCCGCGGAGGAGCCGACGGCTGCTTGGTGGTTCATCGCGGTCCTCTCCGACCATTTCGCGCGATGGTGGGGGAGCTTAGCCGGAGGGTCAACGGCGCGCCCGCCGGCTCGGGGGAACGGCGGCCCCCGCCGCGCATTGCCCGCGCAGAACAGAACGGAGGAAGCTATGCCGCTCGACATCTTCTCGCTCGAAGGGCGTACCGCGCTCGTCACCGGCGGCTCGCGCGGGATCGGCCGCATGATCGCCGAAGGCTACCTGCGGCAGGGCGCGCGCCGGGTGTACGTGTCGTCGCGGAAAGCCGACGCCTGCGACCGGACGGCGGCCGAGCTGTCGGCGCTGACGGGCGGCGAGTGCGTGTCCCTGCCGCAGGACGTGTCCACGGTGGAAGGCGCCCGCGCCCTCGCTGCGGCCTACGCCGAGCGGGAAGGGTCGCTCGACATCCTGGTCAACAACGCGGGCGCGGCGTGGCTCGCGGAGTTCGACGAGTTTCCCGAAGGCGGCTGGGACAAGGTGGTGGACCTCAACCTGAAATCCCCCTTCTTCCTGACGCAGGCGCTCGCCCCGAGCCTGCGCGCGGCGGCCTCGCCCGAGCGCCCGGCCAAGGTGATCATGGTCGCCTCCATCGACGGTATCCGCCCCAACCCGCAGGAGACTTACTCCTACCAGGCGTCCAAGGGCGGGCTGATCCACCTCACCCGCCGCATGGCCGCGCGGCTGATTTTGGACAACATTTGCGTCACCGGCATCGCCCCCGGCGCTTTCCCGTCCGACATGAACCGGGCGGCGCGCGACCAGGAGGAGGCGGTCGCCGCGCGGATTCCGTCGCGCCGGGTGGGCGCCGACGAGGACATGCAGGGCGTAGCGATCTACCTGGCGAGCCGCGCGGGAGATTATTGCGTGGGAATTACGATCGCGGTGGACGGCGGCATCGCCTACGGCAGCGCGCTGCTGTAGCGGCTCCCGACCGGACCGCTCTCACTTCTCCAAGCGTCGCCCCAGCGAAAGCTGGGGCCGCTATGGACGCGAACCGCCCCCTTTACCGGCCGTACCGGGGCGGTCCTCCGCGAGGGCGGTCCCAGTTTTAGCTGGAACGACGGCTTAGCATAGAGCTAGCACGTTAGGAAGGTTCGTAATTCTAACCACGCAGTCAGCTTTTCTTTGTAAGCGCGCGGTAGCGCCGGGCTGCTCGACGGCAACCGTACCAGCGCCACCTCCAGCGGGGCCTCCCCCAGCGCCGCTGTCCCGATCTTCGCCGCCGTCGCCCCGTTGAAACCGATCGCGCGCAGCTCGGGCAGCTCGCCCACCAGCGCGCGCAGGTCGTTCGCTTGATGCCCCCGGATTGCCGCGTCCAGGCTCCCCGGCCGCTCGGCCTCCGCCACCACGTCCCACAGCGCGACGCGGGCGTCGAGCAGCGCGGCCAAGCGCTCGTCGTAGGGCAGCGGCTCGAGCTCCTGCCCGATCACCTCGCCCATCAGCCGCCAGAACTGGTTGCGCGGGTGGGCGTAGTAGCGCGCGGCGGCGAGCGACGCCTCGCCCGGCAGGCTGCCGAGCACGAGCAGCCGCGCGTCCCCCCGCCAGACGGGCGGGAAGCTGCGCTTGCGTTCGCTCACTCCGGCTTCGCGATCACCGCCGCGACCACCGCGATGCGGTCGACCTGGGCGTAGGCGGGCGAGTCCAGCTCCTCGCCGAACACGTCGGGGTCGAGCTCGCGGTAGCGGAGCGACGCGCCCGCCCGCCCCGTCAGGTCGACCAGCGCGTCGCGCAGCACGTCGCGCCCGCGGACGACGGCGGAGCCGGTGTACAGGATCACGCGCCCGCCCGGCTCGACGCGGTTCAGCGCCTCCTTCGCCATGTCGAGCGACAGCCGGCCCCCAAATAGGTCGCCGCCGTCGCGGTATTCGCGGCCGGCGGGGTCGACGATGTAGGGCGGGTTGGCGAGCGCCGCGTCGATCGGGCCCTCCACCCCCGCCAGCCCCGCGCACTCCACCGTTTCCACGTCAACGCCCGCGTGGGCGGCGTTGATGCGGGCGAAGCGTAGCGCGTCCGGGTTGATGTCGGTGAGGGTGATACGGGCGTCCGGGCACGCCTCGGCCGCGACGAGCCCGCCGACGCCCGCCCCCGCGCCGATGTCGGCGACGCGGGCCGGGCAGAAGCCGCGCAGCTCATGGAGGACGAGGTCGGCGAAGCGGTAGCTGTCGGGGCCGAGGAACACCGAATGCTCGTCGGTGGTGGGATAGGCCGAATGCAAGAACAGCCGCCCGTGTAGCCGGGAGACGCGCACCGTGCTGCGCCCGCCGCGGATCGCGCCCGCGCGCTCGGCGGCGTGCAGCAGTTCGGGGTCGAGCAGCTCCTGGTCGAACGGCAGGCTCCAGCCGAACACGTCGTTGACGTCGCGCGCGCGGGCGCGCCCCGGTCGCGCGACCACCCGCGCGTGGGTGGCCGGCGTCGGCGTGACGTGGCCGTAGCCGCGCGCGTCGAGCAGGCCGAGCAGGTCGAGGAGGGCGCGGTCGGCGGCCGGGAAGGCGGAAGGAGCGTGCATGGAGGCGGCGCTTAGCGCACTAGGGAGCGAAGCGCATCATGAGCGAGCCGTCGTCCCGGCGGTGAACCGTCGTCGCAGCGCAAGCTGGGACCGCTCTCCCTGAGGACGACGCCTTTGCCAGCGGTGGCGGGGCAGCCCGCGCCGAGAGCGGTCCCAGCTTGCGCTGGGACGACATCCTTGGCGTCAATCAGCGCGAGGCGATGATCACCCGCCGCTCGAGCGGCGCGGAGGTGCGGTCGAGCTGCTCGAGCGACACCTGGCCGGTCGCCTGGCGGCACTGGGCGGTCACCACGGGGAACATCACGTCGCCGCCGAGCCGCTGGAGCGCGCCTTCCGTCGCCGAAACGCAGGCCTGCGCGGACTCGTACTTGGCGGACGCGAGGCTCACCGGCTCGCACGCTTCGCCGCCGTCGCCGCAGCCCAGGATCGCGATGAAATAGTAAACCGGCGCCATGATACTCACACCCCGTTACGCAAGGTACCGGGCATAAACGGACGATTTTCGTCCTGGTTCCATGAACTTGCGTCCCTGCGACAACCTGGATCAGCTTGGCTCGCGGGGGCCGCGTCCCCATTTGAAATCCTCATGCCTCCTGCCACCGATACCCCTCGCCTTCCTCGCGACGGCTGGGCCGCGATGCGGCGCTTCCTGCCCTATCTCTGGCCGGCGGACGCGCCCGGCCTGCGGTTGCGCGTCGCGGGCTCGTTCGGGCTCGTGCTTCTGTCCATCTCCTTGACCAGCTTGGTGATGCCGCTCGCGTTCGGCGCGGTGGTGGACCGCCTCGCGGCCGGACGGGAAGCGGAGGTGGCGGTGGCGATCGCCTTGGTCGCGGCCTACGTCGGCGCCCGCTTCGGCGGCGTGCTGCTCGACAACCTGCGCAACGCGCTGTTCGAGGCCGTCGGCCAGGACGCGACCCGCCGCCTGGCCGAGCACGTCTTCGGCCACCTCCACGGCTTGTCGCTGCGCTTCCACCTGGCGCGGCGCACGGGCGCCGTTACCAAGGTCATCGAGCGCGGGTCCAAGAGCATCGACACCATGCTCTATTTCTTGCTGTTCAACATCGCGCCCACCTTCGTGCAGCTCGGCATCGTCGGCGTGCTGTTCTGGACCAAGTTCGGCTGGGAGCTGGTCGCCGTCACCGCCTTCATGGTCGTCGGCTATGTTTGGTACACGAAGGTGATGACCGAATGGCGCACGCGGTTGCGCGAACAATGGGCGGAGCACGACACCGCGGCCACCGCGCGCGCGGTGGACTCGCTGCTCAACTTCGAAACGGTGAAGTATTTTAATGCGGAAGCGCGCGAGCGGCGTAGCTACGCCGCGGCGGTCGCCGCCTTGTCGCGCACCACGGTGAAGGTCGAATCCTCGCTCGCCTGGCTCAACGTCGGCCAATCCCTGATCACCAACCTGATGATGGCGGGCGCGATGGCCTATGCCGTGTGGGGCTGGAGCCAAGGACGCGTCTCCGTCGGCGACGTGGTGGTCGTGAATACCCTGCTCGCCCAGCTCTTCCGCCCGCTGGACCTGCTCGGCATGGTGTACCGCACTATCCGCCAGGGGCTGACCGACATGGCGGCGATGTTCGACCTGATCGACACGCCCGCGGAGGTGACCGATCGGCCGGGCGCGCCCGACCTCCGCGTGTCCCGCGGCCACGTCCGCTTCGAGGACGTCCGCTTCGGCTACGAGCCCGACCGCGAGATCCTGCACGGCGTCGACTTGGACGTCCCCGCGGGCACGACGCTCGCCGTCGTCGGCCCGTCGGGCGCGGGCAAGTCGACGCTGTCGCGGCTGCTGTTCCGCTTCTACGACCCGACCGCTGGGCGCATCACGATCGACGGGCGCGACATCCGCGAGGTGACGCAGGACTCGCTTCGACGCGCGATCGGCATCGTGCCGCAGGACAGCGTGCTGTTCAACGACACGATCGGCTACAACATCGCCTACGGCCGCGACGGGGCGGAGCCCGCGGAGGTCGCCGCCGCCGCGCGCGGCGCGTCGATCGACGGGCTGATCGAGGCCCTGCCCGACGGCTACGACGCGCGGGTCGGCGAACGGGGGCTGAAACTAAGCGGTGGCGAGAAGCAGCGCGTCGCGATCGCGCGGACGCTGCTTAAGAACCCGCCGATCCTGATCCTGGACGAGGCCACCAGCGCGCTCGACAGCCGCACGGAGGCGGCGATCCAGGACACGCTGCGGGAGCTCAGCGCGCAGCGCACCACCATCACCATCGCCCACCGCCTGTCGACGGTGGTCGACGCCGACCAGATCGTCGTGCTCGACGGCGGGCGCGTCGCCGAGCGCGGCCGACACGCCGAGCTGCTGCGGCGCGGCGGGCTCTACGCGGAGATGTGGGCGCGGCAGCAGGCGGAGCGCGAGGAAGAGCCGGTGGCGGCGGCAGCGGAGTAGCGGGCGGCGCTCAACCGCCTTAGGTGGTGTCCGACCCCGACCCGTTCGGGCCGAGCTCGTCGAAGCCCTCTCCTTCTTCTCCGGGCGGAGGGGAAAGAGGGCGTTTCGACAGGCTCAGGGCGAACGGAATTCCCTGATCGAAGCCGAGTTCTGCAAAAGCCAAGCGTGCCCGCTGACCCCCTCCACCTCCTCCAGACCTTTTTCGGCTTTCCTGCCTTCCGCGGCGTGCAGGAGGCGGTGATCGCGCGCGTGCTGCGGGGTGAGCACACGCTCGCCATCATGCCCACGGGCGCGGGCAAGTCGCTCTGCTACCAGCTGCCCGCGCTCGCCCGGCCCGGCACGGGGCTCGTCATCTCGCCGCTGATCGCGCTGATGCACGATCAGGTGCGGAGTGCGACAGCATTGGGCATCCGCGCCGCCGCCCTGTCCTCCGCCGACGCCGACCGCGAGGAAACGGTGGCGCGGCTGCTCGCGGGCGAGCTCGATCTCCTCTACGTCGCGCCCGAGCGCGCGAGCCAACCCGGCTTCGCCAACCTGCTGCGCCGGGTGCCGCTGGCGCTCGCCGCGATCGACGAAGCGCATTGTGTGTCCGAATGGGGCCACGACTTCCGCCCCGACTACCGCCTGCTCCGCCCCTTGCTCGACGGGTTGGGCGACGTGCCGCGGCTGGCGCTCACCGCCACCGCCGACGAGACCACGCGTGTCGACATCCTGGCCCAGCTGGGCATTCCGGTCGAGGGCATGATTGTCTCCGGCTTCGACCGGCCCAACATTCGCTACCAGGTCAGCCCGAAGACCAACACGACGCGCCAGCTCGCCGAGTTCGTCGAGCGCCAGCGCGGCGCCGGCATCGTCTACGTCCAGTCGCGCGCCAAGACCGAGCAGATCGCGGCGCAGATCGCGGCCACGGGCCGCGCGGCGCTGCCCTACCACGCCGGGCTCCCGCCGGAGCAGCGCGCGGCGAATCAAGCGAAGTTCGTCGGCTCCGAAGACATGGTGATGGCCGCGACCATCGCCTTCGGCATGGGCATCGACAAGCCGGACGTGCGCTTCGTCGTTCACGCCGGGCTGCCGAAGTCGATTGAGGCCTATTACCAAGAGACGGGCCGCGCGGGGCGCGACGGCGACCCGGCGGTGGCGCAATTGTACTGGGGCGCGGCCGACTTCGCGCTCGCCCGCGAGCGGTTATCGGAGGTCGAGCCCGAGCGCCGCGACGGCGAGCGCGCGCGGCTATCCGCCTTGTCCGAACTGGTGGAGGCAACCAGCTGCCGCCGCGCGCTGCTGCTGCGCTATTTCGGCGAGGACGTTCCGCTCGACCGCGGCTGCGGCAACTGCGACAACTGCCTCGCCCCGCCCGCCACCGTCGACGCAACGGAGGTCGCACGCAAGCTCTTGTCCGCCGCCTACCGCACCGGCCAGCGCTTCGGCGTCACCCACCTCGTCGACGTGCTCACCGGCCGCAATAATGAGCGGGCCGCCGCGCTCGGCCACGACCGCCTGTCGGTGGCCGGCATCGTCACAGAGGTGGAGGCGCCGCTCCTCGCCCCCGTCGCCCGCGCGCTGCAGGCGCGCGGCGCGCTGGTGGCAAACGAGCACGGCGGGCTCGCGCTCGGCGCGTCCGCCCGCGCGCTGCTGCGCGGCGAGGCGGAACTGCAGGTCGTCGTGCCGCCGCCCAAGAAGCGCAAGGAACGCCGGCGCGCGCGCGACGAGGCCGAGCACGAGCAGGATCCCGTGTTCGACGCGCTGCGCGCCCGCCGCCGCGAGCTCGCGCAGGCGGCCGCGGTGCCGCCCTACGTCGTCTTCCACGACAGCGTGCTGCGCGCGATGGCGCTGGCGCGGCCTGCGACCTTGGGCGAGCTGGGCCGCATCGCGGGCGTCGGCGCGGCGAAGCTCGAGCGGTACGGCGAGGCGTTCCTGGAAGTGCTGCGGGAGGCGGGGTAGCGACAACGCTCGGTGGGTGAGGCTGTTGTCCCAGCGGAAGCTGGGACCGCTCGCGCGAAGGACCACCCCCGCACCGGCCGTCGCAGGGCGGCGGCTCGCGTCGATGGTGGCCCCAGCTTTCGCTGGGGCGGCGTGCCCGTTTGAGGTAGGGAGACCTCCCATGCTCATCCCCGTCACCCCCGACCTCCTCGTCGCCGGCCAGCTCTCCCCCGCCGACATGGCGCGAGCTGCCGCGCGCGGCGTTCGCCTCGTCGTCAACAACCGCCCCGACGGCGAGGCCGAGGATCAGCCGACCAGCGAGGAGATGCGCGCCGCGGCCGAACGCGCGGGGCTCCTCTACCGCTACATCCCCGTCACCCACGCCGGCTTCGGCCTCGCCCAAGTCGACGCCATGACGGATGCCTTGCGGGACGCGACCGGCCCCGTGCTCGCCTTCTGCCGCTCCGGCACCCGCTCCACCCTGCTCTGGGCGCTCGCGCGGGCGCGCGCGGGCGACCGGCCCGAAGACCTCCAGGCCCAGGCCGCCGCGGCGGGCTACGACCTGTCGCCGATCCGCCACTCGCTCGATGCGCTCGCCGCGCGCGCGGGGTAGGTCCTGGACTGGACGACGCTCGCGGCTTCCCTGCTCGCGGTGCTCGCGCTGGCGGGCATCGCGCGGTGGCTCGGCCTGGGCGGCGCGCCGACGCTGGCGGACGAGGGCGAAGCCCGCGACGCGCTTCGGCACATCGTCCCGTCGTTCGTTCCACGTGAAACATGGCTCGACACGCGCGGCTGTTCGGCGCTGCTGCTCGACGACGCGGGCCGCGTCGCGCTGCTCCGCGCCCATGGCGCGCGCTGGGCGGCGCGCGTCCTCCCCCTGCCGCTCGACGCCCGCGTCGAGGACGGCCGCTTGCTCGTCCCTTCCGGCGAGCGCATGTTCGGCCGGCTCGAGCTCGAGCACGAATGCGCGGCCGAACTTGCCGCGCG
The DNA here is from genome assembly GCA_902806235.1 of uncultured Sphingomonadaceae bacterium. Lineage (GTDB taxonomy): Bacteria > Pseudomonadota > Alphaproteobacteria > Sphingomonadales > Sphingomonadaceae > CADCVW01. Next base: position 33,500 of record CADCVW010000075.1, on the reverse strand, counting down.
GCTGAGGAGCGATGGATAAGCTGCCCGACCCTGTCCAGCTCGCGGTGCCCGCCTTCGTCCTGCTCGTGCTGGCGGAGATGACCTACGCGCGCTGGAAGCGCGCGGGGCACCGCTACTGCCCGCGGGACACGCTGACCTCGCTCCTGCTCGGCTTCGGCTCCTCGATCGCGGGCGCGGTGTTCGGCGGCGCGGTCGTGGGCAGCGCCGCCTGGGTTAGCGGTTTCGGCCTGCTCGACATCCCTTACGCGTGGTGGGCGTGGCCGCTCTGCTTCATCCTCGACGACCTCGCCTATTACTGGTTCCACCGCACCGCCCACCGCGTGCGCTGGTTCTGGGCGAGCCACGCGATCCACCACAGCTCGCAGCATTACAACCTGTCCACCGCGCTGCGGCAGACCTGGACCGGCTTCCTGTCGGCGAGCTTCGTCTTCCGCCTGCCGCTGTTCTTCGTCGGCTTTCCCGTGCCAATGGTGCTGTTCTGCGCGGGCCTGAACCTCGTCTACCAGTTCTGGATCCACACGGAGGCGGTCGGCCGGATGCCCGCTTGGTTTGAGGCCGTGTTCAACACGCCGAGCCACCACCGCGTCCACCACGCGACCAACGCCCGCTACCTAGACCGCAACTACGCGGGCGTGCTCATCGTCTGGGACCGGTTGTTCGGCACCTACGAGCCGGAAGTGGACAAGGACCGCCCGCGCTACGGGCTCGTGCGGGACCTGGGCAGCTTCAACGTGATCTGGGCGGCGCTGCACGAATGGGTCGGCATCGCCCGCGACCTGTGGGCCGCGCGCAGCTGGCGCGAGCGGCTGGGCTACGCCTTCGGCCCGCCCGGCTGGTCGCCGGACGGCTCGCGCGAGACGAGCGAGATTATTCGACGCCAGTGGCAAGCGCAGCAGGCGGATCAACCGTAATGACGTCGCCCCAGCGTAAGCTGGGGCCGCCATCGAACCGCACCATAGCCCTGCGACGGCCGTAGCGGGGCGATCCTCGTCGAGAGCGGCCCCAGCTTCCGCTGGGGCGACGGGTCCGGCAAAAAAGACCGGCGGGTCACCCCGCCGGCCAGTCTCCCCAGGAGGAACTCGTCAATAGTTGTAGGCGCGCTCGCCGTGCTCGGCGAGGTCGAGGCCCTCGCGCTCGTGGTCCGCGTCCGCCCGCAGGCCCATCAGCTTGTCGACCACGAAGAAGAGCACCGCCGAACCGACGCCCGACCAAGCGAGCGTCACCGCCACCGCCTTGACCTGCGTCCACAGCTGCCCGCCCATGTCGTATTCGCCCATCACCGCAGGCAGCTTGGTGTAATCGAAGAAGCCCTGCCCGCCGAGCGCCGGGTCCGCCACCACCGCCGTGGCGAGCGCGCCGACGATGCCGCCAACGCAGTGGACACCGAACACGTCGAGCGAGTCGTCGTAGCCGAGCCGGCTCTTCACGGTCGTGATGAAGAACCAGCAGATCGGCGAGGCGGCCGCGCCGAGCAGGATGGCGGTTCCCGGGTGCGCGTAACCGCTAGCCGGGGTGATCGCCACCAGCCCCGCCACCGCGCCAGTCGCCGCGCCGAGCAGCGACGCCCGCTTATGGGCGACGCCCTCCACCAACGCCCAGCTCACCGCCCCCGCCGCCGACGCGACCAGCGTGTTGACGAAGGCCACCGCAGCCACCCCGTTCGCCTCCAAGTTGCTGCCGGCGTTGAAGCCGAACCAGCCGACCCACAGCAAGGACGCCCCAATCATCGTCATGACGAGCGAGTGCGGCGGCATCGGCTCGCGGTTATGGCCGAGCCGGGGGCCGATCATCAGCGCGCCCACCAGCCCGGCGATGCCGGAATTGACATGAACCACCGTCCCGCCCGCGAAGTCGAGCGCGCCCATGCCCCAGAGCAGGCCGACGTCGTCGGGAGCACCGTTTAGAAAGTCCGGCCCCGCCCAGTACCAGACCATGTGCGCGATCGGCGCGTAGATCAGCGTCAGCCACAGCAGCGTGAACAGCATCAGCGCCGGAAAGCGCACCCGTTCGGCGAAGGCGCCCACTATCAGCGCGGGCGTGATGCAGGCGAAGGTCATCTGGAAGGCGACGAAGGCGAGCTCGGGGAGGTAGACGCCGTTGGAGAAGGTCGCGGACAGGCTCGTCGCGGAGACGCCGCGCAGGAAGGCCTTGTCGAGCGAGCCGACGAACGGGTTGCCGCTGGTGAAGGCGAGCGAATAGCCCCAGCCGACCCAGACCAGCGCGGCGACCGAGACGATGCTGAGCACCTGCATCAGCACGCTGACCATGTTCTTAGTCCGCACCAGCCCGCCGTAGAAGAGGGCCAGGCCCGGCACCGACATCATCAGCACCAAGGCGGCGCACAGCAGCACCCAGGCGGTGTCGCCCTTGCTGACCATGGAGGCGTCGGGGACGATGGGCGCGGCGACCTGCGCCCACGCCGGGGCGGCCGTCGCCAGCGCCACCAATACACAGAACCACCGTCCGAACATTGCGCCTCCCCCGGCCTATCCGGGAAGAGGAGCAAGGGGCGTGCCAGTGCTCGATGCGGGCGGGAGAAGAGAGTGCAGGCACAGGTAGCTGCTTAATCGAACGGCACTGCTGCAGCCGTGCTCAATTTTCGGGCAGCGCCGCCCGGCTCGTCACTCGCGCGCAGGCGGGGGTCCACAAACCCCGACGGTCGCGGATGTGCACTCCTGCGCGTAGCGGGCTATGGGTCCCCGCCTGCGCGGGGATGACGGGATTCAGTGAGCGCGGGTCGTCCAGCGCACTACTCTGCGCCCAGCACCTCGCGCGCGATCCGCTCGTCCTCGTCCAGCACCATCAGCCGCACCGGGAACAGCATCGGCGCGCCCTCAATCAGGTTGATGCCCGTGTCGAACAGCACGCTCTCGACGCCCCCGGCCTCCAGCCGCGCCTTGACCAGATGCGCTTCCCAGCTGTTGAAGTAGCGCCCGACCTCGACCAGCGGCACGGCTCAGGCCGCCGTGCCGCCCACCGTCAGCCCTTCGATCAGCAGGGTCGGCTGGCCCACCCCTGCCGGCACCGACTGGCCGCCCTTGCCGCAGATGCCGACGCCTTCGTCCAGCGCCATGTCGTCGCCGATCGCGCGGACGCGGGTGAGCACGCTCGGCCCGTCGCCGATCAGCGTCGCGCCCTTCAACGGCGCGCCGAGCTTCCCGCCCTTCTCGATTTTGTATGCCTCCGTGCAGGAGAAGACGAACTTGCCGCTGGTGATATCCACCTGGCCCCCGCCGAAGCTCTTGGCGAAGATGCCGCCCTCGGCCCGCGCCATGATCTCCGCCGGGTCGTCATTCCCGCCCAGCATGAAGGTGTTGGTCATCCGCGGCATGGGGGCGTGAGCGTAGCTCTCGCGGCGGCCGTTGCCCGTCGGCTCCACCCCCATCAGCCGCGCGTTCAGGCGGTCATGGATGTAGCCCTTGAGGATGCCGTCCTCGATGAGGGTATTGCACTGGGTGGGCGTGCCCTCGTCGTCGATCGATAAGGAGCCCCGCCGCGCGCCGATGGAGCCGTCGTCGACCACCGTCACCCCCGGCGCCGCGACCCGCTCGCCGATCCGCCCGGCGAAGGCGGAGGTGCCCTTGCGGTTGAAGTCGCCCTCGAGCCCGTGGCCAATCGCCTCGTGCAGCAGCACGCCGGGCCAGCCGGGGCCGAGCACCACGGTGGTCTCACCCGCGGGCGCGGCGACCGCGTCCAGGTTCACCAGCGCTTGCGCCAGCGCGACGTCGATCGCACGCTCCCACGTGTCGCGCTCGAACAGACGGTCGTAGAGGTAGCGCCCGCCGAGCCCGTGGAAGCCGCTCTCGCGCCGCCCGTTCCGCTCGACCACGACCGAGACGTTGAGCCGCACCAGGGGCCGGACGTCGTGCGCGACGAAGCCGTCGGGGCGCACGATGTCGATCACCGACCAGCTACCGGACAGGCCCACGGACACCTGCGCCACCCGCGGGTCGCGCGCGCGCGCCGCGGCGTCGATCTCCTGGCAGAGCTGGACCTTGCGCGCGAAGGGGATGAGGGAGAGCGGGTCGGCGTCGGTGTAGAGCGCCGCGTTGGTGCGGCGCGGCGGGGGAGCTAACGCTACCTGCGCCGGGTCGAGCACGCCCATGGTTTCACCCGCGCGGCGGATGGCGGCCTCGCTCAGCTCGTTGGCGTGGGCGAAGGCGGTGGTCTCGCCGCTCACGCCGCGCAGGCCGAAGCCGGCCTGGGTGTTGAAGTCGGCGGTCTTGAGACGGCCGTCGTCGAAGCCGAAGCTCTCGGACGCGAGGTACTGGAGGTAGAGCTCGCCGTCGTCGCAGCGCCGCAGCGCGTCGGCGGTGGCGCGGAGCGCGCTCTCGGGGTCGAGCTGGTCGCGGTAGAGGAAGCGGCGGGGGTCGAGGGAAGTGGCCATGCCGTCGATATAGGCGGGTGGAGGTGAATAGGAACCGACTGCCCCTCAGCTTTCCCGCCGCAGCGGGCGGGCGAGCAGCGCCCTCGTCACCTCGTCCACGCCGGCGACGCCGTCGAGCAGCGCACACACCGCGTCGACGATCGGCATCTCCACCCCTGCGTCCCGCGCCGCGCGGGCGAGCACGGGCGCGGTGAATGCGCCTTCCGCGACCGTGCGGCGGTCGGCGAGCAGCTCGGCCGCTGTTCGCCCTTCGCCGAGCCCTACGCCCAAGCTGAAATTGCGCGACGCGGTGGACCCGCAGGTGAGGACCAGGTCGCCGAGGCCGGAAAGCCCCGCCAGGGTCTCCGGCTTCGCCCCGCGCGCGACGCCGAAGCGCGTCATCTCCGCGAAGCCGCGCGAGATGGTCGCGGCCACCGCGTTCTTGCCCAGCCCCCGCCCCGCGACCACGCCGCAGCCGACGGCGAGCACGTTCTTCACCGCCCCGCCGATCTCCGCGCCCACCACGTCGTCCGACAGGTAGGCGCGGAACGCGGGCCGGGCGAGGCGGCGGACGAAGGCTTGCGCGAGCGCGCCATCCTCCGCCGCCGCCGTCACCGCCGTCGGCAGCCCCACCGCGACCTCGTAGGCGAAGGTGGGGCCGGACAGGACCGCCACGGGCGCCTCCGGCGCGGCCTCCGCCGCCACTTCGTGCATCAACCGGGCGGACCCTTCCTCCATCCCCTTGGCGCAGAGCACGAGCAGCGCGCGCGTCGGCCCGAGTCGCCGGAGCACCGCCCCCAGATGCTGCGCGGGCGCGACCACCAGCAGCGCGTCCGAGTCGGCGAGCGAAGGCAGGTCGCCCGTCGCCTCGATCGTCGGAGCCAAGGGCACGCCGGGCAGGAAGGCCGCGTTCTCGCGCGCCTCGTTGATCCCGGCGACCACTTCCGGCTCGCGCACCCACAGCCGCACCGGCTCGCCGCCCGCCGCGGCGACCTGCGCCAATGCGGTGCCCCACGCGCCGCCGCCGATCACGCCGATGGTCCGCACGGTCAGGCCTTCACCCCGGCGCCCCGCGCCGGCTCCGCGTCCGGGTCGAGCGGCCAGCGCGCGCGGGCGGGGGCGTCGAGCGAGTCGGTGAGCCCCTCGCGGAGCCGCTCCACCCCCGCCCAGGCGATCATCGCCGCGTTGTCCGTGCACAGCCAGCCGGGCGGCGCGACGAAGGGCACCGCGCGGGCGGTCGCGACCGCCTCCAGCGCGCTCCGCACCCGGCGGTTCGCCGCTACGCCGCCCGCGACGACCAGCGCGGTGACATCCACCGCCCGCGCCAGCGCCCGCTCCGTCCGATCGACCAGGCACTCCACCGCCGCCTGCTGGAAGGAGGCGGCGATGTCGGGGACCGAGTGCGTTCCCGCGTCCCGCGCGCGCAAGACGGCGCTCTTTAGCCCCGCAAAGGAGAAGTGCGGCTCCTGCGTGCCCAGCAGCGGGCGCGGGAGCGGCACAGCGAACGGGTCGCCCGTCGCCGCCGCCCGCTCTACCGCCGGCCCGCCGGGGAAGCCCAGCCCCAGGATCTTCGCCGTCTTGTCGAACGCCTCGCCCACCGCGTCGTCGATGGTGGTGGCGAGCCGGCGGAAGCGGCCAACGCCCCGCACCTCGAGCAGCTGGCAATGGCCGCCGGAGACGAGCAGCAGCAGGTAGGGGAACGCCAGCCCCGGCTCGACCAGCCGCGGCGAGTAGGCGTGGCCCTCCAGGTGGTTTACGGTGATCAGCGGCTTGCCCGCGCTGAGCGCCAGCGCCTTGGCGGTGACTAGCCCTACCATCACCCCGCCGATCAGCCCCGGCCCCGCGGTCGCTGCCACCGCGTCCACGTCGGCGAGCGTGACCCCCGCCTCGGCCAGCGCCCCGCGCACTAGCCCCGGGAGCTGCTCGCCGTGGGCGCGCGCGGCGATCTCCGGCACCACCCCGCCAAACGGCGCGTGGTCGGCCTCTTGACCTGCCAGCTTGTGGGAAAGCACGCGGCGATCGCCGGCGACGACCGCCGCCGCCGTCTCGTCACAGGAGGACTCTAGGCCGAGGATCAGCATGGGCGGGTTCCCTGCCACTCCCGCCGCCGCTAGGGCAAGCCGCGCATGGTCTCCTTACGCCTCGGCACCCGCGGTTCCCCGCTCGCGCTCGCCCAGGCGCGCCTGGCGGCCGACGCGCTGCGCGCCGCGCACGGGCATGCTCTGCAGGTCGAGATCGTCCCCATTCGCACCACCGGCGACCGCGTGCAGGACCGGCCGCTCCACGAGATCGGCGGCAAGGCCTTGTGGACCAAGGAGCTGGATCGCGCGCTGCTGGCGGGCGAGACCGACCTGTCGGTGCACAGTATGAAGGACGTTGAGACCTTCCGGCCCGACGCGCTGCACGTCGCCGCGCTGCTCCCCCGCGCCGACGTGCGCGATCGGCTGGTGGGCGCGGCGAGCATCGCGGCGTTGGCCGAAGGCGCGCGCTTCGGCACCTCTTCCCCGCGCCGCGCCGCGCAGCTGCTCCACCGCCGCCCCGACCTGACGATCGTCCCGCTCCGCGGCAACGTCGCCACCCGCTTGGCCAAGCTCGCCGCGGGCGAGGTCGACGCCACCCTGCTCGCCGCCGCCGGGCTGCTCCGGCTCGGCCTGGACGAGGGCGCGGCGGTGGCGATTGACGAGCTGCTCCCCGCCCCCTCCCAAGGCGCCGTCGGCTTGGAGGTGCGCAGCGAGGACGTGGCCACGCGCGGGCTGGTCGAGGCCGCCACGGACGAGACCACCGCCGCCTGCGTCCGCGCCGAGCGCGCGCTGCTCGCCGCGCTCAAGGGCGACTGCCGCAGTCCGGTGGCCGCGCTGGCGACCCGAGAGGACGGCGCGGTCCGGCTGCGGGCGGAGCTGCTGACGGAGGACGGGCGGGACCGCGTGGCGGACGAGGCGCGGTTGGAGCCGAGTGCGGAGACGGAGGGAGCCGCCGCGCTCGCCGCCGCCTTGCTCGACCGCGCCCCGCCCCGGCTAGCGGCCCTGTTCGCGGGTTGAGCCGCCCGCTGCTCGTGCTACGCGCCGAGCCCGGCGCGTCGCGCACCGCCGCACGCGCCCGCGCGCTGGGCCTCCGCCCGATCGTGCTGTCCTTGTTTGAGGCCCTGCCCGTCCCCTGGGACGCGCCCGATCCCGCCGCCGTCGCCGCGGTCGCCTTCACCAGCGCGCAGGCCCCCCGCCTCGCCGGGCCGCGCCTCGCGCGTTTCGCGGGGCTCCCCGCCTACGCCGTCGGCCCGGGCACGGCGGTGGCGGCGCGCGCGGCCGGCTTCGCACGAGTAGTCGAGGGCTCCCGCGACGCCGCAGCGCTCGGCGCGCTCCTGGCCGAGCGGGAAGTTGGCCCCGTGCTCCACCTGTGCGGCGCGGACCACATCCCGCTCTTGCCCCTGCACCGGGCCGTGTACGAGATGCGGTCCCGCGACGTCTCACCGCCGGCCGAGGCGGCCCGCGCCGTTGCCCTGCTGCACTCGGCCGCGGGAGGCCGTGCCTTCGCCGCGCTCGCTGATCGGGCCGGGCTCGACCGGGCGGGAATCGCGCTCGCCGCCATCAGCCGGCGCGCGGCCGACGCGGCCTGCGGTGGCTGGGAGGCGGTCGCCGTCACCCCCGAACCGCGCGACCCCGCGCTGCTGGCAATGGCCGTTCCGCTGTGCAACAATCCGGCCCGACGATGAACGACATGGCTTTCAACCCCCGCGCGTCCGTGTCGCCGCCGCACGTGCCCGCTCGACGCGCCCGCCCGCTCATGTGGCTCGGCCTCCTGCTGGGCGCCTTCCTGCTCGGCTCGGCCGCCGCCTTGCTGCTGGTCGCGCGCTGGGACCATGCGCCCGAGCTGCTCGGCGTCCGCCCGCCCGCCCCCGTGCGGGTGGTGGCGCCCGTCACCGCCGTGCCCGTGATCACCGCGGGCGGCCCGGCGCTCGACGCGCGCATGGCCGCGCTCGAGGAACGGCTGTCGCTGATCGACGCCCGCGCCCGCGCCGCCGCGGGCGACGCGGGGCGGGCCGAAGGGCTGCTGGTCGCCTTCGCGGCGCGCCGCGCGCTCGATCGCGGCGTTTCGCTCGGCTACCTCGAGGGATTGCTCCGCGACCGTTTCGGCGCGGCGCAGCCGGGGGCGGTGGCGCTGGTGATCGGCGCGTCGCGCCGCCCCGTCACGCTCGACCGGCTCAAGCTCGACCTGGCCGAGGCTGCCCCGGCGCTCGCCGATCGTCCGGCCGGCGGGGACTGGTGGCAGGCGACCAAGCGCGAGCTTTCCGAGCTCGTCACCGTGCGCCGCGCGGGCGCGCCGTCCAGCCTGCCCACCGAGCGCGTCCAGTTCGCGCTGAGCCGGCTGGACGCGGGCCAGGTCGACGTCGCGCTCGCCGAGGTGCTCCGCCTGCCGACGCGGGACGCGGCCGGCCCCTGGGTCGACGAAGCGCGCCGCTACGTCCAGGCGCGCCGCGCCTTGGACATGATCGAAACGGCGGCGCTGCTCGACACCGCGCCGGCGCCCGCCCCGCCCGCCGCCTGACGGCGCGCCCGTGGACCGGACCCCGCCGGATGACTCGCTCCCCCGCGCCCCCACCTCCGCCGGCGTCCGCGCCGCCGCCGCGCGCATCGCGGGCCACGTCACCCGCACCCCGCTGCTCCCCTTCATCGTCTCGGGCCGGCGCATGTGGGCTAAGGCGGAGTGCCTCCAGCAGGGCGGCAGCTTCAAGCTGCGCGGCGCGAGCAACCGCCTCCGCAAGCTCGCGCTCGAGGAGCGCGCCCGCGGCGTAGTCGCCTTCTCCTCCGGCAACCACGCGCAAGGCGTCGCGCTTGCCGCGCGGCGGCTGGGGCTCCCCTGCCTGATCGTCATGCCGACGGACGCGCCGGCGGTGAAGCGCCGCGCCACGGAAGCGCTCGGCGCGGAGGTGCGCCCCTACGACCGCCGGACCGAGTCCCGCGAAGCCATCGCCGCCGCCATCGCCGCCGCGCGCGGGGCAGCGCTCGTCCCCTCCTTCGACGACCCGGACGTGATCGAGGGTCAGGGCACGGTCGGGCTGGAGATCGTCGATGAGGCCGACGGGCTGGGTTTCGCGCCCGCTCAGGTCCTTGTCCCTTGCGGCGGCGGCGGGCTTTCGGCGGGGATCGCACTGGCGATGTCCGACGCCGTGCCCATTGTTCCCGTCGAGCCCGTAGGCTGGGACGACATGGCCCGTTCGCTCGCGCGCGGTGAACGCGTGCCGGTCGCCGCCGACGCGCCGCCTACCCGCTGCGACTCGCTCCAGACCACCCTTGTCTCCCCGCTCACCTTCGACGTCCTGCGCCGCCGCGCCGCGGCGGGCCTCGCCGTCGCTGAAGCCGAGGTGGCGGCCGCCGTACGCTTCGCCTATTCTGAGCTCCGCCTGGTGGTCGAGCCCGGCGGCGCGGCGGCGCTCGCCGCGTTGCTCACCGGCCGCGCGGAGCCCCGCGCCGACAGCGTGGTCGTGCTGTCCGGCGGCAACGTCGACCCCGCGCTCTACGCGGATCTCCTCACGGGTTAGCGCGGCCCTTGCTGGACCGCCCCCCGTCCCGTAAATTCCTCGGTTCATGCTCCAGGCCGCCAGCCCCACGCCGAAACGGCGCACCCTCGTCCGACTGGCCAAGGCCGGCCTGTACCTGTTCCTCGTCGGCCTGGTCGCGCTCGGCGTCGCGGTGGGCGTCGCGATCGCGTCGCTCCCCAGCTTCACCGAGCTGCGCGCCTCGCCCAACGGTCAGATGATCCGCGTCCGCGCCGCCGACGGCACCGTGCTCGTGAGCCTGGGGCCGTCCTTCGGCAAGTGGCTGCCTTACCGCGACATCCCGCCGGTGATGGTGGACGCGATGCTCGCGGTGGAGGACCGCCGCTACCGCTCGCACCCCGGCATCGACCCGATCGGCACGGCGCGCGCGGTCAAGGTGCGGGTGGAGCGCGGGGCGTGGGCTCAGGGCGGCTCCACCATCACTCAGCAGCTCGCGCGCAATATCTTCCTGTCCAACACGCGCACCTTCGGCCGCAAGCTGCGCGAGGGCATCCTGGCCCTGGCCCTCGAGCGCAAGTTCACCAAGAACCAGATCCTCGAACTCTACCTCAACCGCGTCTACTTCGGCGGCGGCGCCTACGGCATCGACGCCGCGTCGCGCCGCTTCTTCGGCCACCCGGCGGACGACTTGGAACTGTCAGAGGCCGCCATCATCGCCGGCTTGGTGAAGGCCCCGTCCAACTATTCCCCCACCGCCGACACGGAAGCCGCGCGAGACCGCGCCGAGGTGGTGATCCGGCTGATGGTGGAGAACGGCGACATCAGCGCGGCCCAAGCTGCCGCCGCCGACCCGGCGGAAGTACGGCTGGCCGCCATGCCGCGGCAGAACAGCGCGCGCTACTTCACCGATTGGGCGCTGCCCCAACTCGAGACACTGATCGACGAGACGGTGGAGCCGCTGGAGGTGTGGACCACGCTCGACGCCTCCATGCAGCGCGCGGCGGACGCGGCAGTCAACCGCCATACGCCGCCGCAGACGCAAGGCGCGCTGGTGTCCATCGACAGCGACGGCGCCGTGCGCGCGATGGTGGGCGGCAAGGACTACGTGTCCTCGCTCTACAACCGCGCGACACAGGCGCAGCGCCAGCCGGGCTCCGCCTTCAAGCTGTTCGTCTACCTCGCCGCGCTCGAGTCCGGCTACAAGCCGACGGACACGGTGGTCGACAAGCCCGTCACCATCGACGGCTGGAGCCCGCGCAACAGCTCGGGCGGCTACTCCGGGCCCGTGTCGCTCCGCGAGGCCTTTGCCCGTTCGCTCAACACGGTCGCCGCGCAGCTCGGTGACGAGGTCGGCTACCAGACGGTGGCCGACATGGCGCAGCGCTTCGGCGTCACCACGCCGATCAGCACCAGGCCGTCCATGGTGCTCGGTACCTCCGACGCCCGGCTGATCGACATGACGCGCGCCTTCGCCTCCGTCGCGTCCGGCGGCACGGCGGTCGTTCCCTACGGCATCCGCAAGGTGACCACCGCCGAAGGCGAGCTCCTCTACGAGCACGAGCGTGCGGAGCCTCGCGTGCTCGTCGCCCCCTGGGTCGCGGCCGGCATGACCGACCTGCTCCAGTCGGCGGTGATGACCGGCACGGGCCGCGCCGCCAACTTCGGCCGGCCGGTGGCAGGCAAGACGGGGACGACCTCGTCGAACAAGGACGGCTGGTTTCTCGGCTTTTCCTCCGGCCTCACCACCGGCGTGTGGATGGGCCGCGACAACGCCCGGCCAGTGCCGGGCCTCCAGGGCGGCCACGCGCCCGCGCTCGCCTTCCGCTCCTTCATGGCCCCCGCCACCGCCAAGCGCCCGGTGAAGCCCTTCACCACCGAAGTGCCGCTCCCCGACTGGCAGGTCGAGGGCGACGAGGACGCCTTCCTCGGCGAGGGCGCGGCCGAGGGGCCCGTCGCTTACGACGAGTTCGGCAACCCGGTCACGCCCGAAGGTCCAGTCGGCGAGCCCGACCCGCGCTTCGACGCGCCCGCGGCCGGCGAACCCGCCGAGCCGGGCCAGGCGGACCCGACCGGCGACTGGCTCGACGAGGTCTTGGGCCGCGCGCGGCGGCCTCAGCCCCAGCCCGAGCCGGCGGCGCGCCCGCCGCCCCCGCCTCCCCCGCCGCCGCGCGCGGAGGAGGAGGTCGAGGCGGAGCCGGTGGAGATCTGAAAGGTAAAAGTGCCCACCCCTAACCCCTCCCGGAAAGCTGGGAGGGGAACACCAGCAGCTCATGAACTACCCGATTCCTCTCCCGGCTTTCCGGGAGGGGTTAGGGGTGGGCACTTCTTACTTGCTCACCCTTCCCGCCCGAACCAATGCAGCGCGCTCCCGTGCGCCCGCAGCCAAGCCCGCGCCGGCGCTTCCGACCCCTCCAGCAGCTTCTCCACCCTCGCCCGGAATCGCGGCCCGTGGTTCATCTCGAACCGATGCGCCACCTCGTGCGCCACCACCGCGCGCCGCACGAAGCCCGGCGCGAGCAGCAGCCGCCAGCTGTAACGGATCGCGCCGGACGAACTGCAGCTGCCCCAGCGCCCGCGCGGGTCGCCTACCGCCACGCCCGACACCTCAATCCCGTGCGCCCCGGCCAGCGCGCGCGTGTCCGCCTCCAGCGTCCGCGCCGCTTCCGCGCGCAGCCAGCGCAGCGTCCGCACCGCCAGCAGCTCGCGCGGTCCGCCCACATGCAGCTGGACGCCCTCGCGCCGGACGCCGCGCGCGTCCTCGCGCCATTTCAGTAACAGCGGCTCGTCCGCCGCGACCAGCGTCATGCCGTCGACGATCGGCGCGGGCGGCGGCAGGGCGCGCAACGCGTCCTCCACCCAGTCGCGCTTCGACTCCGCCCAGAGGAGCGCCGCCCGCTCCCGCGCGCGCCGCGGCACCGTCAGCGTAACCCGCCCGTCGCGCGGGTCCACCGCGAGCCGCAGTGCTCGCGCAGTCGGGTGGCGGCGCACGAGCAGCGCGCGCTCGCGGCCTCCCCCTTCGAACCTCATCTCAGAGCGGGCGGTCGACCAGATGGTCGAGGTAGTCGCCCGCCTGGTCCTCCGACACGGTCCAGCCGCGCGCGGACTCGCCCGCGGCGTGCACCGCCTCGCGGTCGCCGGTGAGCAGGTAGTGCCACGCGGGCAGGGGCTCGCCCGCCTGCCGGCGGACGTAAGCGCAGCTCTCGGGCAGCCAGCCGATGTTCGGCAGCTTCTCGGGCGTCAGCCGCAGGCAATCGGGCACGAAACGCTTGCGCTGCTTGTAGGACGAGCAGCGGCAGCTGTGCCGGTCGAGCAGGCGGCAAGCGACGTTGGTGGGGAGGAATGCGCCCGTGGTCTCCTCCTCCACCTTGTGGAGGCAGCAGCGGCCGCAGCCGTCGCACAGCGCTTCCCACTCCTCGCCGGTGAGTTGCGAAAGCGGCAGCTCCCAGAAGCGCGGCCTCACGCCACGTACTTGTCGAGCTCGGCGGCGATCGCCTTGGGGCCCTGCTCCTGCGGCAGGATGGCGATCGGCTCGCCGTTCGGCCCCATCAGCAAGGCGACGCGGCTGTGGTCGACGAGATAAGCTTCGTGCGCGTCGTGCATCCCCGCCATCTGGTGCTCGCCGGACTTCGCGCCGTAGGCGCCGAACTGCCGTACCACCTTCTCCAGCTCCGGCCGGCTGCCGGTGAAGGCGACGAGGCGCGGGTGAAGGTCGCGCTTCCATTCGGCGAGCGCCGCGGGCGTGTCGCGCACGGGGTCCACCGTGACGAACACGGGCGTGACCTTGGAGCCGCGGTCCGGGTCGCTCTTCTCGAACGCGGCCAGCCCGTCGCTGATGTAGCGCATGTCCACCGGGCACACGTCCGGGCAGTGGGTGTAGCCGAAATACATGATCCGGTACTGCCCGGCGAGCTGCCGGTCGCCCGCGCGCTGCCCGTTGGCGGAGGTGAGTTCGAACGGCCCGCCGATTTTGGCCCCGGCAAGCGGGGCCTCGACCTGCTGCCCGCAGGCGGCGAGGAACAGCGCCGCGGCGGCGGCGAGGGCGGAACGTGGCAAGATGTTCATGACGAAGCCAGACATGCGCCGCTATAGGCCCGCGTTCAAGGTGCCGAGGCGACTGAGGTTAACGCGATGCGCAAGGTGATGATTGCTCTGGCGGGCGCGGCTCTGATACTCGGCGCGGCGGGCGCCGGCGCCCAGATGACCGACGGCTACCGTTTCTTGAAGGCAGTGGGCGAGCGCGACGGCAACATCGTCACCGAGATGCTCGGCAAGCCGAACAGCGCGGTGGTGAACGCGCAGAACGGAGACGGCGAAGGCGCGCTCCACATCGTCACCAGGCAGCGCAACCTGCCCTATCTCCAGTTCCTCACCGCCAAGGGCCTGCGCACCGATCTAAAGGACCGGCAGGGGCGGACGCCGCTCGGGGTGGCGGCCGAGCTCGGCTGGCTGGAAGGCGCGCGGGTGTTGCTCGGCGCGCGCGCGCCCGTGGACGCCGCCGACCGGAGCGGGGCGACGCCGCTGATCATCGCCGTGCGCACCCGCAACGCCGATATGGCGCGGCTGCTGCTCGCGGCCGGCGCGGACCCCGACCTCGGCGACCGCGCCACCGGCCTGTCGGCGCGCGACCACGCCAAGGCGGACCGGCGCGCGGCGGCGGTGCTGCGGGTCATAGAAACGACGACGCGGCCCGCGACGCGCAAGGTGGCGGGGCCGAAATTGTGAGCCGTCGTCCCAGCAAAAGCTGGGACCGTTCTCGCCGCGGCCTGCCTTGCCGACGTTGCTCGGTGAGTGCTCCGTCGCTCACAGGAACCCGTCACCCCGGGCTTGACCCGGGGCCCCCCTGCCTTCTCCGCCCTCGGTGCGCGTAGCAACGCCGCGGCGGAGCCGCGTCGTCGGACGACTCGCGCGACTACGAGCTCGCGCGGTCGCCGGCCGGCTCCGCGGCGATCCTCGCCGAAGCCGCTCCGCGTCTTAGTCTAAGCCGCGCAGCCCCGGGTCCAAATCTCCCGCCAGTCGCCGCGCCCCGCGCCGCGCGAAGCGCAACGTTTCCGCCTTGCGCCGCGCCGCCGCCAACGGCTGAAGCGCCGCTTCCCGGATCACCGCCGCGTCGTAGCGGTCGGCGACGATCAGCCCCGACAATTCGGGCGCGAAGCACTCCTCCCCCGCCGCCTCCGCCAGCGGCCCTGCCGGCACCGCCCAGTAGAAGCGGTCGCAGAAGTCGAGATAGTCGCGCCACTTCGCGTCGCCGCGCAGGTCGCTCATCGCCACCTTAATCTCGACGATGGTGATGAAGCCTTTGGCGTCGATCGCCATCAGGTCGGCGCGGCGGTGATTGACCAGCGGCACTTCGCAGAGCGCGTAGGCGTCCTGCCGGAACAGGAGCCGCGCGACGCCGCGCGCCACGTCCTGCGCGGCGAGCGGCGCGTCGGCGAAACAGAAGAGTTCAGGGGTACGCATCGGCCCAGCTCCTAACCGAGGAGCCGGGCCGAGGTGAAGGCCCCGCCCTCAGCGGTAGAAGACGTGCCCGCCAATGGTGGCGAGGCGAGTGAGCTTCCAGCCCGGCGAGACGCGCGCGGCGTGGAAGAACAGCGCGCGGGGCGCCACGGTGTCGGCGAGCTTCTCGTGCGCGATCCGCGCCACCGCCACCGCGCGGCGCCATTGGGCGCTCGCGCGAGGGATGGCCGGCAGCGCGCCGCCGCGGACGAAAGAGAACTGGCTGCGCTGGAACACCACGCCGCAGTAGGACGAGGGGAAGCGGCCGGAGGAGGCGCGATTGCGGACCACCTCGGCGACGGCCAGCTGGCCCGCGAGCGCTTCGCTCTTGGCCTCGAAATAAACGGCGCCTGCGAGGCACTCCAGGTCGCGGCTAGGCGCTTCGCTCGCGCCGTGCGCGGCGACGAGCTCGGCCAGGCTGCGCTTCGGCGCAGGCGGAGCAGCGGGCGGGGTAATGGGAAGGGGGGCCGGCGTCGGTGCGGGGGGTGCGTCCGCGATGACGGACTGGTGGATGACCGCCGGGGCGGTCACGATCGGCGCGCTGGCCGGCATCTGGAGCGGCTGGGCCGCGGTCATTTGGGCGAAGAGCGGCTCGGCCGCGACGGTGTTGGCGAACGAAAACAAAGCGGCGAGGGCGAAGCCCGCCGCACCGAAAATGCGACCCATGTCCTGCCTGGACTATGCGGTTGTTAACCATGGTGGCACAAGGAATTGGCGTGCCGCCGGTCTTCCCCCGACTGCATCAACCGCTGCGGAGAAACGCTGGCGAACGGTTGTGCGATTGCGATGGGGGGCGGGTGCCCGTGCGGCGGGCCCGCGTCAACGCGCGGCCAGCCATTCAGCGGCGAAGCGTTCGGCTTGCGCGACGTCCAGTTCGATCGCCCACAGGTCGGGATCGAATCTCCGGCGCTCTCCCAACAACAACGACGCCCCGCTTTCGTTCCCGGGCTCCACCCGCGGGCTCGACCGCCAAGCGTAGGCGCCGTCCACCGCCAGCACCCGCTCGAGCAGCGCCGCCACCCGCCCGCGCTCGCGCAGCAGCACCAGGATCGTCCCCGCGTCCGGGTCGCCGCGGTGGAGCAGCGCGGCGAAGCCGCCGCGCGCTTCGGCTTCGCGCATGATCGCGCTCGCCTCCAGCGCGGGCGGCAGCCGGGCGCTCACGCCCGGTAGCCGGGGAGGGACGACAAAGGGATGTGCGAGCGCATGAAGGTGCCCGTGCCGCGCGCCGCCTCCTCGCCGTCGGCGTCCAAGAGCCGTGCGTCGGCGACGAACACGCGCCGCCGCCCGCTCGCCCAGCGTCCCTCGGCGGTGCACCAGCCGGCGCGCAGCGGGCGCGTGAAGTGCAGGTTGAACGCGGTGGTGAGCAGGAAGCGGTCGGACACCAGCCCGTTGCACGCGTAAAAGGCGGCGTCGTCGAGCATCTTGAAATAGGCCGCGCCGTGCAGCGCGCCCGCCGCGTGGAACAGGGTCGGATCAACCTCGAAGCGGATGCGCGCCGCGCCGGCTTTCGGGATTTCCAGCGTCGAACGGAACGTCCCGTTGATCGCCGCTGCGGCGTAGAGCGACTCCAGCGCGCGGAAATGCCAGTCCGCGCCGCTCAAGCCCTCAGCCGGTGGCGCGGGCATCGACGTCGTGAATCAGCGCGTACACCGCGTCGGGGGTTCGCGCCCCGCGCAGCTTGGCGCGCATCGGCTCGTCGCGTAGCAGCCGGCTCACCGCGGCCAGACTGCGCAGGTGGTCGGCCCCGCGGTCGGGCGGTGAGAACAGGGCGAACACCAAGTCGACCGGCAGCCCGTCCACGGCGTCGAAGGCGATCGGCTCGGCCAAGCGCACGAAGTGGCCCACCACTTGGGTAAGCCCCGGCAGCTTGCCGTGCGGGATCGCCGCGCCGCCGCCGAAGCCGGTGGAGCCCAGCCGTTCGCGCTCAGCAAGGCTCCCGACGATCTCGGCCGCGGGCAGCCCCAAGCGCGCGGCCAGCCGCCCGCCCAGATGCTGGAACAGCAGCTTCTTGCCGCGGGCGTGCACCCCGACTTCGATATCCTTGGCGTCCAGCAGCATAGGGTGGGTCCGGCGGGCGCCCGCGCGCCGCGCGTTAAACGCGCGGTTCGACCCAGCCGATGGTGCCGTCGTCGCGGCGGTAGACCATGTTAAACGCGCCCGAACCGCGGTTCTTGAACATTAGCGCGTTGGTGTGGCGCAGGTCGAGCATCATTACCGCGTCGGCCGGCGTCGTTTCGGGGATGTCAACGCTGGTCTCCGCGATCACCAGCGGGTTGTCGGCCGGCTCCTCTTCGTCTGCCCCCCCGTCGAGAATGCGGTAGCCCGCGTCGTAGCCCTTGCTCTGCTCCGCCAGCGCCTGCGCGGTCGGCTCGCCGCCGTGGTGGCTCTTCAGCCGGCGCGTGTAGCGGCGCAGCTGCTTTTCGATCTTCTCGGCCGCCTGGTCGAAGGCGAGGTTCGCCTCGCCGCCGTCGCCCGTGGACTTCAGCACCACGCCGTTGATCACGTGGGACACGATGGAGCAGCGGAAGCCGTTATCGTGCGGCCCGCGGCCGAAGGTCACCTGCGAGGACATGGCGCGCGAAAAATACTTGTCCGCGATCGCCTGCATCCGCTCCTCGACGCGCCCGCGCAGCGCTTCGCTCGTGTCGACCTGGTGGCCCGAGACGATGACTTCCATGCCGTTCTCCAACGCTTGATCGAGCGCCGGGCGGAAGAAGCCGCGAGGAGGGCGGCGGCCCGGCGGGTGAAGGGACGCGCGGACCTAGTGGCGGGTTCCGTTGGCGTCAATTGACGCCGCGAGCTGGTGCCAGAGCGGGTCCTTGATCGAGTTCAGGAACGCCTGATGCCGCGCGCGCTCCGCTTCCGACGGCGCGTGGGGGCGCGGCGGGCGGACGGGGCGGCGGGGCGACGCTTCCGCCCGCGGCCGCCCGGCGTCACGTCGGCTGTTCGGGTCGCGCGCCGCGGCGCCGAGCGACAGGCCGATCTGCCGGCCGCCCTGCAGCTCGACATAGACTTGGGCGAGCAGCTGTGCGTCGAGCAGCGCGCCGTGCTTGATCCGGGTCGAGCGGTCGACGCCGAAGCGGGTGCACAGCGCGTCTAGCGTGTGCTTGGCGCCGGGGTGCCGCGCCCGCGCGAGCGCCAAGGTGTCCACCATGCGGTTGAGGTCGATCGGCGGGCGCTTGGCGGCCGCCAGCTCCGCATTGACGAAGCCGAAATCGAACTGCGCGTTGTGCGCGACGAGCGGCGCGGTGCCGATGAAGGCGAGCAGCTCGTCGACCTTGTCGGCGAAGCGCGGCTTGTCGCTCAGGAAAGCGGTCGACAGCCCGTGCACCGCCTCCGCTTCGGGCGGCATCGGGCGGTTGGGGTTGAAGTAGGAGTGGAAGGAACGGCCGGTGTCCACGCGGTTGACCAGCTCGACGCAGCCGATCTCCACGATCCGGTCTCCGGCCAACGGGCTCAGGCCCGTGGTCTCCGTATCGAAAACGATTTCACGCATGGCCCTTTATCGGGGGGCGGCGTCCGACAAACAAGCAATGATGTCCCGCACCGCCATGCGCGTCTCGTCGAGCGAACTGCCGGTCGGGATGACGAAGTCGGCCCGCGCGCGCTTCTCCGCGTCCGGCAGCTGCTTGGCCAGGATCGCGTCGAACTTCGCCTCGCTCATCCCCAGCCGGGCGAGCACGCGCGCGCGCTGAACGTCGGCCGGGGCGGACACCACCGCCACCTTATCGACGCGCTCGTCGCCGCCGGTCTCGAACAGCAGCGGCACGTCGAAGACGAGGAGGGAAGCGTCGCGGTGCTCGGCGACAAACCGCTCACGTTCCTCGCCGACCGCGGGGTGGACGATCGCCTCTAGCCGGCGCAGCGCTTCGTTTTCGCCCAGCACCCGCTCGGCCAAGCTGGTCCGGTTCACGCCGCCCGGCCCCGTGGTGCCGGGAAAAGCCGCCTCGATCGCCCCGACGATCCGTCCCGCCGGGCCCTGTAGCCGGTGCACGGCGGCGTCCGCGTCGAACACGGGAATCTGCTCCGCCGCGAACATGGCGGCGACCGTCGACTTGCCCATGCCAATAGAGCCGGTGAGGCCGAGCGTCACGGGCCGCTTCATGCCGTCAGCAACCTACGGAGTTCGGCGTCGTGCTCGCGCGGGGCGCGCCGGCCGAAGAAGAGTTCGAAGGCGACCGCCGCCTGGCCGATCAGCATATGCAACCCGTCCACCGTCTGGTGCCCGCGCGCGCGCGCCTCCGTCAGCAGCGGGGTCCGCAGCGGCGCGTAAACGATATCGTATATGATGGCGCCCGGCGGGACGTGGCTCCAGTCGAGCGGCAACGGCGGCTGACCGACCATGCCGAGCGGGGTCGTGTTGACGATGAGATCGAGGACGCCGGCCCGATCGTCGAAGGCGAAATCGGTCGGATCGGCGAAGTGCGACAGCGCCACCGCGTGGTGTTCGCCGCCGATCGCCGCGACCAGCGCCTCCGCCCTGGCCGAATCGCGTGCGGCGATGACCAGCGTGAAGCCCTCGCCCGCCAGCGCATGGGCGACCGCGCGAGCCGCGCCGCCCGCACCGAACACGCGCGCCATGCGGAACAGGTGCGGCCGGGCGAGCAACGGGCGGAGCGGTTCGAGAAAGCCGGTCCCGTCGCTGTTGTGGCCGACGAGCGACACGCCCTCGCGTTCGCAAGAGACGATGTTCACTGCGCCGATCCGCGCGGCTTCCGGCGACAAGCGGTCGAGGAGCGGGAGAATCGCCTGCTTGTGCGGGATGGTCACGTTGCAGCCGACCCAACCGATGTCGCCGATCGCCCCCGCCAAATACGCTCGCAGCCTCGCGAGATCCTCGCCTTCGATCGGCCAGGGCCGGTAATCCCCCTCCATCCCGAGCTTGTTCAGCCAGAACTTGTGGATCAGCGGCGACTTCGAATGCGCCACCGGATAGCCGATCACTTCGGCGTAGGGCGCGCTCACGCCGGCAGCACCCCGCGCGCGCGCAGCCAGCCGAGTAGGGGCAGCAGCGGCAGGCCGAGCACCGCGAAGTGGCTGCCCTCCACCCGGTCGAACAGCTGCGCGCCCCTGCCCTCGATCCGGTAGCAGCCGACCGACCAGGTCACCGCCTCTCCTTCCGCCGCGAGGTAGGACTCCAGGAACGCGTCGGAGAAAGGGCGCATGCGGAGCCGCACGGATTCCAGCGCCCGCCACACTGGCCGCCCCGCCTCCACCGCCACCGCCGCGCTGTGCAGCAGGTGGTCGGCGTTCCGCAGCGCGCGCAGCTGCTCCCGCGCTTCGTCCACCGTGTGGGGCTTTGAGAACACGCGCCCGTCCGGCCCTTCGAGCACCTGGTCGCTGCCCAGCACGATCGCGTCCGCGCCCGCTCCGCCCGCCCCGCCCAGCGCCTTGCGCTCGGCCAGCGCGTCGGCGAGCGCGGGGGCGGCGAGCCCGTCCGCTAGCAGCGCCGCCTTGGCCGCCTCCTCGTCCACTTGCGGAACGACGACCGCGAACGGCGCGCCCGCCGCTTCCAGCATCGCGCGGCGGGTGCTGCTACCGCTCGCCAGCACCAGTCTCACGAGACCAGCTTCTCCTCGCCGTACCGCGCTTCGTAGAGGCTGATGATCGCGCTCGCCGACTCCTCAATGGAGCGGCGGCTGACGTCGATCACCGGCCAGCCGCGGTCGGCGAACAGGCGGCGCGCCATCGCCAGCTCGGTCGCCACCAGCTCCGGGTCAACGTAGTCGGTTTCCGGCGCCTGGTTCATCGCGAGCAGCCGGTTGCGGCGCACGGCGATCAGCCGGTCGTTGTTGGTGGTGAGCCCGACGACGAGCGGGGCGCGCAGTTCGGCGAGCGCGGCCGGCGGCGGCGAAGTTGGGACCAGCGGCACGTTGGCGGTCTTGAAGCCGCGGTTGGCGAGGTAAATGGAGGTCGGCGTTTTGGAGGTCCGCGACACGCCGACGAGCACGATGTCCGCCTGCTCCCAGCCGTCCGGCCCCACCCCGTCGTCGTGGGCGATGGTGTAGTGGATCGCGTCCACCCGCGCGAAATAGGCCTCGTCCATCACGTGCTGGCGGCCTGGCCGCATCACCATGGGCTTGCCGATCACGCCCGACAGCGCGTGGACCACGGGGTCGAGCGCGGCGATCGCCTGCAGCCCCATCACCCGGCAGCGCGCCTCCAGATGGTCGCGCAACGCGGGGTTGACGATCGTGTAGAGCACCAGCCCCGGCCGCTCCGCGACCTCCCCGAGCACGCGGTCGAGATGCCCTTCGGTCCGCACCATCGGCCAGAAATGCTTAGCGGTCTCCACGCCCTCGAACTGGGCGAGGCCGGCCTTGGCGATCATCTCCAGCGTTTCGCCTGTGGAGTCCGACAGGAGGTGCAGGTGGATGCGCTGGCTCACGGGCATAGGCCTGTGGAAAAGCGCGGGAGATTGCAAGGCGGGGCCTGTCGGTCGTCGGCTGCGTCGATTCCATCCACAACCCGCCCGTCTTTTCCCCAACGCCGTCCCGCGGACTCCCATATGCGAGGCCTGCCTGTGGGTTATGGGGATGGATCTGGGGACTCGCGAAGTCGGCACGAGTCGGGCGGCTCCGCCGCTGTTGGCAACGTGGGTAGGTGTGGATAAACCCCGGCTTCCACGCGCCTACTACTTCCTTCCAATCCTCTATTTAATAAGAGTCTAGATAAGAGAATGGACGAAACGCGGGCTCGCCCGGAGGCCGGAACGCCTCCCTCCCGGGCCGCCAAGCCCCTGATGCGCGTGCTCGGCGGCGAGCGGGTCGATCCCCCGCCCATCTGGCTGATGCGCCAGGCCGGGCGCTACCTGCCCGAGTATCGCGCGCTCCGCGCCGAGAAGGGCGGCTTCCTCGCGCTCGCCACCGACCCGGCTGCGGCCGCGGAGGTGACACTGCAGCCGATCCGCCGCTTCGGCTTTGACGGCGCGATCCTCTTCTCCGACATCCTGATGGTGCCCTGGGCCCTGGGGCAGGAGCTGACCTTCGGGCCAGGCGAGGGACCGCGGCTGGCGCCCAAGCTGGACGTGCGGGAGGCGATCGAGCGGATCGGCGTGCCCGACCACGCCAAGCTCCGCCCGATCTACGACACGGTGGCGCGCGTCGCCGCGGCGCTGCCGCCGGCGGTGGCCTTCCTCGGTTTCGCCGGCTCGCCATGGACGGTCGCCACCTATATGGTCGCCGGCCAGGGTTCGAAGGACCAAGCGGAGGCGCGGCGGCTCGCCTACGCCGACCCGGGAGCCTTCGGCGCGCTGATCGACCGCGTCGTCGACCTCACCGTCGACTATCTCGCCGCGCAGCACGGCGCGGGCGTGGAGGCGGTGCAGCTGTTCGACAGTTGGGCGGGCTCGCTGGCCCCTGCGCAGTTCGAGCGCTGGGTGATCGGCCCCAACGCCGCGATCGTGGAGCGCCTGCGCGCGCGCTGCCCGAAGCTCCTGATCATCGGTTTCCCCAAAGGCGCGGGAGCCAAGCTCCCGGCCTACGCGCGCGAGACAGGGGTGGACGCGGTCGGGCTCGACGAGACGGTGGACCCCGTCTGGGCGCACGCCAATCTGCCGCCGGGATTGCCGGTGCAAGGCAACCTCGACCCGCTGGCGCTGGTGACGGGCGGCGAAGCTTTGGCGGGCGCGGTGCGGCGCGTCATCGACGCGCTCCGCGAGCGTCCCCACGTCTTCAACCTCGGCCACGGCATCGTCCCCGACGCGCCGATCCCCCATGTGGAGCGCCTGCTCGCGCT
The DNA here is from genome assembly GCA_902806235.1 of uncultured Sphingomonadaceae bacterium. Classification (GTDB taxonomy): domain Bacteria; phylum Pseudomonadota; class Alphaproteobacteria; order Sphingomonadales; family Sphingomonadaceae; genus CADCVW01. The sequence continues at coordinate 10,413 of CADCVW010000075.1, read as the reverse complement.
GGTGCGAGGGGGCGCATGACGGAGGTCGGACTGGTGCTCTACCCGTGGCTCAAGGCGGCCCACGTCATCTTCGTAATCTTCTGGGTCGCGGGGCTGTTCATGCTGCCGCGCTTCTTCGTCTACCATCACGAGAGCGCGCTCGGCTCGGCCGAGGACAAGGCGTGGATTGAGCGGGAAACGCGGCTGCGCCGCATCATCCTCACTCCGGCGTCGGTGATCGTGGTGGTGCTCGGGATCACCTTGGCGAGCGTGACGGGGGCGTGGGGGCAGGGCTGGCTGCACGCCAAGCTGCTCTTCGTCGTCGGGCTGCTCGGCTACCACCACTGGGCGACCAGTTACGCCAAGCGGCTGGCGCGCGGCGAGCGCAAGCTGTCGAACAAGCGGCTGCGGATGCTCAACGAGGTGCCGGGGGTGGTGACGGCGGCGATTGTCATTTTGGTGATCGTGAAGCCGGATTTGTTTTAGGCGCAGGCGCGGTGGGCAGCACCCAAAGGGCGCGGGTGACGGAAACAACCCAAATCCGAAACTCTCGAGAAGACCTCGCTTCCGTCCTCGTCGCCCGCGGCCGGCCGTGCGGAGCATCCTTGACACCCTTCCCACCCCCGCCTAGCTCGCGCTGGAGCGCCTCGCCTTTCGTCCTCGCGACGCGCTTTTCCCTTCTCCCGGCCGCGCGTTCCTTCGCCGTCCTCTTCCGAGACCGCCGGGCTTCCCCGAGACCGCCATGCACCTGAACCAGCTCAAGCAGAAAACTCCCGCCGAACTCGTCGCTATGGCCGAGGAGCTCGGCGTGGAGGGCGCGTCCACGCTCCGCAAGCAGGAGCTGATGTTCTCCATCCTGAAGGAGCGCGCAGAGAACGGCGAGGAGATCTTCGGGCTCGGCACCATTGAGGTGCTGCCCGACGGTTTTGGCTTCCTCCGCTCGCCGGACGCCAATTACCTCGCCGGCCCCGACGACATCTACGTCGCGCCCCAGCAGGTGCGCCGCCACGGCCTGCGCACGGGCGACACGGTGGAAGGCGAGATCCGCGGGCCGAAGGACGGCGAGCGCTATTTCGCGCTGACCCGGCTCACCCAAGTCAATTTCGACGACCCGGAGGCGGTGCGCCACCGGGTCAATTTCGACAACCTGACCCCGCTCTACCCCGACGAGAAGCTCACGCTCGACACGCAGGACCCGACGGTCAAGGACAAGTCGGCCCGCGTGATCGACATCGTCGCGCCGCAGGGCAAGGGCCAGCGCGCGTTGATCGTCGCCCCGCCGCGGGTCGGCAAAACGGTGCTCCTGCAGAACATCGCTAAGGCGATCACCGATAACCATCCGGAAGTGTTCCTGATCGTGCTGCTCATCGACGAGCGGCCGGAGGAGGTCACCGACATGCAGCGGTCGGTGAAGGGCGAGGTCGTCTCCTCCACCTTCGACGAGCCCGCGCAGCGCCACGTCCAGGTCGCCGAGATGGTGATCGAGAAGGCCAAGCGCCTAGTCGAGCACAAGCGCGACGTGGTAATCCTGCTGGACTCGGTCACCCGCCTCGGCCGCGCCTACAACACGGTGGTGCCGTCGTCCGGCAAGGTGCTCACCGGCGGCGTCGACGCCAATGCGCTCCAGCGGCCTAAGCGATTCTTCGGCGCGGCGCGCAACATCGAGGAGGGCGGCAGCCTGTCCATCATTGCCACCGCGCTGATCGACACGGGATCGAAGATGGACGAGGTGATCTTCGAGGAGTTCAAGGGCACCGGCAATTCGGAAATCGTGCTCGACCGCAAGGTCGCCGACAAGCGTATCTTCCCCGCGCTCGACATCGGCAAGTCGGGTACGCGCAAGGAGGAGCTGCTGGTCGAGCCCAACAAGCTGTCCAAGATGTGGGTGCTGCGCCGCATCCTGATGCAGATGGGCACCAACGACGCGATGACCTTCCTTCTCGACAAAATGAAGGATGCGAAGTCGAACGACGACTTTTTCGCTAGTATGAACCAGTAGCGCGACGACGCGGAAGCGAGGCTTCCGCGCGCACGCGCGACTGCCGGCCGGCGGACGCCGGCGCCCGACCCGGAGATGCGGCCGACGGCACAGGCTTTGCCTGCGCTCCCCTTCTCACCCTACCTCGTCACCCCCGCGGACGCGGGGGCTCATAACCCTCGACGGCCGTAGGCGCGCACTCACCGGCGTGGAGGTTTATAGATCCCCGCCTTCGCGGGGGATGACGGCGGTGGTTGGGGTGACGCACGTCCTTCCCCCACCCCTTCCCCCCACTCCCCTCATCCGCTAACCGGCCCGCTTCCACATCCCGGGGTGCCCCGTTGCTCGACCTGCCTCTTCTCGCCTCGGCCGCTGCGCCCGCGCTCGACCTGAACCTGTCGACGATCTGGCAGGACATCCTGCGCGACTTCTCCAACATCACGCAGCCGTCCGAGTTCGAGGCGTTCCTGAAGATCCTCGGCATCGACCTGTTGCTGGCCGGCGACAACGCGGTGATCATCGGCGCGCTCGCCGCCGGGCTGCCGCCCGAGCAGCGCCGCAAGGTGATCCTGCTCGGCATCGCCGCGGCGCTCGTGCTACGCATCGGCTTCGCCTTGATCACCACCTGGCTGATGGGCATTGTCGGCCTGGTCTTCGCCGGCGGCCTGCTCCTCCTCTGGGTGTCGTGGAAGATGTATCGCGAGATCAGCAGCGGCGGCCACGGCCAGAGCCACGGCTCGCCGGAGGTCTCGGGCGACGAGCATTCGGGGCTGAAGCCCGCCAAGAGTTTCGCCAGCGCCGCTTGGGCGGTGGCGGTGGCCGACGTTTCTATGAGCCTCGACAACGTGCTCGCCGTCGCCGGCGCGGCGCGCGAGCACCCTGGCATCCTCGTTGTCGGGCTGCTCCTGTCAGTGATCCTGATGGGCGTCGCGTCCAACGTTATCGCCAAGTACATCGAGCGCTACCGCTGGATCGCCTTCGTCGGGCTGGCGCTGATCCTGTGGGTGGCGGGCGAGATGATCTACGTCGGCTGGACGGGCGACACGAACACGCCGGGGCTGCGCTCCCTGATCACCTGAGCGCGACGACGCCTGAGTACGCAGCACTCGGGCGCGCCCGCGCGAAGGCCGGCCGGCGGGCGCCGAACGGCGGCCCGACCGACGCACGGGCTTCGCCCGCGCTCCTTACGCTTTGCTTTTAATTACGCCGGCGCTGTCCCGCGCCGCGCCGCCGCGTCAGAACTTGAACGCGGTCCCCACGTACACCGCCTGGCTGTCGCGGCGCTCGTCGTCGAGCGGGGCGAGCCGGTCGCGCTGGATCTTGTAGCGGACGCCGCCGGTCACCGCGAGGTTGCGCGTAATGGCGAAGGCGCCGCCGACGTCCACCGCGGCCGAGCGGTCGGCCTCCACCAGCCGCTGCTGCGGGCCGTCCGTGCGGTCAGCGGCGGCGGCGACGCGCGCGGTGGCGCGGCCGAGCGAGTAGCTGAGGTCCACGACCGCGCTGTCGCGACGGCCGGGCGCGGTGCCGCCCTCGACCCGCGCGACATCGCCGTTCACGGCGAAGCGCTTCCACCCGACGCTCGCGCCGAGGTTGTAGGCGGTGGGCGTGATCGCGGTGGTCGGCAGCGCCGAGGACAGGGCGAGCGTGCGCACGACGGGGGTGCCGAGGCTCCGCTGCGCCGCGGCCGGCGTCGCTGCCCGCGCGCGCACCGCGACGCGCACCGTGCGGTCAGCGCGCTGGGCGGCGACCGGCGTGAAGCGGAACCCGGCCCCGCCTGCCGCGCGGGCGCGGCGCTGGGCGAAGGCGGCGGCAAGCCGCGGGTCGGCGACGGCGGGGGTGAAGGAGCCGAGCTTGCCGCCTTGCAGGGACAGGCTGGGCGCGGCGCGGCCCTTGTTGCGCGCGCTCGGCGCGGCGCTGGCCGGCGCGAGCGAGAAGCCGAGCGCCGCGAGCGAAGCGCCCGCCAGTGCCCAACAATGCCGCCGCGTCGTCACGACACTCATGCCCTCCGAACTCAGACCAACGTCCTAGCACCCGAGCGGTTCGGCGCGCCAGCGGGGTACTGCCGAATCGCGCAAGGTGTTGCAGGAACGGCACAATGGCGGATCGCCGACCGTTGCGCTGCCCGCCCGCGCCGACCTTGCCGCCCGCGCCGACCTTGCCGCTCGCGCCCCATCACCTATAACGGCGCGCAACCTAACGGAAGCTGAAGGAACCGCCGATGCGCAGTCCGCGCCCTCTCCCCCTCCTTGTCCTCGCTGCCGCCGGCCTGGCGCTCGCCGGCTGCGGCGGGGGCGGCGGCCGGCCGCGCGCCGACCTCGCGGCGTCGCAGACGACCACCATCGGCGTGAACAGCTATCTGTGGCGCGCGGCGCTGGAGACCCTGTCTTTCGCTCCCGTGGCGCAGGTGGACAGCTCCGGCGGCGTGATCGTCACCGACTGGTACGCCAACCCGGCCGCGCCCGCCGAGCGCGTCAAGGTCACCGCGACCATCCTCGACCGCGACCTGCGCGCCGACGCGCTGCGTGTGGCAGCGTCGCGCCAGGTGTTGCAGGGCGGCCAGTGGGTGGAGGCCCCCGTCGCGGCGGCCACCGTGCAGAAGCTGGAGGAAATTATCCTTACCCGCGCCCGCGACCTGCGCCGCAACGCGATCGCCGGCTGAGCCCTGATCGCCGATGCCGATGGCCGCTCGCTTCAACCATCGCGAGGCGGACGCGCGCTGGCAGGGGACGTGGGAGGAGCGCGGGAGCTTCCGCGCCGACGATCGCTCCGCGAAACCCCGCGCCTACGTGCTCGAGATGTTCCCCTACCCGTCGGGGCGCATCCACATGGGCCACGTCCGCAACTATACCATGGGCGACGTGCTCGCGCGCTACCGCCGGATGCGTGGGTGCGAGGTGCTTCACCCGATGGGCTGGGACGCCTTCGGCATGCCCGCGGAGAACGCGGCGATGGAGAAGGGCATCCATCCGGGCGCGTGGACCCGCGCTAACATCGCCGCCATGCGCGCGCAGCTCAAGCGCCTCGGTTTCGCGCTCGACTGGAGCCGCGAGCTCGCCACCTGCGAGCCCGATTATTACGGGCACGAGCAGGCGCTGTTCCTCGACATGTTCGACGCCGGCCTCGTTTACCGCCGTTCCAGCGAGGTAAACTGGGACCCGGTGGACCACACCGTGCTGGCGAACGAGCAGGTGATCGACGGCCGCGGCTGGCGCTCGGGCGCGCTCGTCGAGCGCCGCCGGCTCGATCAGTGGTTCCTGCGCATCACCGCGTTCGCGGGCGAGCTGCTCGACGGCCTCGCCGGGCTAGACAAGTGGCCGGATAAGGTGCGGCTGATGCAGGAGAACTGGATCGGGCGGAGCCAGGGCCTGACCATCCACTTCGACCTCGAGCAGCCGGCCGGAGCGGTGCAGGGCGTCGAGGTCTTCTCAACCCGCCCCGACACCATCTTCGGCGCGAGCTTCGTTGCGGTCGCCCCCGACCATCCGGTCGCTCAGGCCTTCGCGCCCGACAATCCCGCGCTCCGCGACTTCATCGCTGAATGCAAGCGCGGGGGCACTACCGCCGCCGCGCTGGAGACGGCGGAGAAGCGCGGCTACCGCCTGCCGCTCCATGCGCTCCACCCGGCGAACCCGGAGGCGCGGTTGCCCGTCTTCGTCGCCAACTTTGTGCTGATGGAATACGGCACGGGCGCGGTGATGGGTGTGCCCGGCCACGATCAGCGCGACTTGGAGTTCGCGCGCAAGTACGACCTGCCGGTCGCCCGCGTGGTCGCCCCTATCCCGGAAAAGGCGAACTCGCCGATCGGCGACGAGGCCTACACCGGCCCGGGCGTCCTCGTGAATTCTGGGTTCCTGTCCGGCCTCTCTGTCGACGACGCCAAGGCGGCGATCGTCGGGCGGGCGGAGGCGGAGGGCTGGGGCCGCGGCACGATCACCTATCGCCTGCGTGACTGGGGCGTATCGCGACAGCGCTACTGGGGCACGCCCATCCCCATTATCCATTGCTCGGCGTGCGGCGCGGTCCCCGTGCCGAGAGCTGAGCTCCCCGTGGTGCTGCCGGAGGACGTGTCCTTCGACCAGCCCGGTAACCCGCTCGACCGCCACCCGACGTGGAAGCACGTCCCCTGCCCGAAGTGCGGTCGTGCGGGGCAACGCGAGACCGATACGCTCGACACCTTCGCGGACTCGAGCTGGTACTTCATCCGCTTCGCCAGCCAGCCGGACGACGCTCCCTTCGACCGCGCGGAGGCAGAGCGCTGGCTCCCCGTCGGCCAATATATCGGCGGCGTCGAGCACGCGATCCTGCACCTCCTCTACGCGCGCTTCTGGACGCGCGCGCTCAACCGCATCGGCCGGCTGAGCATTGAGGAGCCCTTCGCCAGCCTGTTCACGCAAGGCATGGTGACCCACGAAACCTACCGCGCGGGCGACGGTAGCTGGCTGTCGCCGGACGAGGTGCGGCGAAACGGCGACGATTATCTCCACGTCGAGCACGGCACGCCGGTCACGCTCGGCCGCGTCGAGAAGATGTCCAAGTCGAAGAAGAACACGGTCGATCCCCTGCCGATCGTCGAGCAGTACGGCGCGGACGCGGTGCGCTGGTTCATGCTGTCGGACAGTCCGCCCGAGCGCGACCTGCCCTGGTCGGAAGCGGGCATCGAGGGCGCGTGGCGCTTCGTCCAGCGGCTGTGGCGGCTGGTGAGCGAGAATGATGGCTCCGCCACGGGTGACGACCACGCGCTCGACCGCCGCGTCCACCGCACCGTCGAGGCCGTCGGCGCCCAGGTCGAGGCGCTCGGCTTCAACAAGGCGGTGGCGCAAGTCTACGAACTGGTGAGCGCGGTCGAGCGTGCCGCGCCCTCGGCTTCCCGCGCCCATGCGGTGGAAACCTTGGTGCGGCTCGTCGCGCCCATGGCGCCCCACCTCGCCGAGGAAGCCTGGGCGGCGCTAGGCGGGTCCGGCCTAGTCGCGGACGCCCCTTGGCCCGAGGTCGATCCGGCGATGCTCGTCGAGGACGAGGTCACCGTCGCTGTGCAGGTCAACGGCAAGCTACGCGACACGCTCCAGCTCGCGCGCGGGCTAGACCGCGCGGCGGCCGAGGCGGCGGCGCTCTCCTCCGACAAGGTCCGCCGCGCGCTGGGCGAGGCCGCGCCCCGCAAGGTGATCGTGGTGCCCGACCGGCTCGTGAACATCGTCGCGTGAGGAACGCGCTGGTTCTTTCCGCCGCGCTGGCGCTGGCCGGCTGCCAGCTCCAGCCGTTGTACCGGGGCGGCGGCTCCGGCGCGGTGGCGAGCACGCTGCGCGGTGTTTCTGTTGGCAGCATCGAAGGCCGCTCGGGCTGGCTGGTGCGCCAAGCGCTCGCCGAGCGGCTGCCGCTCGCCGGGGACGCCGCGCCCCGTTACCGGCTCGAGGTCGAGCTGTCTGACGACATCACCGGTTTCGGCATCCGCGCCGACAACGCGGTGACGCGCGAGCGCCGCACCCTGCGCGCGCGCTACCGGCTGGTCGAGGCGGCGCGCGGCACCGTGCTGCTCGACGCCACCGCCGGCTCCGACGCCGGGATCGACGTGGTGAGTAGCGAATACGCCACCCTGGCCGCCGAGCAGACCGCGTTGGAGCGATTGTCCCAGGAGGTCGCCGACCAGATCGTCGCCCGGCTCGCGCTCTACGCCAGGCGCTCGGCCGGCGAGCCCGCGCCGGCGCCAGCGGCGGGTGCGGAGCCTCGATGAAGGCCGCCAATCGCGAGGCGATTGCCCGGGCGCTAGCGCGGCCCGACGCGGGCGGCGCCCGCCTGTTCCTGCTCCACGGCCCCGACGAGTCCGGCTCGCGCGCGCTGCTCGGCAAACTCGCGGGCACCCTCGGCCCGGACGCCGATCGCGTGCAGCTCACCCCGGCCCAGCTCGTTGAGGATCCGGCGCTGCTGAGCGACGAGGCCGCCGCCTTCTCCATGTTCGGCGGCCCCCGCTGGATCAGCGTGGAGGGCGCGGGCCGCCCCGACGATCTCCTGCCCGCCGTCTCCGCCCTGCTCGAAGCGCCGCACGCCGGCGGCGCGACCGTCGTCCTGCTGTTCGGCAACGTGCTCCCCGGCGCGTCCAAGCTGCTCGCGCTCGCGCTGTCCCATCCGGCGGTGCAGTGCTTCGCTTCCTACCCGCCCGAGGCGCGCGACGCCGGGCAGCTCGTGGTGGAGCTCGGGCGCGAGGCCGGGCTGCGGATCGCGCCGGACCTCGCCGCTCAAATCGCCGATGACTGCGGCAACGACCGCGGCGTGATCGCGCGGGAGATGGAGAAGCTCGCGCTCTTCCTCGACGCCGGGCCCGACGGTCCGCGCGAGCTGACCCGCGACGCCTATGACCAGCTCTCGGCCGGCGCGGAGAAGGGCAACCTGTCGCGGCTGATCGACGCGGTGCTCGGCGGCGACGGCGCGAGCCTCGACGTCGAGCTCGCCCGGCTGTCGGCCGAGCGAGTGGAGGGCGTGGTGCTGGTCCGCGCGCTGCTCCGCCGCCTACACCTGCTCGCCAAGCTCGGGGCGGAGGTGGCCGACGGTAACAGCGTCAGCGCGGTGATGGCCACCCAGGGCCGCGCGATCTTCTGGCGCGACAAGGCGGCGGTGGCGGCGCAGCTGGGGCGCTGGCGGCCGGAGCGCGTGTCCCGCGCGATCGACCGCGCCGCGGCGCTCGAGCGCGGGCTGAAGGCGAGCGGCGGGCCGGGAACGGTGGCGGTCGACGAGGAGCTGTTCGCGCTGGCGCGGGCGGCGGGACGGGGGCGGTGAACGCAGCGCCCATCGTTTACCGAGTCCGATCACAAACCTCCGTTTGGGCTGAGCTCGTCGAAGCCCTCCCTTTTTCTTCAACGGTGGGCTGTCCAGGAAGGCGCTTCGACAAGCTCAGCGCGAACGGAACTGGTTAGGTCAGGTTTTTCAAACGCCCACCGTTTCCTCCACCTCCGCCCAGCTCCGCGCCACCCGCTCCACCCCCGCCGCGCGCAGGCTCTCGCCGTGGTCCGGCCCGCAATGCCCGCCCGCGCACAAGCCCACCACCATCATCCCTGCCGCGAGCCCCGCCGCCGCCCCCGTCGGCGTGTCCTCGATTACGAGGATCTCGGCCGGCGGCACCCCGAGCGCGCCCGCGGCGTGGAGGTAGATGTCGGGCGCGGGTTTGCCGCGGGAGACGTGCTCGGCGGCGCTGAACAACCGGTCGCCGAAGTGATGCGCCAAGCCCAGCCGCTCCAGGCTCCCCCGCAGCCAGGCCACCGGCGAGGAGGAGGCCACCGCGCGCGGCAGATGCGCGGTGCGGTCGAGAAAGGCTTGGACGCCCGGCACCGCGCCGACCTCGTCAATGCGGGCGTGGAAGCTTCCGCTGATCCGCTCGCGCAGGTCTGGCGGCAACGGGCGGCCCAGCCGCGCCTCGATCGCCGCCGCGTTGTCCGCCCAGTGGCGGCCCATGTAGAGGCGCAGCGAGTCCTGGTAGCTGGTAGGTAGCCCTACGGTCGTCAGCTCAGCCGCCAGCAGCTCGTTCGCCAGCTTCTCGCTGTCGACGATCACCCCGTCGAAGTCGAAGATGATCGCTCGGGGGCTCACCCGCGCAACCCGAACAGCGCGGTGCCGACGCGCACCTCCGTCGCACCGAGCATCGCCGCCGTCTCGTAGTCGCCCGACATTCCCATGCTGAGCCGAGGCAGCCCCAGCCGCCGCCCGTGCTCGGCGAGCAGCGCGAAGAAGGGCGCGGGCTCCTTGTCCGCCGGGGGAATGCACATCAGCCCGACCACGGACAGCCCCGCCGCCGTTGCTTCCGCCAGCAGCGCGGGTAGCGCGTCGACCGCCGCGCCGCCCTTCTGCGGCTCGTCGCCAATGTTAACCTGGAGGAAGCAGTCGGGCCGCTGCCCGGTCTTCGCGCAGGCCCGGCCGAGCGCCTGGACGAGCGACGAGCGGTCCACCGAATGGATCGCGTCGAACAGGAGCACCGCGGCTTCCGCCTTGTTGCTCTGCAGCTGGCCGATCAGGTGCAGGCGGACACCGTCGTAGGCATCGCGGAGCGCGGGCCACTTTTCTTCCGCCTCGCCTACCCTGTTCTCGCCGAAGTCGCGCTGGCCCGCGTCGAGCAACGGGCGGATCGCGTCGGCCCCGTGCGTCTTGGACACGGCGATCAGCGTCGCCGCGTCGGCGCTACGCCCGGCCAGCGCCGCCGCGCGCGCGAGCGCCCCGCGCACCCGGCCAAGCCTTTCCGCTGCATCGTCCATCGGCGGCGCTATAGGTGCGGGGGTGCGTCCTCGCCACCCTCCCCGCGCCTGGCTCGTCACCGACGAGCGCGGCGACCCGCTCGCCGCGGCGCGCCGGCTGCCGCGCGGGTCGGGCATCCTGTTCCGGCATCACCGCACCCCGCCACCCGCGCGCCGCGCGCTCTTCGCGGAGCTGCGGCGGATGGCGCGGGCGCGCGGGCACCTGCTCGTCGTCGCGGGCGC
>CADCVW010000074.1 GCA_902806235.1 uncultured Sphingomonadaceae bacterium | reverse complement strand
GAGCTTCAGGTCTCGGACTTGTGGCTGCCGGTCGGCAAGGGCCCGCATGCAACCGTGCTCATGGTACACGGCGGCTGCTGGCAGACCGAGATCGCAGACCGGTCAATTATGAACTGGATTTCGGACGATCTGCGCAGACGCGGGATTGCCGTCTGGAACATCGAGTATCGCGGCGTAGATCGACCGGGCGGAGGCTACCCTGGAACGTACCTAGACGTATCCGCGGCTACGGACGCACTCTACCAGAACTCAGCGCGATTCAATCTTGACCTGAGGCGGCTCACGGCAGTTGGCCATTCGGCGGGCGGCCATCTCGCCTTGTGGCTCGCCGCTCGCCCTCGGCTCGCAAAGCACAGCACGGTCCGACGTCCAAGGCCATTACCGATCCGGACCGTGGTCAGCCTCGGCGGATTGCCGGACCTCGAGCAGGCTGCTCGACCGCCTGGAAGCGGATGTGGAACGGAGGTCATTTCGAAGATTTCAGGCGAACGCTATGCCGAAACGTCGATCCCGCGACTTGCGCCCCTCGGCGTGCGGCAGGTGCTCATAAATGGTTCGCAGGACAGCATCATCCCGAATGCCTTTGCCGCAGACTATGCTGCGGCGATGCGTTCTCGAGGAGATACGGTTGTCGTCCGAATGGTTGACCATTCCGGGCATGTCGAGTTGATCACGCCGGATACTCGGGCGTGGCGGACTGCAGTCGGCGAAATCAATTCCGCTCTCGGTCGCTGAAATCTTATGTCGGAGCGAGAGATCGCGGAACAGGCTGTCTGGCAGGCGGCCAATGGCTGGCAACCACGGTGCCCGCTACGCTCGCTGCCGCGAAGCCGCAGGCCGTATCGATCATCGCGCCGGTCACGAAAGCATGCAGGGAGCCGGCATGCTGCAAAAGGTTCCCCGAGCAGCGGCTCGGACTAGTCGCAAGCGCCGCCTACCTGCGAGGGCGCGATCCAAGCGGCCTCTATCTCAGGTCGGAAGGTCATGTTCGTATACTCGTGGCGATGGCGAGCTCAGGGCCACTCATCCCAGCGCCAATCTGACAACAAGCTATTGCCGGGCTCGTCGTGGATGGAGGACGGCAGAACGCGGGCGAGTGTCGACGCCCAGTGGCCACGTCTAGTTCGGCGGTCTGACCACCTGGAAGCCGCTGAACGGCATTCGGCCGGTTCAAGCCATTCGGCGCACGTAAATGAACGTCCAGTTCTGGAAGGCGGAAAACCACCCGCCAGTGGCGGCTTATGGGTCCTCGCGGCCACGGTGGCCCAGTTAGCCGACCAAGTGTCCGCTAAGGGCTAAGACCCGGATACTAGCGCGTCCAGACGTGTTGCATGCGGCGTGGCGCGACGCTGGATCACCGGGTGGAAGCTTGATGCGGAAGACCGTGAGCGGCTGCTCGAGCGCTTCAGGCCGCTTTTCCCGGATGTAGTGGCCGACCACGTCACCCTGCGCACTGGAACGGACGTGAGCACGCCGCTGCCTCGCGAGACAGGCGGCGAGGTCGTCGGAGAGATCGATGACGACGCCGGCGTACAGGCGCTGGTTGTGAGGGTCGGCGGCACCACGGAGCGGAGCGACGGCAGCACCTACCACATCACCTGGTCGATCGACCGTTCCCGCGGCCGACGCCCGGTCGAGAGCAATGCGGTGATCGCGCGGCTCGGCTGGCGATCGCTCGCGGAACCCATACCCATCCGTCTCCACCCGGCGAGGTTCTGATCCATGCAGCTCTACCTCGATTGCGATGGCGTGCTGGCCGATTTTGACAAGGCCGCGACCGAGCTGTTGCGAATGACACCTCGCCAGTTCGAGAAGCGGCACGGCCCGCCAGAGTTCTGGAAGCGGATAGCGCGTCACCCCGACTTCTACGGCTCGCTGCCGCTGATGCCCGATGCCATGGTCCTGTTCGAGGCGGTGCGCCACCTTGATCCCATCATCCTGACCGGACTCCCACGCGGCAATTGGGCGGCACCGCAGAAGGTGCGCTGGGCGGCCGAGCATTTCCCGGGCACGCGGATCATTACGTGCCTCGCCGCCGACAAGCGCCGCCATGCGCGGGAGGGTGATATCTTGGTCGACGACACGCCAAAATACCGCGACCTCTGGACGGAAGCCGGCGGCATCTTCGTGCATCACCGCAACGCGCAAGCCACCATCGACGAGCTTCGAGAGCTGATCCCGGAAGCTATGGCGAAGGTTCATGTGTAGCCGGGAGTGGGCCGGAACCCGCAGGATAAGCTAACGACCGATCTTGGCTCGCGCATAGGGCGCAACGAAGGTCCGCAAGTGGGTCACCCTCATCCCCAGCAACAATCGGATGTGGCGCGAATTGGAGTACACAGCAAGTTTAGCTCTACAAAATTGATTATTCGTTTGTCGACGGCGAACAAGGAAGTAGGCAGCCGGTACACATGAATAGATGAGGTGGATGGCTCCCGCTCACGGCATCGAAGTGCCAAGGTGTGAAGGCTGTCAGGCGTTCACGAGTTTATGGGAGCCACCCGACATGGAGATTAGCACGATCGGCCTCGATCTGGCCAAGAGCGTTTTTCAGGTTCACGGGGTAGATGCGGAGGGCAAAGTGGTCGTTCGCAAGGCGCTGCGACGAGCGCAGGTTCTGCCATTCTTTGCGAAACTGCCTCCTTGTCTTGTCGGCATGGAGGCGTGCGGCACGGCGCATCATTGGGCTCGCGAGCTGGCTAGATTGGGCCACGATGTGCGGCAGATGCCGCCGGCCTACGTCAAACCCTATGTGAAACGCGGCAAGACCGACGCAGCTGATGCGGAAGCAATCTGCGAGGCCGTGACGCGTCCGACGATGCGGTTCGTCCCGGTGAAGTCACCGGAGCAGCAGGCGGCCCTTTCGATGCATCGGGCGCGCGACCTGTTGGTCAAGCAGCGCACGCAATTGGTCAACATGATGCGTGGGCTGCTGGCGGAGTTCGGCATCGACATCCCTCAGGGTCTTTGTCGGGCGTTGGAAAGGGCGCGGAAGATCGTCGATGGCGAGGCTCCGGCTGTGCCAGCGGAGGCAGCAAAGATAGTTGGGCGATTGTCACAGCAGGCGCTCGACACCCATGCACAGCTTCGGGAGGTCGACCTGGATCTACTCGCCTGGCAGCGGGCAAACGATACAGCTCGCCGTCTTATGTCGGTCCCCGGCATCGGTCCGATCGGGGCAACTGCGCTTGCCGCGTCGGTCACCGACCCGAGCCAGTTCCGCTCAGGGCGAGAGTTCGCCGCGTGGCTGGGCCTGACGCCGCGGCAGCATTCGAGCGGCGGCAAAGAAAGGCTCGGGCGCATCACCAAGATGGGCGACAAGTATCTTCGAACACTGCTCGTTGTGGGCATGACGTCGCTGATCAAACGCGTGAAGCGCAAGCCGGAGACTGCTGATCCGCGGCTCGTGGCCTTGCTCGCGCGCAAGCCTGTACGGGTGGCCACCGTCGCCATGGCAAATCAGACCGCCCGGGTAGTCTGGGCCATCATGGCACGAGGCGAAACATACCGGGCCGGGCATCAACCCAGGCTCGCGGCATAACGAATTAGCTGGCAACCGCTGACACAGGGGGAGACCAGCTTCACGAGGTTGCAAGCGCGATGCGATGTGATGGCGAACCGGTCAGACCGGGAACAGGGACAACCCAACGGACGTCCAAGGCATCATAGCCTGATGAATAGAATGGGACCCAGTTCGCGAACTCCATCAGGGCCAGCAGTTCCTCACCGACTGCACAAACAGGCCGAACAGAGGACTGCACCCGACCCTTCGTCAGAACGTCGATTTACCCTTGCAACGCGGGAGCCATCCACAGAGGACGTCCGTAGGTGAGGAGCCGAAACAGCGCCCCCAGCGTCCGCGAGCGAGGCCTCAAAACCGCATATCGGTGGAACGGCAACGGGGAGCAGCACACCGCGGCCGAAGCACATGCCTCAGCGGTATAGGCTGCCGCGTACAGCCCTGGCACCCCTGTTGACATCTCCTCACTACAAATGTAGGGCTCTCTACATCTGTAGAGGAAGGCTCGTCCCGGATGTTGGCAACGCTCCCCCCGCGCGAACGAGAGATCGTCGACATCCTTTACGAGCGCGGCCCTTCGCTCGTCAGCGAAGTGCGGGGCGCGCTATCCGATCCGCTCAGCGACTCGGCGGTGCGCGCGATGCTCAAACGCCTGGAGGACAAGGGCTTCGTGGAGCGGAGTTCGGGCGAGCAGGGGCTCGTGTTCGCGCCCAGGGTTTCCGAAAAGGCGGCTCGTCGCTCCGCCCTCAGCCAGATCGTCCGCGTCTTCTTCAACGGTTCGCCCGCGAGCGCCGCGAGCGCGCTCCTCGGCATGTCCGAACGGCTCGATGATCGGGAGCTGGACGAACTCGAACGGGCCATAGCCGAAGCGAAGAAGGGGAGGCGATGATGGAAGGGCTGCTCCTCGAACTGGCGTGGAAATCTGTCGTCACTAGCGGCGGCGCGCTGCTACTTCTTCAGCTTCTGCGGCGTCGAACGGCCGCGGAGCGTTCGTTGATCGCCCACGCGGGGCTGGTGGCGACGCTGCTGCTGCCGCTCGCGGTCATTCTCCTGCCGGCATGGTCGGTGGATGCACCGGTCGCGATGCCGGCTGTTCTCGCTGAAGCGCCCCTCGCAGAGGCGAACTCCGCCGCCGCGCGCACTTCGGTGCCCGCCGGACCGCTCCTGAGCGCGGCGGAACTCCTCGCCTGGTCCTACGCGCTGCCAGCGGCGCTGCTCTTGATCACCACCGTCGCTGCGGTGGCGCGCTTGTTCGTCCTGCGCGCCCGGGCCGTGGTGCTGGTCGACATGCCGTGGCTGTCCGCGCTCGCTCACGCGCAGCGGCGAATGGGTTTCAAGCACGGCACGGCGCTGCTGATGAGCGACGATCTCGTCTCGCCCGTGAGCTGGGGTCTCATGCGCCCGGTCATCCTGCTCGACTCACGGGCTGTGGCGGCGACGCACGAAGCCGAGGCGATCATCGCTCACGAACTGGCGCACGTGGCCCGGCTCGACTGGGCCAAGCTACTGGCCGCGCGCCTCGCGACAGCGCTGTTCTGGTTCAATCCGCTGGTATGGAAGCTGGCCGCCGAGTGCCACCAACTTCGCGAAGAAGCGGCGGACGACGCCGTGCTGCACAGTCAGGTCGACGCCCCCGATTACGCATCGCTGCTCGTGGGCGCCGCGCGCCACGAGAACCAAGGATTGCTGCTCGCCGCCCACGGCGTCGCACCGGGTAGGAGTTCGCTATCGCGCCGGGTTGCACGCGTGCTCGACCGCGGACTGTCGCGGGCACCGGCGCGCCGCACCTGGGCGCTGGCCTGGTCGCTCACGGCGGTGCTGCTGTCGGCGCCTCTGGCCGCGCTGACTCCTGTCGCGCCCGGCCTCGCCGTCGCGGAAGCGGGTCCGGGCACCGTCATGGCCGTGCTCCGTCCACAGCTGGGACAAGGCTCCGTAGTTTTGGCGCAAGCCGCAGCCCGGCAAGCGATGATCTCGGACGCGTCGGGGACGTCGGCAGCAGCGGTCGTCGACGCCGCGGCCACCTCACCGCGTCTCACCATAGCCTCGCGACCGATCGCGGACGTTGCCACTTCTCGACCTACCGTCGCTGTCGTTCTGCCCGAACGGATCGGGCCGACGCCTGCCGCCGTCGCCGGCGCGGCGACCGTCGCGGCCAGGGCGACCGCCACGGCCGCCGCCGACGAGGGCAGCCTGATGGCGATAGCGCGCGCGAGAAACGGGCGCAGGCCCGACGTGGATGCGGTCATCTCCCGGCGGATCCATAACGTGACGCCGGAGTATGTCGCGGCTTTGACGGCGGCGAACCCGCGCCTGCGCGGATTGTCGGATGAGGAACTCGTCGCGTTCCGCATCCACGCCATCACTCCCGAGTATATCCGCGCTCTCACGGCCGCAGGCTACGGCGATCTGTCGAGCCGGGATCTGCTGAACGCGAAGATTTTGGGCTTGAGTTCGACCTACGTCCGCGAGTTGGCTGCTCTCGGCTACCGCGGCCTGTCCATCCGCGAAATCACCAGCATGCGCATGCACGGTGTGACCTCCGAGTACGTTCGAGAACTGCGGCGCGCGGGAATCAACGAGCTGAGCCCCGCCCAGCTCGTCAAGATGCGCATTTTCGGGGTCGATGGATCGGACTTCGGCAGCGCGCGCCGGCCCGCCCGCGAGCACGACCCGAGTCCCCCAGACGACTGAGACGGCGACCGCCGTCTTCCGCCAGCTTGTCACGCCTCCAGTCACCGAGCCCCTTGATCGGGGGTCACGCTATCCCCTTGCCCGGAGCATGCCGTCATGTTCAGTGCCGTCCGTCCTTCTTTGTTCGCGATAGCCGCGCTCGCCGCCACCTGCGTTGCGCAGTCCAAAACGCTCCAGCAACCGATCGCCTGGACGATCCACGCCGACGAATGGCAGCTCGCGAAGGGCCAGGTTCAGCTAAGTCTCACCGCGCGTTCGGAGGGCGCGTCGCGCTCGCAGCAGTCTCATGGCATCCCGCTGGCTTCGCTCGAGGGCGTGCCTGCCCAGGCATTCGCGAGCCAAACGGCGCGCGACGTGAGCTTCCGGTTGGTTCGCCAAGCCGGACGGCTCGACTGCTCGGGCGTCGTGCGGGCGCGCGCCGGGGCGGGCGAGTGCCGCTTCATCGCCGACGCGCGTTTCGTGAGCGAGCTCCAGCGTCGCGGCATCGGTCGGCCCGATGAACTCCAACTCTACCATCTCACGGTGAGCGGGGCCAATCTCGCCGTGCTCGATGAGCTCGCGCGGCACGGCTACCCGCAGCCGGACATTGAGGACCTCGTGAAGCTCGGCATCTTCAGCGTCGGGCCCGGTTACGTCCGGGAGCTTGCGGCGAGCGGCTACAAGCTCGGCTCGATCGAGGACCTGGTGAAGTTCAAGATCTTCGACATCACGCCGGGCTATATCGCCGAGCTCGCCGCCATCGGTCCCGGCTTCCGCGCGCTCCCCGCCGACAAGCTCGTCGAGTATCGCATTCACAAGATCTCACCGGAGACGATCCGTAGCCTCGCCGCGCTCGGCTATGACGACCTCGACCGCGAGGCTGTGACCCAGTTCGCGATTTTCAAAGTGACGCCGCAGTTCATCCGGGAATTACGCGAGCTGGGCTACGCCGACCTGTCGCCCGGGCAGCTCGTGGAGCTTCGGATCCACGGCGTCACGCCCGAATACATCCGCGGCATCGCCCGCGCAGGCATCGCGCGCCCAGGGGTAGACCAACTCAAACGTCTGCGCATGGCCGGTTTCGATCCCGCGCGCCGCGACGAGGACCGCTGAGCAAGGCGATATCAAGGAGGATAGCTCGTATGCTTTCAAGCTGCCGCCAGCGCGCGCGTCCTGACCTAAGGGTTCTGTTCACGTGCGCCTCCCTCGTCGCGCTGGCCATCCCGGCGGTCGCCTCGGCCCAGGACGAGACGCCCGAGACGGGTGACGCCCCCGCGCCCGCGGCGGTCCCGGCCGGCAACAAGCGCGTTTACACGCCCGCCGACTTCGCCCGCTTCGCGCCGAGGACCGCGCTCGACATGGTGAACCAGGTGCCCGGCTTCACCATCCGCGGCGAGAACACGGGCGAGCGGGGCTTGGGCCAAGCTTCCGGCAACATCCTGCTCAACGGCGAGCGCATTTCAGGCAAGTCGACCGACCCCGTCACCGCGCTGCAGGCCATTCCGGCCGGGAACGTGCAGCGCATCGAGATCGCGGACGCGGCCGAGCTCGACGTGCCGGGGCTCACGGGCCAGGTCGCGAATATTATCTACGAAGCCGGCAGCAAGCTGTCCGGTCAGTTCAGCTACCGCCCCGAGTTCCGCGCGCGCTATGCCGACCCTCTCTTCACCCGCGGCGACGCCTCCGTCAGCGGCACGATGGGTCCGGTCGAGTACACGCTGAGCTTCCGAAACGACGCCAGCCGCAGCGCCGCGGGCGGTCCGACGACGATCGAGCGCGGCGGAGCGCTGTTCGAGACGCGCGAGGACGAGTTCACCGGCAACTTCGATCAGCCGCAGCTTTCCGGCCAGTTCAAGATCGACGGGCCCGGCTCCTCGCTCGGCAACCTCAACCTGCTCGGCCGACGTTTCAACTACCGTTACGACGAGATCGGCGAACGCGACCGCGTAACGGGAGCGGACCAGGTGCGCCTGATCAGCCAGCGCGAGAAGGGCTACAATTACGAGGTCGGCGGTGACTACGAGTTCGCGTTGTTCGGGGGGCGGCTGAAGCTGATCGGCTTGAACCGCTTCTCTGAGGAGCCCTTCAACCAGACCGCGCGGACCAGCTTCTCCGACGGGGCGGCCGAAACGGGCAACCGCTTCGTCCAGGACGGCGAGTCCAAGGAGCTGATCGGCCGCGTAGAATACCGCCGCAAGCTGGGGCGCACCGAATTCCAGATCTCGGGCGAGGCGGCCTACAACAGCCTGGACAACGTTTCGCGGCTGTTCGCGCTCGAGCCTTCGGGAGAGTTCGCCGAGGTGCCGTTTCCGGGCGGCACCGGCAAGGTGAGCGAGGACCGTTACGAGAGCCTGGTCACCCTCAGCCGCCCGCTGTCCAGCAAGGTCACGGCCCAGCTCGTCGTCGGTGGGGAATATTCCACCATCGTGCAGGAGGGGCCGGGGGGAAAGGAGCGCAGCTTCGTACGGCCCAAAGGCTCCTTGTCGGTCTCGGCCCAGCTCACGCCGACCTTTAACGCGAACTTCAAGGCGATCCGCCGCGTGGGCCAGCTCGACTTCAGCCAGTTCCTCGCCCGCGTGTTCCTCGACAACGAGAATGAGAACGCGGGCAATCCCGACCTGGTGCCTCAGCAGCAGTGGCGCTACGAGCTCGAGCTCGCGAAGGATCTGCGGAGCTACGGGCAGACCAAGATCAATCTGGTCGCCGCCCTGTTCGAGGATTTCGTGGACATCATCCCGATCGGCGACGCGGGAGAGTCGCCGGGCAATATTCCGAAGGCGCGGGCCTACGCCGCCGACTGGACGAGCACGTTCCAACTCGACCCGCTCGGGATCAAGGGCGCCAAGGTCAACCTGCGCGCGCTGGTCCAGCTCAGCAGCATCCGCGATCCCCTGACGGGCGAGAAGCGCGCGCTCAGCGGGTCCACGGACCGCCTGATCGACCTCGGTTTCCGCCACGACGTCCCCGACAGCGACTGGGCCTACGGCGCCAACGCCAGCTACTCGCACGTGACCCGGTCGTTCCGCTTGAACGAGGTCGGGCGGCAGTTCGAAGGGCCGGTGTTCGCTGGCCTGTTCATCGAGAACAAGGACGTGTTCGGGCTGACCGTGCGGGCGACCGCGGGCAATCTGCTGAACGCGCGCAGCCGCCTGGATCGGGTGGTCTACGACGGGCGGCGCAACACGGCGCCCATCAGTTTCGTCGAAACCCGGAACCGGCTGATCGGTCCCATCTTCTCCTTCAGCTTCCGCGGTACCTTGTGATCGAACGCGCTCCGGTCGCGCAACAGCGTCGCACCATGCAGTAGTCGGGGAAGGATCGGAAACAGCCCATGGGCGCTTCCACTCAAGTGCGAAGCTTCGCGGGGGTCGGAAATGGGAGGTATGCCCGTGCAGGCGCGCCACGACCTTTTTTGGGCGGGGCGCCGAAGAACGGCGGTCCGCTTCCGGGTCGATCCAGGCCGAAAAGGCGGAAGCCGAATGGATGCCTAATCGCGCGTCGCGGCGGCTCGCCACTGAGCGTCGGATGCCGGGCCACGCTGGTGGTCGGCTCTGCCTATCCCAACAGACGGCAAGCTTGGAACAACGCGCTTGCGCGGGTCCGGCATGGCGCAGCACCACCGCCACGGATCCGGCAACGCAATCAAGGACGACCGCCACCGAACCGCATTCGGCGGGGCGGCGATGGCGGCCGGACGGACCGAACCAGCTGGTTCGCGGGCATCATCTTCGAGGGGGACACGGCCGGTCGGAAACGTCTCCCGCGCTCGACCTCGCCGGACCGACAGTCGCGGTCGCCGACGGACGCGCCAGTCCTTCCGGTAAGGAAGACGTGGTGGTCGAAGATCGACGGCGCCGCGGAACACAACCTCTTCCGAGAATGTTGCTCCGTCCCCGCCCCTCCGCGAAATATTCAGGACGCTGATGACAGAGGAACAGGACGTCGCCGTCATCCCGCTGGTGGAGGAACGCATGTTCGTCACCAAGCGCGAGGTCGAGGCCGGCCGCTTGCGGGTTCGGGTTTCCGTCGAGGAACACGAAAGCGATGTTCCGGTCGAGCTCTCGCATGACGAGGTCGAGATCGAGCGCGTGCCGGTGAACAAGGCGGTGAGCCAGTTGCCCAGCGTGCGCCTCGAGGGCTCCACCACGATCATTCCCGTGGTGGAGGAGGTCGTCGTGGTCGAAAAGCGGCTCGTGGTCGTCGAAGAAATCCACGTTCGCCGGAAATCGACGACGGAAACCCGCCGGATACCCGTCACGGTGAAATCCGAACAGGTGCACATCGAAAGGAGCGGCGACGCGGGCGGCGCGGACGGGGTCGGGCACGCCGGAACCGGAGAAAGCGCGTGAGCTCCATCGTCACCGCCCTTTACGACACGCGCGAGGAGGCGGACCGCGCCCTGCGTTCCTTGAACGCGGAAGTCCATCTCGCGCACGCTGGCATCTACGACGGCACGCGCACCAGCCTGGATGCGCTGCGGCGATTCGACCTCACGCCCGAGGAGCGGGGGATCTGCGAGGGCAAACTCGCCACGGGCGCCTATCTGCTCCTCGCGCAGGTCGGGAGCGGCGGGGATCCGGATCGCATCATCAGGGTGCTCGAGAGGAGCGCGGCCGAGCCGTCGCGCGCGCCCGACCTCCGGGCGGCGCCGGCGAGGACTGACGCGAGACAGGAAAGTTCCACGGTGGTCGCCGAGGAAAGGTTGCCGGTGATCGAAGAGGAGCTGCGGGTGGGAACCCGCGAGGTGGTGCGCGGCGGGGCGAGGGTCCGCACGCGGGTGGAGGAGCTTCCGGTGACCCAGGAAGTCGAGCTGCTCGAGGAGTTCGTTCGCGTCGACAAGCGGCCGGCGAACCGCCGCGTCGGCGAGCAGGAACTGGAGCAGGCGGGTCTGTTGCGCGAGCGTGTGATCGAGATCGCGCAGGTCCGGCAAGAGGCGGTGGTGCATAAGGAAGCGTTCGTGCGCGAGGAGATCGTGCTGAGGAAAACAACGACGCGCCGTGTCGAGCAGATCCGCGAAACCATCCGGCGCACCGAAGTCGAAACGGAGGAACTGGGCGGCGACGCCGCGGGATTTGAGAGAAGCCGGTAGGAACGAGGCCCGCCATGGAGAACCCACAGGACGATCCCGCGCGCCGACGGCCGACGGGCTCCGAAGACGGGACGGCCGGGCTCGGCTCTGCCGCCGCGGGGGCCGGCGTTGCGGACGTGGGAAGGCCTCGCGGACCCCGCATCGAAGTGCTGCGGGCGGCGCCGACGACGGCTCCCGAGGCCGGCTCCGCTGCCGTTACGCGCGAGCCCCGCATCGAGGTGCTGGAAGGTGTCGGTCGAGCCACCCCATACGCCGATGCGGCCGGCGTCCCGCCCGGGCGACCGGAGCCGGCCAAGGCCTCCGCGGGACGGATGGGCGGGCGGCCGTTCCGTCCGACGCTGCTAGGTGGGCTGGCCCTGCTGGCGCTGCTCATCCTGGCCGGCCTCCTCCTGTTCCCCTACCTCCGAGGTGGAAGCGAAGACTCCGGCGAGGCGGCAACGTCGGCCGAAGCGACGCCCGCGGAGGTTTCGGACGGCGCGCGAGCCGGTGAGGACGGGCAGGCCGATGAGGACCCGCCGCTCGTCGAAGAGCCCGCCGCGGAACAGTCGGCCGCGGACGCCGCGCTCAGCGACCAGCTTTATTCTCCGGAGGCCGGGGAAGCCGCGCCCGGCGACCAGAGCTACCCGTCGGCGCCCAGGGGGGCCGCGTCCGGCGGCCGGCCCTATGCTTCGGAGCCCCGAACAGCGACGGTCACCGAGAGCAGAAAAGCACCGAACCGCGGCGACGCGGCGCCCGTCGGGGAACCGGGCGCGCCGACGCCGCCTACGAAGGAGGTGGGGGCGCCGGCGGCCGCCGCCGAAGTGGCGAGCGCGCCCGTGCCTCCCGCCGGGGAAGCCGAAGCGCTGGCGACGGTTCGCGCCTTCTACACCGCCTTAGGCGCCGGCGACGGCGCCTCGGCCGCGCGGTTCGTCGTATCGGCCAAGCGGCGGACCGGGCCGCTCTCGGCCGGCGAGCTGACGCGTTATTATTCCACGTTCCGACGGCCGCTCCAAGTGCGGCGGGTGACGGCGGTGGACGCAGACACGGTCCGCGTCGCCTATGACTACGTGCTCGCCGACGGCCGATTGTGCCGGGGCCGATCCGCCGTCAACGTCGTGCGAGGCGACGGTGGAGTGCTGATCGGCAACATTCGGGCGCAAGGGCCCTGCTGACCCATCGCTCGAGCCATAGGCGACCCACCCTGGGGAACGCACGCAACGGAAAAACGGTTGATCCGCCGTAACCACGATCGAGGCGCCGACCGCCGTCCCCGGGAACGGGAGGCGGCGCCCTTCACTTGCTCGCGGCGGCGCGCCCGCAGGAGAGACGCCATGGCCAGAACCGTCACCGCGCTTTACGATACCCGGGGGCC
>CADCVW010000073.1 GCA_902806235.1 uncultured Sphingomonadaceae bacterium | reverse complement strand
GCGCGGCGGGCTCCGGCGCGTAGCGCGGAGCGGCGGCCGGCGGCAGCATCACGTCCGCGCCGAGGAGCAACTCCTCGTCGCGCGCGGCGGGCGCGAAGCTCGGAGCGGCCGCCGCGCGCGGCACTTCGGCTACTGGTTCCGGCGCGCGAACCGGGGCGGCGTGCTCCACCGTCGGGGCCGGGGCCGGCGCCGGCGTCGGCTGACGCGACGCCGGCGCGAAGGTCACGCGCGGCTCCTCGACGCTGCGGGCAGACGGGAAGGCGAAGACCTTGGCCGCCTCTGGCTGCGCGCCGGCTTCCGCGTCGATGCCGGTGGCGACCACGGAGACGCGGATCTTGCCTTCCAGCTCGTTGTTGAAGGCGGAGCCCCAGATGATGTTGGCGTCCGGGTCGACGAGCTCCTTGATGTGCGACGCGGCCTCGTCGACTTCCATCAGGCGCATATCCTCGCCGCCGGTGATGGAGATGATCACGCCGCGTGCGCCGCGCATGGACACGCCGTCGAGCAGCGGGTTGGCGATCGCCTGCTCGGCCGCCTCGATCGCGCGGTTGTCGCCGCCCGCCTCGCCCGTGCCCATCATCGCCTTGCCCATCTCGCCCATCACGGAGCGGACGTCGGCGAAGTCGAGGTTGATCAGGCCAGGCATGACCATCAGGTCGGTGATGCCGCGGACACCCTGCTGCAGCACGGTGTCCGCCATCAGGAACGCTTCTTTGAACGTCGTTGAGGGCGAGGCGATGCGGAACAGGTTCTGGTTGGGGATCACGATCAGCGTGTCGACGTGGTTCTGCAGCTCGTCGATGCCCGCGTCGGCGCTCTTCAGGCGGCGCGAGCCTTCGAAGTTGAACGGCTTGGTGACGACGCCGACCGTCAGGATGCCGCGGTCGCGCGCGATCTTGGCGATGACCGGCGCGGCCCCGGTGCCCGTGCCGCCGCCCATGCCGGCGGCAATGAAGCACATGTG
Organism: uncultured Sphingomonadaceae bacterium; assembly: GCA_902806235.1. Taxonomy (GTDB): domain Bacteria; phylum Pseudomonadota; class Alphaproteobacteria; order Sphingomonadales; family Sphingomonadaceae; genus CADCVW01. The sequence goes on along the minus strand of CADCVW010000073.1, from coordinate 48,935 downwards.
CGCGCCCTCGATCGCCTGCTCGATCTGGGCGACCGTTTCCTCGGCCGCGGCGCGCCCGATCTCCGGCCGCGCGCCCGCGCCGAGCCCTTGCGTGATCTTCACGCCGAGCTGGATGCGGCGGTCGGCGGGCGAAGCGTTGAGCGCCTGGGCGTCCGTGTTGGCGACGATGAAGTCGACGCCCTGAACGTCGGACGCAATCATGTTGGCGATCGCATTACCGCCCGCGCCGCCAACGCCGATCACGCTGATCCGGGGCCGTAGCTCGTCGACCTCCGGACGGATGAAATCAATGCCCATACGCTACCATCCCCTGCTGAACCGGCTGTACCGCGCGCTGGACAACGCCTTGGCCGCCAAAGCGATTCCGTAGCCACGCCAAAGTTCGATTATATTCACGAATGCGGAGCATCGCTCAATAGCCGCTACGCACCGCGGCGATCAGCCGGCCGATCAATTTGCCCTGCGCCGCGCGGTGCACCGCCGTCTCCGCTGGCTCCGCGCGCCGCAGGTCCGCGTCCTCCATCGCCGCGAAACGCGCGAGCCCGGCGAGCGTAGCGAAGGCCGGGCCGCTGTGCGCGTCCGGCAGCCCTGCCATGCGCGCGGGCTTGCCCACGCGCACCGCGCGGCCGAGTACGCCCTGCGCGTAGTCGGCGATCCCTTTCAGCTCCGCACCGCCGCCGGTGAGCACCACCTGCCGCCCGATCGGACCGGTGAAGCCGAGCTCCTTCAGCGTTGCCCCGACCTCGCCGAACATCTGGTCGAGCCGGCGGCGGATCACCTCGATCAGCTGGGCGCGCGCGATGCGCAGGCCCTCCCCCGGCTCGCCGCCCTCGGCGAGCGCGAGCGGGGCGACCTCGATGAACTCGTGGTTGTCCCGCGGGGAGGCCATGGCCGAACCGTGGAAGCATTTCAGCCGCTCGGCCTGGGTGCGGCGTGCGCCGAAGGCGGACGCGACGTCGTCCGTGATGTCGCTCGCGCCGAACGCCAGGGGCTTCAGGCTGACGAGCATCCCGCCGACGTAGAGCGACACGTTGGTCACACCCGCGCCGAGCTCGACCAGTGCGACGCCCAACTCGCGCTCCTCCTCGCTCAGGCAGGCGAGCCCCGCCGCCAAGGGCGCGGCGACAATGGTGTGGACGCCCAAGTGCGCCGAGCGGACGCACAGGTCGAGGTTCCTGAGCGGCGAAGGCTCGGCGGCGATGACGTGGATGTCGACGCCGAGCTTGTCGGCGTGGAGGCCCAGCGGCTTCTTGACGCCTTCCAGACCGTCCAACGTGTACAAGGCAGGCTGGGCATGGAGCACCATCCGCCCGTCGGGATTGATGGATGCGCGGCCGGCGGCGAGCAGCGCGTCGATGTCCTCCCGCTCAATCCGGTGACCGCCGAGCTCGACCTCCACGGAGGCCACGTCCGACACCAGCCCCCCGGCCGAGAAGGAGACGAAAGCCGATTCGACGTTGGTGTTGGCGACGCGCTCCGCTCCTTCCACGGCTTCGCGGATCGCCTGCTCCGTCCGCTCCATGTCGGCGACGTAGCCGCGGCGCACGCCTTTCGACTCGCGCTGCCCGGTGCCGAGCACCTGCAGGTCGCCGCGCTCCGTCCGCCGCGCGATCATCGCGCACACCTTGGACGAGCCGACGTCCAGCGCCGTGATCAGCTCTTCTCCCCCCGCCTGCGCCACTCGAATCGTCCCCTTAGATGCTCTTGCTCGTGTCTTCCATCGCCAGGCTCGCCCCCGGCTCGTCCGACATCCGCACCACCAGCTTGCCGGGGATGCGCATGTCGAAGCGGACAAGGCCGCGGCCCAGGAGCCGCGCGACCTTGTCGACGCGGGCGAAGTGCCGCAGCGCCTTCTCCGCCTCCGCCTGCCCCTCCGGCAACGACAACGTCTCGCCCGAATGGAAGCGCAGGTCCCAGCGCCGCCCACCGACCCAGGTCGCGCCGCTCAGCATAGTCCGGAGCTGCGGCGTCCGCCCGAGCAGCGCCTGGAGCCCGCCTGTGCGCTCGTTGGCGTCCGGACCGATGACAAGCGGCAGGTCGGGCATCTTGTCCACGCTCACGCGGTCGAGCACGACGCCTTCCGCGTCCACCAGCGCCAGCCGCCCGCGGTGCTGCCACACGGCGACCGGCACGCGCTCGGCGACCTTAACCACCAAGGTGTCGGGCAGGCGGCGCGAGACCTGCGCGTCGCGCACCCAGCCGTGGCGCAGCAGGTCGGCGCGGATGCGCGGCAGGTCCAGGTTCGCCATGGCGGTCGACGGGCCGTCGAGCGCGGTGGAGTAGACCTGCACCCGGTCCATGTGGCGGACGCCGGTGATCTCCACGCGCTTCACCTCGAAGCCGAGCGCGCCGAGCCCCTCCCCCAACGCCGCACCCGCCGCGGCGGGGACGCCCAGCGCGGCCGCGATTCCCCCTGCGCCGAGCAGCATCGCCGTGCCCAGCATCGCCAGCGCGGCACGGCGTAGGCTCCGGTTGGACAAGCGCGAGCGCAGTGTCGGCTTGGCGGGTGGCCTGGCGGGGGCGCGGGCGCGCCGCTTCGCCGGGGCCGCGCGCGCCGGACGCCGGGCGGCGGTCGCGTTCACCGGCGCTTCTCCAAAGCGCCCTCGACGATGCGGCGGACGAGCTCCGGATATTCGATCCCGCGCGCGCGCGCCTGCTCGGGAACGAGGGAGAGCGGTGTCATGCCGGGCTGGGTGTTCACCTCGATCAGATACACGCCTTGGGTGTCGGGAGCGCTGTCGTCCCAGCGGAAGTCGGCGCGCGAACAGCCGCGGCAGCCGAGCAACCGGTGCGATTGCAGAGCAACGCGGAGCATCTCCGCTTCGACCTCCGCGGGCACCTGCGCGGGGCAGACGTGCTCCGTCAGCCCTTCCGTGTACTTGGCCTCATAGTCGTAGAAGCCCGACTTGGGCCGGAGCTCGGTGACGGCGAGCGCCTCGTCATCGAGCACGGCGACCGTCAGCTCGCGGCCGCGGACGAAGGGCTCGGCGAGCAGGCGCGGGAACTGCCGCCATGGCCCCTCCGAGTCGCGTCCGATCGGGTGGCCGTGGTTGCCGCCCGCGGTGACGATGGCGACGCCGACGGACGAGCCCTCGTTCACCGGCTTGAGCACGTAGGGTCGCGGCAGCGGTTCGGCTTCGTACAGGCTTTCGCTGTCGACCATGGTGCCGACTGGCATGCGGATGCCGTGGGGTACCAAGATACGCTTGGTGAGCTCCTTGTCGATGGCGATGGCCGAAGCGGTGAGGCCGGAGTGGGTGTAGGGCAACCCCATCAGGTCGAGCATGCCTTGGACGGAGCCGTCCTCGCCCGGCGACCCGTGGAGCGCGTTGAATACCACGTCGGGGCGCAGCTCAGCGAGCCGCGCGGCGATGTCGCGATCCATATCGAGCGGGGTCGCGCGCCAGCCGAGGCTCTCGATCGCCTCCGCCACGCCGCGGCCGGAGGTGAGCGACACCTCGCGCTCGACCGACCAGCCGCCCATCAGCACGGCGACGTGCAATGCTTCAGCCACCGGCCACCCCCACGCGCTGGATCTCCCATTCCAACCGCACGCCCGAATGCGCCAGCACGCGCCGCCGCACCTCCTCGCCCAGTTCCTCGATCTGCGCCGAACTGGCCTGCCCGAGGTTCAGCAGGAAATTGCAGTGCTTCTCCGATACCTGCGCGTCGCCGATTCGTAACCCCCGGCAACCGGCGGCATCGATCAGCGCCCAGGCCTTCGCACCCGGCGGGTTTTTGAAGGTGGAGCCGCCGGTGCGCGAACGGAGCGGCTGGGAAGCTTCGCGCTCGGCGGCGATGCGGTCCATCTCCGTGCCGACGGCGGCCACGTCGCCGGGCATGCCCTCGAACAGCGCCTCGACCACCACCGCGCCGTCGGGCACCGCGCTGTGGCGGTAGGTGTAGCCGAGCTTCGCTGCGGGCCAGGTTTCCACCGCGCCGCCTTGCAACGCCAGCGTCGCCTCCACCAGCACGTCGGCGCACTCGCGGCCATAGGCGCCCGCGTTCATCCGCACCGCGCCGCCGCAAGTGCCGGGGATGCCGCGTAGGAATTCGAGGCCCGCGATCCCGGCGTCCCTCGCCCGGCTCGCGACGGTGATCCCCATCGCGCCCGCGCCCGCGCGCACGCGATTTCCGGGCTCGATCGTGACCCGCGCGAAGCTCTTGGGCAGGCGCACCACGACGCCCGGCACGCCGCCGTCGCGGACGATGAGGTTGGAGCCGACGCCGACGGGCATCAGCGGCACCGCCGGGTCGAGCTCGGCCATGAAGCGGCTCAGGTCCGCCACGTCCGCCGGGCGCGCCAGCCATTCGGCCGGGCCGCCCGTGCGGAACCAGATAAAGTCGGCGAGCGAGCCCTGCTGCTCGACGGTCCCCGCGAGCGGCGGCAGCGGCGCGGGCGGCCGGACCCGCGCGGCGATCACGCCGCCCTCCCCGCGCGCGCCGCGGCGATGCCGGCCGCCAGCCCCGCCGCCCACCTAGTAATATCGCCGGCGCCCAGGCAGATCACCGCGTCGCCCGGCCGCGCTTCCTCCGCCAAGGCGGCGCAGAGCTCCTCGAAGCCGTCCACCGCCGCCGCCTGCCTATGCCCGCGGTCGCGCAGGCCCTGAACCAGCGCCGCCGCGTCCACGCCCGCCAAAGGCTCCTCGCCCGCCGGGTAGACGGGGGTGACGAAGACGAGGTCCGCGTCGTTGAACGCGCCCTGGAAGTCGCCCATCAGGTCGCGCAGGCGCGTGAAGCGGTGCGGCTGCGCGACGGCGATCACCCGACCGGCCGCGCCCTCGCGGGCGGCGGCGAGCACCGCGCGGATCTCGACGGGGTGGTGGCCGTAATCGTCGACGATCCGGACCCCGCCGACCTCGCCGACTTGGCTGAAGCGGCGCTTGACCCCGGCGAAGCGGGCGAAGCCGCCCGCGATCACCTCGTCGGCCACGCCGAGTTCCAGCGCGACGCCGATCGCGGCCAGCGCGTTCTGGACGTTGTGCCGCCCCGCCATCGGCAGCTGGACGTCGCGCAGGAGCCGCTCGCGCCCCTGCCGGTCGCGCAGCCGCACGTCGAAGCGGTTGCCGCCGTTCTCGGCCCGGACGTCCCGCCCGCGCACGTCGGCCTGGGCGGAGAAGCCGTAGGTCACCACCCGCCGGTCGCGGATGCGCGGCAGCAACGCCTGCACCTCCGGATGATCGACGCACATCAGCACCGCGCCGTAGAAGGGCACGTTCTCCACGAACTCGACGTAGGCGTCGCGCACCGCGTCGAAGTCGCCGTAGTGGTCGAGGTGCTCGGGATCGATGTTGGTGACCACGGCGATGGTGCCGTCCAGCCGCAGGAAGCTACCGTCACTCTCGTCGGCCTCTACCACCATCCAGTCGCCCTCGCCCAGCCGCGCGTTGGAGCCGTAGCTGTTGATGATGCCACCGTTGATCACGGTGGGGTCGATCCCGCCCGCGTCGAGCAGGGCGGCGATGAGGGACGTCGTCGTGGTCTTGCCGTGGGTGCCGGCCACCGCCACCGTGTTCCTGAGACGCATCAGCTCGGCGAGCATCTCCGCCCGGCGGACCACGGGGATGCGACGGGCGTAGGCGGCCTCGACCTCCGGGTTGGTCGCGCGCGACACGGCGGTGGAGGTGACCACCACCGCGGCGTCGCCCAGGTTCTCCGCCCGGTGGCTGATCGCAACAGGGATACCGCGCTGCCGGAGGCCCTCCACCACATAGCCCTCGGCGATATCCGAGCCCTGCACGCGGTAGCCGAGATTGTGCATCACCTCCGCAATACCCGACATGCCAATCCCGCCGATGCCGACGAAGTGGATCACGCCGATGTCGGTGCCGCAGCCCTTCACGCGGCGCGCTCCAGCAAGGCGTCGCCGGCGAGCCGCTCCACCAGGTCGGCCAGCGCCTCGGCCGCGCGAGGCCGGCCGCAGGCGCGCGCGCGATCTGCGGCGGCGGCGAGCGATTCGGGATCGGCGACCATCGCTTCCACCTCCCGCGCGAGCCGTTCGGCGGTGAACTCGGCTTGCCCGATCACCCGCGCGCCGCCGAGCTTCGCCATCTCGCGCGCGTTGGCGGTTTGGTGGTCGTCAGCGGCGGAGGGCAACGGGACCAAAATCGCCGGGCGCCCCGCCGCCGTCAGGTCGGCGATGGTGGACGCGCCCGCGCGGGCGACCACGAGGTGCGCCCAGCCGAGTCGTTGGGGCAGATCGGGGAAGTAGGTGGCGAGCTCGGCGGGCACGCCCAGCGCGCGATAGGTGGCGCACACTGCCTCCAGATCCTCCGGCCGGCACTGCTGGGTGACCTGCAGACGGTGGCGGAGGTTCTCGGGCAGCAGGCCCACGGCGGCCGGCACGACTTCCGACAGCACGCTCGCGCCCTGGCTGCCGCCCGTCACGAGCAGGCGGAGCACGCCGTCGGCGGCGAGCGCCGGGTAGGGCTCGTCGCGGATGGCCAGAACTTCGGCGCGGATCGGGTTGCCGACCAGCGTCGCCTTGGCGCGGTGGCGCGGGGACAGCCGGTCGACCTCCGGATAGGCGGTGGCAATCGCGTCCACCCGGCCGGCGACCAGCCGGTTGACGCGGCCCAGCACCGCGTTCTGCTCGTGCACGGCGGTGGGCAGGCCCGCGGCCTTGGCCGCCAGCAGCGCGGGAAACGCCGGGTAGCCGCCGAAGCCGACTGCCGCGGCGGGGCGGAGTTCGCGGTAGAGCGCGAGCGCCATCGCGCGCCCGGCGGCGATATCGCGGGCCGCGCGGAGCAGCGCCAGCGGGTTGTGGGCGATCCGCCCGGCGGGAAGCACGCGGGTCTCCACTCCGCCGAATAGCCCCGGGATCTTCGCCCCGCGCGCGTCAGTGACCAAGGTCGCGCGATGCCCGCGCGCGCGGAGCTCCGCGGCGAGCGCGTGGGCGGGAACCAGGTGGCCGCCCGTGCCGCCGGCGGCGAGCACGAAGTGCCCCGACCGGCTCACCGCAGTGCGGGCTTCGGCCCGCCGCCGCCCCGCGACGCGTAGGGCGAGCGGTTGAGGAACGGGTTGCGCCGGGTGAAGGCAAGCAGCAGCCCGACGCCGATGGAGAGCGCGATCATCGACGAGCCGCCGTAGCTGATGAAGGGCAAGGTCATGCCCTTGGACGGGGCGATTTGGACGTTCACCGCCATATTAATCAGCGCCTGCAGCCCGATCTGGCTCACCAGCCCAGCGCCGGCGAGCAGCAGGAACGGGTTCTCCTCCTCCAGCAGCTTGACCAGCACGCGCACGACGATGGCGATGTAGAGCATTGCAATCGCGAGGCAGGCGATCAGCCCGAATTCTTCGCCGATCACGGAGAAGATGTAGTCGGTGTGCGGTTCGGGCAGATGGAACTTGCGCGCCCCGCCGCCGGGGCCCGTGCCGAACACCCCGCCGGCCGTCAGCGTGCGGAGCGCCGATTCGGTCTGATAGGTGTCGCCCTGGGCGAAGAGGAAGCCGTCGATGCGCGCGGTGGCGACGGGGTAGAAGAGGTAGGCGGCGACGATGCCGGCGATCCCGCCCAGCCCAAGCAGCGCGAGGAAGCGGACGGAGATGCCGGCGAGCATCAGCATCAGCACCCAGACCGCGGCGAAGATCACGGTTGAGCCGAAGTCGGGCTGGCGCATCAGGAACAGCGCGATCACCGCGGTGACCACGGCGGAGATGGGCACCACGGGCAAGGTGCGGTCCTGCTCCTTGAGCGACAGGAGCCAGGCGAGCGCGACAATGTAGAAGGGTTTCAGGAACTCGGACGGCTGGAGCTGGGCGAAGCCGAAGCCGATCCAGCGGTGCGCGCCGTTGACCTCCGGCCCGAGGAAGGGCGTGAGCGCGAGGAGGAGGATGCACGCGCCAGCCCCCACCAGCGCGAAGCGCCGGGCGAGCTGGTGCGGGAGCATGGACACGCCCACCATGACGGGCAGCGCGACGACCATCCACATGAGCTGGCGGTAGAAGTAGTGGAGCGGCGCGATCTGCACGGCGCCGCCCGAATAGCGGCTCCCCGCGGCCGGCGAGGCAGCGGCGACCGCGACCAGGCCCACCGCGACGAGCACCGCCACGAGCAGCAGCAGCACCCGGTCGATCTCCCAGAACCAGCGGCCGAGCGCGGAACGGTCCGCGCGGCCGAGGCGAACGATCTCCCGCCCCTTCGGGGTAGCGGTGCTCACGCGCGGTTGGTTGCCGACGAACGACACTAGAACGCCTCCACCGCCGCGCGGAAAGCATCCCCCCGCGCCTCAAAGTTCCGGAACTGATCGAAGGATGCGCAGGCCGGCGAGAGGAGCACCACGTCGCCGGCGATTGCCGCTTCGGACGCCTTTGCTACCGCGTTCTCCAGAGTGCCGCAATCGGCCGTGGGCACCCTATCGTGCAATAATCGGACGAACATCGCCGAAGCCTCGCCGATCGCGTAGGCCGCTTTGACATGAGTCAGCTGGGCCTCGCACTCGCCCAAGTCGGCGCCCTTCGCCCGCCCACCGACGATCCAGTGAACGGAGGGGAAGGCGGCGAGCGCGGGTGCGGCGGACGCCGGGTTGGTCGCCTTGCTGTCGTTGATGAATCGCACCCCGTCCCGCTCCGCCACGAACTCCATCCGATGCGGCAGGCCGCGGAAGGTAGCGAGCCCGCGGGCGATCACCGAATCAGCGATGCCGAGCGCGCGCGCCGCGGCGACGGCGGCCGCGACGTTCTGCGCATTGTGTGGACCCTGGAGCGCGGGCCAGCGCGAGGCGTCGCGCACTTGGCTCGCCGAAACGCGGACAAGCCGGCCCGCGACCTGCCCCGCGACCGCCCGCGCATGGTCGTCGTCGGTCGCAATCACCGCGACGTTATCCGGCGACTGCATGGCGAACAGCCGCGCCTTGGACGCGGCGTAGTCGTCCATCCCGTCGTAGCGATCGAGGTGGTCGGGCGTGACGTTAAGAAGCACCGCGACGTCGCAGTCGAGGCCCTGCGTCAGGTCGAGCTGGTAGCTTGACAGTTCGAGAACGTAGACGCCGCCGGCCGGCAGGGGATCGCGGCCTAGGATCGGCAGGCCGATGTTGCCGCCCATCAGGGAAGGCACGCCGCCCGCGTCGAGCAGATGGTAGATCAGCGCGGTGGTGGTCGACTTGCCGTTGGTGCCGGTGACGCCGACGACCTTGTGCGGGGGCAGCGCCGCGCGCGCTTGGGCGAACAGCTCGACGTCGCCGATCACGGGCACCCGCGCCTCCCGGGCCCGCGCGGCGATCGGGTGGCGGTTGAGCGGCACGCCGGGCGAGACGACCACGGCGTCGAAGCCGGTGAGCGCGATGGCCAGCGGATCGGCGACCCGCGCCCGGCCGCGCACCGCGTCGCGCGCTTGCCGCTGCTCGTCCCAAGCGACCACCTCCGCCCCGCCCGCGAGTAGCGCGTCGAGCGTCGCCAGCCCCGATCGCGCGAGGCCCAGCAGGGCGTAGCGCCGCCCGGCCCAGGCGGGGCTGCCGATCACCGGAGCTTGAGCGTCGACAGACCGGCGAGCGCGAGCACGAAGGAGATGATCCAGAAGCGGATCACCACTGTCGGCTCCGACCAGCCGAGCTGCTCGAAATGGTGGTGGATGGGGGCCATGCGGAACACGCGGCGGCCGGTGCGCTTGAAGAAGAACACTTGGATCACGACGGACAGCGCTTCCAGCACGAACAGCCCGCCGACGATGCCCAGCACGAACTCGTGCTGCGCGACCACCGCCATCGCGCCCAGCGCGCCGCCGAGCGCGAGACTGCCCGTGTCGCCCATGAAGACAGCGGCGGGCGGCGCGTTGAACCACAGGAACGCCAGCCCCGCGCCGACGATCGCCGTGCACAGCACGGTGAGCGTGCCAGCGCCCGGCACGTGCGGGATGCCGAGGTAGTCGGCGTAGCGCGCGTTGCCGACGAGATAGGTGATGAGCAGGAAAGCGATGCAGGCGATGATCACCGGCATGGTGGCAAGCCCGTCGAGCCCGTCCGTCAGGTTCACCGCATTGCCGAAGCCGACGATCACGAAGGCCGCGAAGATGATGTAGAAGGGGCCGAGGTCGGCGATCGGTTCCTTGACGAAGGGGATGTGGAGCTCGGTCCCCGTGCCCTGCAGGATCGCGGCGCTGGCGATGCCGGCGACCAGGAACTCAGCGAGCAGCCGGGTGCGCGCCGACACGCCCGCCGTGCTGCGCTTGGTGACCTTGTCGTAGTCGTCGAGGAAACCGATAAAGCCGAAGCCGAGCAGCACGAACAGGCAGGCCCAAACGTAGCGGTTCGACAGGTCCATCCACAGCAGCACGGACACGGCGACCGCCGTCAGGATCATCAGCCCGCCCATCGTCGGGGTGCCCCGCTTGGCGAGGTGCGTCTGCGGCCCGTCGGCGCGGATCGGCTGGCCGTGGCCCTGCCGCACGCGCAGCCAGCCGATAAATCGCGGGCCGATCAGCAGCCCCAAGGCCAGGGCCGTCGTAGTGGCGCCGCCGGCGCGGAAGCTCAGGTAGCGGAACAGATTGAAGACGCCCGCGAAGTTGAGTGCGTCGGCGAGGAGGAGCAGCATCAGGCGACGCTCCCCGCGCCCGCGCCGGCGGGGCGGAGCATCGCGTCCACGACCTTGCTCAATCCCACCCCGTTCGATCCCTTTACCAACAGCACGTCTCCGGCGCGCACTTCCTTGGCCAAAGCGGCCTCGGCTTCCGCCGCGTCCCGCACGTGCAGGGTAGCGACGTCCGGCCGCAACGCGCGAGCGAGCGGCGCCATCTCCGGCCCGACCAGCACGGCGAGCGACACCTGCGCCCGCGCCACGGGCCCGGCGAGCTCGGCGTGGTAGCAGTCGCTCTCCTCGCCCATCTCGCGCATGGCGCCGAGCACGGCGATGCGCCGCGCGGCGGGCTCGTCACCGAGCACCTTAAGCGTGGCGGCCATGGAGCCCGGGTTGGCGTTGTAGGACTCGTCGATCAATAGCAGCTCGCCGCCGTCCGGGAGCGCCACCCGGTGCCGCTCGCCGCGCCCTTTGAGCCCCGGCAATTCGGCGAGCGCGAGCCCCGCCGCGGCCAGATCGCCGCCCGCCGCCGCCACCGCCGCAACCACGGCGAGCGCGTTGCTTACCCAGTGCTCGCCCGGTTGGGAGATGGAGAAGGTCAGGTCGGCGCCTGGCAAGGTCGCAGTGACGAGGCTGCCGCCGTTCGGGCTCGCGACCACCTCCCGCGCGCGCACCGTCGCACCCCGACCGCGCCCGAACGTCCAGACCTGCTCCGCGTAAGGCTCGGCGGCGGTGCGGAGCCGGTCGCGGTGGGGGCTGTCCTCAGGCAGGATCGCCGTCCCGTTCGGGACGAGGCCGCGGAAGATCTCGCCCTTGGCGTCGGCGATCGCCTCCTCGCTGCTGAAAAAGGCGCGGTGCGCCGCGGCGATCGCGGTCACGATTGCGACATGCGGCCTGACAAGTTTTGTCAACGCGGCCAGTTCGCCCGCGTGGTTCATGCCCATCTCGAGCACGGCGAAGCGCGCGTCGGCGGGGCAGCGCGCGAGCGACAGCGGCACGCCCGTGTGGTTGTTGTAGCTCTTGACGGAGCGGTGCACCGCGCGCGCCTCGCCCGGCAACCCGCGCGCGAGCGCCGCGGCGAGCGCCTCCTTGGTCCCCGTCTTGCCGACGGAGCCGGTGACGCCGATCACCCGCGCGATCGGGGCGAGGCGCTCGCGGCCTGCACGGCCGAGCGCTTCCAGTGCCGCCGTCGTGTCGTCTACGACCACGCTGTTCAGCTGGTTGCCTCGGCTCACCAGCACCCCGGTGGCCCCCGCTTCGAGCGCACGAGGAACGTAATCGTGGCCGTCGGCGCGCTCGCCCTTGAGCGCGATGAACAAGGAGCCGAATTCGACCTCGCGTGAGTCGAAGGTGACGGCGCTCGCCTCCCAGGAGCCCTTGGCCGCCCCGCCGCAGGCGGCCGCGATCTCCTCCGCGCGCCACAGGCTCACGCCGCGCATTCCCGCGCCACCGCCGCGTCGTCGAAGGGAAGCGTCAGTTCGCCGACCACCTGCCCCGTCTCGTGCCCCTTGCCGGCGACGAGCACGATGTCTTCCGGCCCGGCCACCGTCGTCGCCGCGGCGATGGCGTCGCGCCGCCCCGGCACTTCGCGCGCGCCCGGCGCGCCGGCCAGGATCGCGCGGCGGATCAGCGCCGGGCTCTCCGAGCGCGGGTTGTCGTCGGTGACGATCACCAGGTCGGAACACCTGGCCGCGACCGCGCCCATCTCCTCGCGCTTGCCCGCATCGCGGTCGCCGCCCGCGCCGAACACGGTGATCAGCCGGCCCTTGGCGTGGGGGCGTAGCGCGGCCGCAGCCGCTTCGAGCGCGTCGGGAGTGTGCGCGTAGTCGACGTAGACGGGGGCGCCCGCGCGCGTGATCGCCGCGCGCTCCAGCCGCCCGCGCACCGGCTGGACGCGGGCGAGGTGCGCTAGGGTGCGCTCCGGGTCGCCCCCGGTGGCGATGACCAGCCCCATAGCGGTGAGCGCGTTGGCCGCTTGGTAGGCGCCGATCAGCGGCAGGACGACCGTCCGGGTGCGGCCGTCGATCTCTAGCGCCAGCTCCTGCCCGAGCAGCGTCGGGCGGCGCCCCACGAGGCGGATCGCCTCGCCCCGCGTCCCCACCGTCAGCACGCGCGTTCCGCGCCCGCGCGCGGCGTCGATCGCCCGCTCCGCCGCCGGATCGTCGGCCCAGACCACCGCCGCCCCGTCCGCGTTCATCACTTCCGAGAAGAGGCGCAGCTTGGCCCGGAGGTAGTCCTCCATCGTCCCATGATAATCGAGGTGATCGCGCGACAGGTTGGTGAACGCCGCCGCGCGCACCGGCAGCCCTTCCGTCCGGTACTGGTCGAGCCCGTGGCTCGATGCCTCGAACGCCAGATGCGTCACGCCTTCGCGCCGCAGCCCCGCGACGTTGGCGAGAAAGGTGACGATGTCGGGCGTGGTGAGCCCGGTCGTCGCGCGCTCGTCCGCCGTGGTCACGCCGAGCGTACCGATTGATGCGCTGCGCTCGCCGGCCATGCGCCACAGCTGGCGAGTGAGTTCGACGGTAGAGGTTTTACCGTTGGTGCCGGTGACGGCGGCCGTCACCTCCGGGAACGGTGCGAAGAAGCGCGCAGCGAGCCGGGCGAAGGCGCGGCGCGGTTGCCCGTCGGCAAGGTGCGCCGCGCCCGCCACCGCCGCCTCCGGCCGCGCGACCACCGCCACCGCGCCCGCCGCCACCGCGTGCCCGATGAACGACTCGCCGTCGAAGCGCGCGCCCTTGAACGCGCCGAACACCGTGCCGGGCGCGACCCGGCGGTGGTCGATCGCGAAGCCGGTCACCACCTCTTGCTCCCCGCCGCCCGTCAGTTCGCCGAGCCGCATCAGCGGGCGCCCTTCGCTTTCCAGATGAGCGGCATGAGGTCGGACACGTCTACGTCGCGGCGCTCGTCGGGCAGTACGCCGAGCAATGGCCCGATGCGCGACACGACCTTGCTGACGACGGGCGCGGCGGTCCAGCCCGCCGTGGCGATCCCGAAGGTCTCCGCGTTGCCCTTGGGCTCGTCGAGCATGGCGATCACCACGTAGCGCGGATCGTCCATCGGAAAAGCCGCGGCGAAGGTGGAGACCAGCGACTTGCGCGCGTAGCCGCCGTCCTTGGGCTTCTCCGCCGTCCCCGTCTTGCCGCCGACGCGGTAACCGGGCGCTTCGGCCTTCTTGCCGGTGCCTTCCGTGACGATCAGCCGCAGCATCTGGCGCATCCGCGCGCTGGTCTCCTCCGAATACACGCGGCGGCCGCGCGGCACTTGGTCGGGGCCGAGCTTCATCAGCGTCGCCGGCCGCCACACGCCGCCGTTGACCAGCGTGGCGTAGGCGGTGGCGAGATGGAGCGGAGTCACCGCGATGCCGTGGCCGAAGCCGGTGTTCATAATCGTCGCCCGGCCCCAGTCGCCCGGCCACAGCGTCCGCCCCTTCTCCGGCAGCTCGACGTGCGCGGGCTCGTCGAAGCCGAGCTGGCGGAAGGCGTGGGCCATGCGCTCCGCCCCCATTTGGTCGGAGATGCGCGCGGTGACGATGTTGGACGAATGGATCAGCATCTCAGGGATGGTAATCGAGCGGCCAATCGGGTGGCTGTCGTTGATCCGGAACCGACCCACGGCGACGGCGTGCGCCGCGTCGTAGCGCTGCCCGAGCGACTTGATCACGCCCGCCTCCATCGCCGCGGCGACGGTGATCGGCTTGAAGGTCGAGCCGAGCTCGTACACGCCCATGGTCGCGCGGTTGAATCGCGTGTCGAGGGCGAAGCGGCCGGCGGCGTTGGGATTGTAGGCGGGCAGGCTCGCTAGCGCCAGCAGCTCGCCCGTGCGCACGTCGAGCACGACGCCTGTCGCGCCGATCGCCTGCAGGCTTGTCATCGCCGCGGCGAGCTCGCTTTCCATCGCCGCCTGCACGCGCGAGTCGATGGCGAGCGCGGTGGGCGCGCCGCGCCGCGCGGGGTCGGTCAGCGCAGCATCAAGCACCTTCTCCATGCCCGCCGCGCCGTGGCCGTCGATGTCCGTCCAGCCGAGCACGTGCGCGCCGAGCCCGGCCTGCGGATAGAGTCGGTCGGGCTCGCGGTCGAAGGCGAGCCCCGGCTCGCCGATCGCGTTCACCGCCGCGACCAACTCGGGCAGCGCGCGGCGGCGCAGGAATTGGAAGGTCCGGCCGGAGGTCAGGATCTCCAGATACTCGGCGGCGCTCCGCTCCGGCATCAGCCGGGCGAGCCGCACAGCGATCTCCTCCCGGTCGCCGATGATCTTGGCCGGGTGCACGCCGATCGTCCACGCGTCGATGGAACGCGCTAGTGGCTGCCCGTTGCGATCCACGATGTCGCCGCGCGCGGGTAGCAGCGCGTTCGCCGCGCCGCCGCGCGCCGCGCCGTCGCTGAACAGCGCGAGGTAGCCGATGCGAAGCACCACGGCGGCGGTGACGCCGAGGAACAGCAGCATGATCAGCATCAGCCGCTGATGGGTGACCACCGTCGCCTGATGGCGCTGGCCCGCCAGTCGGACGCGCTCGGGGCGCGCGACGAGCGCGGTCATCGGGCGCGCGGAGCGCCGGAGGCCCGCTCCGCCCGCGCGGCCGCGCCGATATCCCGCGCGGTGTCGGCGTCGATCAGCGCCGCGCGCTTCGGCGCGGTCGGCGAGGCGTCGGCCGGGACAATATACTGCGCCGTGCGGAATGCCGGAGCTTCGGTCGCGACGGGCGCGCCGTCGTCACGGACGACCGCCTTCGGCGCGGCCGTGCCGGCCGCGGCCCCGTCCGTTGACGCCATCAGTACCTCCGGCGGCGCGTTCGGCGTGGGCAGCCTGCCGTCGACCACGCGCGCCAGCACCAGTTCGTTGTCGAGATACTGCCCCGCCTTCGGCGCGCCCAGCGCGAGCACGTCACGGTTCCAGCGCTCGAGCTGCGCCAGCCGGCCGCGCGTACCGAGCTCGGTCTCTAGCGCGCGGATCTCGCGCCGCGCGACGACGATCTGCCTGTCGAGTTTCTCCACGCCCGCCCGTTCGGACGCGACGCCGAGCGACAGCATGTAGCAGCCGATCGCGGACCCGCCGACCGCGCCGACCCACATCATTGATTGGAAAGCCTTGGTAATCATCAGGCCGCCTCCTCTTCCGGCATGGTCCAACGGGGTGCGCTCGTGCGCCGTGCGATGCGCAGGGTGGCGGAGCGCGCGCGGGGGTTGCGGCGCAGCTCGGCCTCGCCCGGGCGCACGGGCTTAGCTACGGCGTGGAAACTGGGGGCAATGGTCAGCGCCGCCGCTGGGGCGGGCGCGTGGCGCGAGCCGGCGGGCGTCGCGCCGCTGCGCGTCCGCAGGAAGCGCTTCACGATCCGGTCCTCGAGCGAGTGGAAGGTCACCACCGCGAGCCGGCCACCGGGGCGCAGCACGGTTTCGGCCGCGGCCAGCCCGTCCTCCAGCTCGCGCAGCTCCTCGTTCACGTGGATGCGGATCGCCTGGAAGCTGCGGGTCGCCGGGTCCTTCTTCATGCCCGGATGATGACCGGCCGCGCGGCGGACCACCTCCGCGAGCTCGCCCGTGCGCGCGATCGGCCGCGCAGCGACGATCGCCCGCGCGATCCGCCGCGCCTTGGGCTCTTCGCCCAAGTGAAAAAGCACGTCGGCGATCGCCGCTTCGTCGGCTTCGTTGACGAAGGAAGCGGCGCTCAAGCCTTCCTGCGCCATGCGCATATCGAGCGGGCCATCCGCCTGGAAGGAGAAGCCGCGCGCGGCCTGGTCGAGTTGCATGGACGACACCCCGACATCCAGCGTCACGCCGTCCACTCGCGCCACGCCCCGCTCCGCGAGCGCACGCGCCATGGCCGAGAAGCGCTCCCGGACGAGCTCCAGCCGCCCGCCGCTCTCCACGGCCAGCATTTCACCAGAACGAATCGCGTCCGGATCGCGGTCGAAGGCAATCACGCGGCCCGCGCCGGCCGCCAGGATAGCGCGTGAATAGCCGCCGGCACCGAAAGTGCCGTCGACGTGCGTCTCGCCCGGCGCGACCGCGAGCGCCGCGACGACTTCCTGGAGCAGTACGGGGACGTGCGGGGCCGAGGCGGGCAAGGGCAGCTGCGGGGCATCGCTCACAGCTCGATGCCCTTTTCTTCCAGCCGATAGCGCGCGACGTCCTTGAGGTCCTCGTGGATGGCGGGGTGAGCGAGGAACTCGGCCGGATTCCAGATCTGGAACGTCTCGCCGGCGCCGATGAACAGGGCGAGATCGGCGATCTTGGCCTTGCGGCGGCTCATCGGGGGCAGGACGATGCGGCCGGAAGGGTCGTAGGGCACGTCTTCCGTCGTGCCGAAGGCGAGCAGGTTGCGCGCGTGGTACTCCGCGGCGCGCGCCGGGTCGGTCTCCAAGGCCTCGCCCAGCCGCTCGAGCTTGCGGTGCTGCACCGCGCCATAACCGCGGTCGTAAGCGGAAATGCAGGGGAAGGCGTCGTGCTTGGCGAGGATCACGGCGTGGCTGTCGCCGCGCTTCTCGACCACCTGACGCAGGAACGCCGGCAGGGAGACGCGACCCTTCGCGTCCACCGCGTTCAGCGCGCTCCCTTGAAAGAGGTGATCCACTTAGCGCCCTGCTCCCGTCCGAGCAAGGTTCGGCCGTCCGCGGAGTCGGCCTTCGCCGTTACCCGCGCCGTTGCATCAATGCGCACCGGAGCTGCCCCGCTCGTTGACCTGTGCGTAGCATCGGGTCCGTGGGTCGGCAATGGATTATCGTGCCTGGAATGGGGATTGGATGCCACTAGGCGGAAAACGGCGGAATTCCGCGGTTTAGCTATGGATCAGGCGATGCCGTCGCCATTCCTTTCCACTGTCTGAAGCCCTGTGGATAACTCTGTGAAACGCCGGCCGCGGCCGCGCACGAGAAGCCCCGAAATCAGCACAATGAGGGGAATCGTGAGCGCGGCGAGCAGCGCCGGGCGGGGATCGCGGCCAGGCGCGAACCAATTCACCCGATCAGTTGCGGGCGCGCGGCCGAGCAGCAAATCGAGCAGGTCGGAGACGACTCGCGGGTTGTCCGCCGCGCGCCCGACATGCTCGGTCCCGCGCGGCCCGGGGCCGATCCACAGGTCGTCGTGCAGCAGGTCCGCGTCGGCGAGGACCAGCGCCGTTCCCCGGCCTATCCGGCAGCGCGCCAGCAACCCGGACTCCATAACGCGGCATGTCCTCCCGCGGCTCGCCAGTCGTCCGGGCGCGGCGGTGACGAGCCGTCTGCCCGCGACTCGCTCATCGACAATCGCGCCTTCGCCCGAGCCGGGCGGCAGCAGCGCCAGTCCCCAATGGTCGAGCAGCGGCCCGAGCAGGCCGACCGGCGGCGGGCGGCGAATGTCGCCGAGCGCGAGCCCGCTCGGCCAACGCAGCACCGGGTCAGTCAGGATCAGCGCCCGCCCGCCCCCGCGCACCCAGGCGTCGAGCGCGACAAGCTCGGACGGGGCGAGCGCGCGCGGTTGGACGAGCAGCACGGCCCGCAGCGGCGCCAAGCTCGCGTCGGCGAGGAGATCGAGCGGGACAAGGTCGTACTCTCCGCCGAGCAGTCGATAGGCTTCCGCCGGCCGCGCGCCGGGCGCGAACGGGCCGGCCTCGCCCCAGGCGAGTGGCAGCGCGCTCGCCAGCCCCACCCGCGGCCTCGGGAGCCGCGCGTCGGCCCGCTGCCCAGCGACGAGCTGCTGCGCCCGCCTAGGAAGGTCCGTGGCGAGGAACAGCGCCGCGCAGCCGGCCAGAGCGAGCGCCGCGCCGCTCGATCGATGCAGGCGCTCCCCGCCCCACATGGCGAGCTCGAGAAGGACGATTAGGGGCAGAACGGCCATCCCGCCCAGCATTAGGATACCGAGCTCGCGCGTCCCGCCCCCCATCGCCCACAGCAGCGCGGCTTCCGCCGCGCTCGCGAGCAGGAGGTATGCGCCGTAGGCGGCCCAGCATTGGCGCGCTCGCCGTTGTCGAAGGAGCAGCGCCGCTCCGAGCAGCAGCCACGGCCGGAACAGGAGAAAGACGAAGGGCTCGGCCCTTTCCTCCGCGAAGAAGCCGCCGAGCGTTACCCCCGCCAGCAGTTCGCCGAGAGCGAGCAGCGCGCCCGCCGCGATCGCCCCGCCGGACGCGCCGGCAAGGTCAGGGCGCGACGGCGTTGCCCGCATCGTTGGCCGGTTCGGGCGAGCCGCCGGGCGTAACGCCCAGTTCGGCGAGCGGCTCCGCCGCCTCCACCTCGTTGCCGGGCGGCGCGGCCAGGTTCACCGCGACGCCGCCGGGCGGGACGTCTTCGGTCGCCTGGCCGAACACCGCGCCGAGCAGCACGAGCAGGAACACGAAACCGAGCCCGGTCAACCCGATGCGGATGCGCTGGATGGTGGCCGACGGCTGCGCCAAGCGGATGCTCCGAATAAGCAGAAGGCCCGGCGTCGCCGCCGGGCCTCCCGATCTCGCCCGAGGAATAGCTTATTCGCGGTTGCCCATCAGGTTCAGCAGGAAGGTAAACATGTTCACGAAATCGAGGTACAAGGTCAACGCCCCCATGATCGCGGTCTTGCCGACCATGTCGGAACCGGCGACCTGGAAGTAGAGGCTCTTGATCCGCTGCGTGTCGTAGGCGGTGAGCCCCGCGAAGATCAGCACGCCCACCGCGCTGATCGCCAGCGCAAAAACGCTCGACTGCACGAACAGGTTGACCAAGGACGCCACCAGCAGGCCCACCACGCCCATGATCAGGAAGGTGCCGAAGCCCGACAGGTCCTTCTTGGTCGTGTAGCCGTACAGGCTCAGCGACACGAACGCCGCCGCCGTGGCGAAAAAGGCCGTCGCGATCGATGTCTCGCTGAAGCGGATGAAGATCGTCGACAGGCTCAGGCCCATCACCGCGGCGAAGGCCCAAAACATGGCTTGCATCGCGGCCGTGGAGCCGCGCGCCGCCACCGCACCGAAACCGAACACCATCAGCAACGGCGCGAAGATGATGACATACTTCAGGAACCCCGGCTGGGTGAACACGGCGGCCGCCATTCCCGACGAGGCGAACAGGTAGGCGACAATGCCCGACAGCAGCACGCCGGACGCCATGTAGTTGTACACGGACAGCATATAGGAGCGCAGACCCGCGTCGGACGCGACGCGGTCGACGCCGAGGGCGGATCGCGAGGACCCGGCGACCCGCGGATCAGTCCAGTTGGCCATGATGTTTCTTCTCTCCTTCGCGGCGGACGGTCCCGCCGCTTGAACCGGAATATCGTGAAGGTCGTTCCTTCGTTCAAGCGAAAAGCCGGAGTAGCAGCCTTCCGTTTCGCTTCTGTCCCGCCCCGCACGGAGGTCCCATGCACCGCTTGTTCGTCGCCATCCGGCCGCCCGGCTCCGTCCGCGAAGCCTTGCTCGGGCTAATGGAGGGCGTCCACGGTGCGCGCTGGCAGGACGATGAGCAACTCCACCTCACCCTTCGCTTCGCGGGCGAGGTCGATCGGCACGGCGCGGAAGCTCTCGCCGCCGCGCTCGACGGGCTGAGCTTCGCCTCGTTCCCGCTCCGCTTGGCGAGCGCGGGATGCTTCGATCGGCGCGGCGGCGGCGCGGCGCTCTGGGCAGGCGTGGAGCGGAGCGAAGCGCTGCTCCACCTCCAGCGCAAGGTCGAGCGCGCCTGCGTCGCGAGTGGCCTTCCGCCGGAGCGCAGAGCCTTTCATCCCCACGTCACCTTGGCCCGGCTCCGGACGCTGGGCGAGGACGCGCGCGGCTTCGTCGCGCGCCGCGCCGGGCTCGCCTTGCCGCCTTTCGCTGTCGACGCGTTCGGCTTGTTCGAGTCGAGGCTCGGGAGCGGCGGCGCGAGCTATTCGATGGCAGTGCGCTACCCCGCCGAAGTTCCAGCCTAGCTTCGCCGGAACACCCCGCAGACGAGCCGCGCCCCGCTGTTGCCCGACGGGTCCGTCCGGTAATCGTCGGCCGCGGCGTGGATGATTACCGCCGCGCCGTCCGCGTCCAGGGGGTCGAGCCCCGCGGGGAGCGGCGCGTCGAGCGTTCCTGTCCCGTTCGCCGCGATCGCCAAGTTGGGCAGGTCGCCCGCGTGGGGGCCGGCCGGGTTCTCCGTCCCGTGCTGCCGACCTGCTGGGTTCCAATGCGGTCCCGCGCTGGCGAAGTCGGGCCGGTCGCAGCGCCCGGCCGCGTGAACGTGGATGGCGTATGTCCCGGGTGCCATGCCGTGCGCGCGCACCGCCAAGCGCGGCGGGGCGCCCGCTGTGGCGGTCAGGCTCGCCGCGCCCCGCGCTGAACCCCGCGCGTCGGCAAGCGTCGCTGTCGCGGTCGGCGCCGCGCCGGCCAGAGCCGTCGCGGCTTCCTGGTTCGTCGCGCAGCCGGCGAGCGCCGGCAGCGCGAGCAGGCCCAGCATCATCAAGCGCATGATCGTCCTCCGCATCTTGCTTGAGGTCCAACGCGCGACCGCGGCGCGGTTGCCGCGCGCGCGTCCGCGTTGGGCATGAAAAAAGGGGCCGACCCAAAGGCCGACCCCCAATTTCTCCACCCCGGCGGACCGGAGAGGCCGTTCCTTACTGACCCGAACCTGGGCCGAAGGTGATCTGCACGTTGCGGTTCTGCGGCTCGCGCACGCCGTCCGCCGTGTCGACCAGCGGCGCTTCCTCGCCGAAGGCCTGGGTCGTCATCACGCCCTCCGGGATGCCGCGGCCCGACAGATACTGGCGGACGTTGTCCGCGCGGCGCTGCGACAGGCCGATGTTGTACTGGTTCGAACCCGACTTGTCCGCATTACCGGCGAGCAGCACGTTAGCGTTGCCCGTCTGCTGGTAGGCCGAAGCGGCATTATCGAGGATCGCGGCCGCCTGCGGGGTGATCTCCGCCTGGTCCCAATCGAAGAAGACGATGAACGGACCAGCTGGCACAGCCGGAGGAGGCGTTTCAGCGACCGGCGTCTCGACCGGCGTCTCGACGACCGGCGTCTCGACGACCGGCTCTTCCACGACCGGGGCTTCGCCGCCGAAGTTCACGATGAAGCTGCCGAGCAAGCTGTGGCTGCGGTAGCGGGCTTCGGTCGTGTTATTGTTGATGTTCACGCCGCGAATGTCATCGACGTTGAAGAACCGGTACTTGATGCCGACGTCCAGCCCGCGCGATACGGGCGCGCGGATGCCCGCGATCACCTGATAGGCGAACTTGGTATCGCTGTCGTCGATGAAGCCAAGGTTGGAGAAGAAGGCCGCTTCCGTCTTCACCCGGGCGATGCCGGCGCCGCCGCCGATGAAGCCCTGCACGCCGTCGTCGTCGCCGAAGTCGAGCATGCCGTTGACCATGGCCGACAGCGCGCTGACTTCGCCCTGCGCCGTGCGGGTGCCCGCCGCGATGCTGTTCGGCGTGCCAATCCGAGTCGAGTTGGTAATGGTGTCGAGGTCGTTCTCCTTATAGGCCACTTCGGCCTCCAGGCGGAACGCGCCGAAGTCGTAGCCGACGATCACGTCGCCGTCGAAGCCGCGGTCGGCGTCGATGGTGATGGCGTCGCTGGTGGTGGTGGTGCCGGCGGTCAGATCGAAGTCGATATCTTCGACGATCATGGGACCGAATTCAGCGCCGATATAGAACGCACCGTCACGCGCCATGGCCGGCGACGCGAGCAGCGAGGTCGACAGCGCCACAGCAATGGCGAGCTTCCGCATAACTTTCCCCTTATCTGTTGTTCCAACTGGGAACGGCGGAGAAATGCCTAGCCGCGACGTCGTATCCGCGCAAGCGAACAAACTGTTAAAGCGTTGCAGAATTGCACCACTCCGTACATGAAGATCGGCTTCGACCTCGGTGCGTTCGCGTAACTGTCGCGCGCCAAGACTCCGCCGTTCTCCGCGTTTCAATTGGTCAGGCCTTGGGCGCGCAACCTGTCCAGCACGGCGGCGAGCGTCGCGCGCGCTTCCGCATCTACCATCGCCCCGCCGGCCGGTGCAGGGACGGGCGCGCCCCGCTCGCCCACCACCTGTCGCCCGCCGACCATCAGCCGCGCCCCGCGCACCACGCCGATCTCCAGACGGCACCGCTCTATTCGGCATAGGAGTTCCGGCTTTTCAGCAGGATGCGGAACCCCGCCCGCGGCGCGGCGAAGCGCCAGCCCCCGTCCGCCCCCATCGCGACGGCGTTCGCCTAGTCCCCGGTCGGTGCCGTCCCGACCAGCCAGCATTCGCCCGCTTGCGGCGCGGCCGGCGGGGCGTCCGCGACGCCCACTGCCGCCGCTTGCAGCAGCCCGTCGATCAGCAGCAGCAGCGCTTCGTTGTGGTAGATCTCCTTCTGCGCCTGCCCCGGCGCCAGCAACGGCAGTTCCAACCGCACGCTCTGGTCCCCCGTCATCGTCCCCTCCTTCTCAACCGATTTCGATCGCCGCCGCCCGGGAGGCGAGTCGCGTGCCCAGTTGCGCTACCTCGACCCGCACCGGGGCGCCCTCGCCGACCCCCGCCGGGTGGCTCCGCGCCCACTCCCCCGCGGTCGCCGTCGCGCCCGTCGCGCCCAACAAAAAAGCCGCCCGGTTTCCCAGGCGGCCTTGCGGCCGAACCACCTCATCGCTCGCCCACCTCGCCCGCAATTGTCTCTGTTTGTACCAGCCCAGCGTGCCTCGGTAACAACTTTTTACCGGTTAGGTAATTTCTTCAGGCATGCTTCTCTCGCCCGTGCCTAGTGCCCGCTGCATGTACACCGCATCTAGCCAGCGCCCGTGCTTCCAGCCGACCGCCCGCGTCCGCCCGACTTCCGCGAAGCCGAACCGCTCGTGCAGCGCCACCGACGCCGGCTCGCCCCCGCCCACCACCGCGCAGATCTGCCGAAAGCCCACGTCCTCCGCCCGCGCGAGCAGCTACCCGAGCAGCGCGCGTCCCACCCCACGCCCTTGGGCGTCCGCCCTCACATAGATGCTATCCTCTGCGCACCAGCGGTAAGCCGGCCGGTCACGGAACTGGGTAAAATAAACATAGCCCGCGACCGCGCCGCCCTCCTCCGCCACGAGCCAAGCCCAGCCGCGCTCAGCCACCCACACTATCTTCTCCGCCGTCGCCTCGACCGACGGCGGCTCCGTGTCGAAGCTTGCCGTGCCGTGCAGCACATGGTGCGCGTAGATCGCCGCCACCGCCGCCGCGTCGGCGGGAACGGCATCCCGGATCACCAGACCTCCTCCCTGCGGGGGAGAAGAATACGGAGACTTGGCAGCTCGCCACCTAGTCGAAGTTGAATGAGGCAGCTCGGCGCTCACGAGCGGAGCACCCCACGTTACCCCTTCACCACCGCACCCAGCTGCGTCGGGTCGAAATACGTCCGGAACGCCCGCAGTAGCCCGTCCGGGCCTTCCTCGAACTCGAGAACGCTCACCCCGCCGTAGCGGATCGGCTCGCCGCCCATGTCGCCCTCGCTCACCCACTCGAGCAGCGCCGCGTCGCCTTCCTCAACCACGTTCCTGAACTCGGACCGGATCGCGCCGAACGCCGCACGGTAATGGGTCCAGAACTGGGCCGCGCCCTGCTCACCCTCGCCCGCGTGCTTCACCAGCGGGTTAGAGATGTCGGCGCCTTGCCGGAACAGGCTCGCGATCGGCCCGACGTCCTTCGTCCCCTCCAGCGTCCACAATGCGTCGATGAACTTCTGCGCGCGCTCACCCATGCCTGTTCTCCCGTTCGGTTCGTTCGCCGGCAGAGCGCGCCCGCCGCGCCCCGGGTTCCCGCCGCGGTCCGAATCGCGCGCCCGGATGTTCCTCCGCCTATGCGTCTCGCTGCCCTGCTCCCGTTGCTCGCCGCCACCTCGCTGGTGTCCGCCTGCGTGTCCCCCGCGTCCACCAAGGGGCTGAGGACCGCCAGACCGGTCTTCGCAGTCGAACACTTCTTCGCCGGCTGCCTCCGCGGCGAAGGGCGGCTGCGCCAAATCTTCGCCGACGCGCAAGCCGTTGCCGTCGACAGCCGCGGCCGGACGGAGCCCGACGGCACCGTCGTCCTCGACCAGGAGATCCGCCGCGGCGCCCGCCCGCCCGAACGCCGCCAGTGGCGCCTCCGCCCCGCCGGCGCCGGCCGCTGGACGGGCACCCTCTCCGACGCCGCCGGCCCCGTCGCCGCCCGCGTCCGCGGCAACGAGCTCCGCCTGTCCTTTCCACTCTCCCGCCTGCTCCGCATGGAGCAGTTCCTCTACCTGCGTCCCGGCGGCCAGATCGCCGACAACCGCGCCACGGTGCGCGGGCTGGGCGTGCCGGTGGCGGCGCTCGACGAGGTGATCAGCCGAAAGGATTGCGGGAACGGGTAACCCCTCTCCTTCAGGGGAGGGGTTGGGGTGGGGCCGAGCTGCAAGCTCGGACCTCTGGCAGTTATGACCCCGCCCCGTCGTTCGCGGCGAAGCCGCGCCCTATAGGGCGTGCTTTCCCACGCCGGCCGGGCTTCGCCGCGGCGCGCCGTAGCTCCGCTACTGCGTCGGCGCGTCAAAGC
This sequence comes from uncultured Sphingomonadaceae bacterium, assembly GCA_902806235.1. Taxonomy (GTDB): domain Bacteria; phylum Pseudomonadota; class Alphaproteobacteria; order Sphingomonadales; family Sphingomonadaceae; genus CADCVW01. Next base: position 24,006 of record CADCVW010000073.1, on the reverse strand, counting down.
CTATAATACCCCGCCACCCGGTCCAGCGCGATCCCCAGCACTACCTTCCCCGTCATGAACGGCCACCCCAGCGCCCGCTCCGCTTCCGCCAGCGCCTCGTTCGCGCGCACCACGCGCCACAGCACGTCGTCCAGCCCCGGCCCCGCCGCGGCCACCGCTTCCTCGAACCGCCGCTTGGCCTTCAACTGTGCCGTCGTCGGGTCAGCCCGCTCCGACGGGCCGCGCCGCCCTTTCACCGACGGTGGGGCATTCCACAGCATCTTCACCGAAGGCGCCAGCTGCGCCCGCTCTCAATCCTCGCGCAAGCGTTCGCCCGCTGCCGCCTGCCGCTCCCTAATAAGGCCCCGCGCCTTCAGCCAACCCACCGCCGATTCGATCCGCACCGCACCGCTCACGCCTGTTCTCTTTCTGTTCTATGCCTCCTTCCCCTGAGGCGCCCGTTGTAGGACAGCGCCATATTGCCAAGCCGGCGCGAAAGGTGCAGCGCGGCGGAACCGCCGAGGTTCGAGGAGGCCCCGCCCCGCCCATGATCACCGCCATCCGCGACGTTCGCCGCGCCAAGGGCATGACGCTGGCCGAGGTCGCGAGCGCCTGCCGCCCGCCAACCACCGCCCAGACGATCGGCCGGCTGGAAACGGGCACCCGCACCGTTTCGGTCGCCTGGCTCAACCGCATTGCCTCCGCGCTCGGCGTCGAGGCCGCCGACCTCGTGCAGCTGCCGGTGCGTGCGGATCTTCCCGTCGCCGCCGTGCTCGGCCCAGACGGCGCCGCCGCGCCCAAGCGTGAGCTCGTCGCGGTGCCCCCGCGCGCCGCGGCGGGCGCCGTGGCCGTCGCGGTGCAAGGCTCCGTCGGCGACTACCGCGCGGGCGACGAGATCTGGTGCGAAAAGCTCGCGCCCGACGCGCTCGGCGCCGCGCTCAATCGCGACGTGCTGCTGTCGCGCCCCGGCGGGCGCTTCCTGTTCGGCCGCCTGATCGGGCGCGACGGCGGCAAGCTCCACGTCCTGCCGCTCGGGGCCGGCGCGCGCCAACAGGTGGTCGCCGATCCGCCCTGGGCGGCGGTGGCGGTGCGATTGGTTCGGGGGCTCTAGACCGCTGACGCCGTAGCGAAGTTGCGACGCAACGGCCTGGAGCCCGGCCGGCGCGGCGAAACGGCGCCCCACAAGGCGCGGCTTCGCCGCGACCGACGGGGCGCGGAAACGTTGGTCGCGCTTTTCGCCCGCGCGCCGTCAGTCGCGGCGAAGCCGCGACTTGTCGCGCGCTCCACTGTGCTGCCGTGCGGAGAATCGTGGGCGCTGACGGGCTCGAACCGCCGACCCTCTCGGTGTAAACGAGATGCTCTACCAACTGAGCTAAGCGCCCGCACGCCCAGCCCTGCCAAAGCGGAGCGTTGGCCGCAAGACGGGACTACGCTGAAGCCCCTCCGCTTTAGGGGAGGGGTTGAGTGGGGCCGAGCTGCAAGTTCGGGCCTCCTGGTGCCCCGCCCGCCGTGCCAGCCGGGCGTGGGGCATTGCGCCATAGCAACGCTACGACGTCAGCGCCCCATCGCCTTGACGATTTCCTCCACCATCTTCTTCGCGTCGGCCAGCAGCATCATCGTGTTGTCCCGGTAGAACAACTCGTTGTCGACGCCCGCGTAGCCCGCGCCACCCATGCTGCGCTTGATGAACAGCACCGTCTTCGCCCGCTCCACGTCCAGCACCGGCATGCCGTAGATCGGGCTGGCCTTGTCCGTCTTCGCCGCCGGGTTGGTGACGTCGTTCGCGCCAATCACGAACGCCACGTCCGTCCGCCCGAATTCCGAGTTGACGTCCTCCAGCTCGAACACCTCGTCGTAAGGCACGTTCGCTTCCGCCAGCAGCACGTTCATGTGCCCCGGCATCCGCCCCGCCACCGGGTGGATCGCGTATTTCACGCGCACCCCTTCCTCCTTCAGCAGGTCGGTCATCTCGCGCAACGCGTGCTGCGCCTGCGCCACCGCCATGCCGTAGCCGGGCACCACGATCACCTGATCGGCTTGGCGCATCAGGAACGCCGCGTCCTCCGCCGACCCGCGCTTGTACGGCCGATCCGCGACGGCCCCGGCGGAGGTGGCGGTCTCCGCCCCGAACCCGCCCGCGATCACGCTTACGAAGCTCCGGTTCATCGCCCGGCACATGATGTAGCTCAGGATCGCGCCGGACGCGCCGACCAGTGCCCCGGTAATGATCATCGCGCTGTTGCCCAGCGTGAACCCCATCGCCGCCGCCGCCCAGCCCGAATAGCTGTTGAGCATGGACACCACCACCGGCATGTCCGCCCCGCCGATGGGGATGATGAGCAGCAGCCCGACGAGGAAGCTCAACCCCACGATCGTCCAGAAAACCCAGTCCGATTGGTCGCGCGTGAAAAAGGCGGTCAGCCCGACGATCGCCGCCAACGTCCCGAAATTCAGCCAGTGCCGCCCCGGCAGGAGGATCGGCGCGCCCCCCATGTTCCCGTTAAGCTTGAGAAACGCGATCACCGACCCGGAAAAGGTGATTGCCCCGATCGCCGCGCCCAGCGCCAGCTCCAACCGGCTCACCGGGAAGATCGACAGGAACGAAGGCGTCGCGATAGGCGTCACCCGCAGCGCGATGCCGAACGCCTCCGGGTTCAGGAACGCCGCCGCCGCCGCCAGCACCGCCGCCAACCCCACCAGTGAGTGGAATGCCGCCACCAGCTGCGGCATCGCCGTCATCGCGATCCGCCGCGCCGCGACGAGCCCTATGGCCGCGCCGATCGCGATGGCGACCAGGATCTCCGGCAGGCTCGCCACCTCGTGCGTCGCCAGCGTGGTCCCGACGGCGATCGCCATCCCGGCCATGCCGTACCGGTTCCCCCGCCGGCTCGACGCCGGCGACGACAACCCGCGCAGCGCGAGGATGAACAGCACCCCCGAGAGCAGATAGGCGAGGCTCACCCAGGCGGGCGAGGCCGTGAGTTGATGCATTCGCCTAGCCCCTCCCCTTCAGGGGAGGGGTTGGGGTGGGGCCGAGGGCGCGAGCGCTCGGGTCCTTTTTCCGGTACATCGCCAGCATCCGCTCCGTCACCGCGAACCCGCCGAAGATGTTGACGCTGGCGAGCACCACCGCGAGCAGCCCCAGCCACTTCGCCGCGCCCCCCTGCGCCGCGGCGGAGGCGATCAGCGCGCCCACCACGATTACCGAAGACACCGCGTTGGTCACCGCCATCAGCGGCGTGTGCAGCGCCGGCGTCACCGCCCACACCACGAAATAGCCGACGAAGCACGCCAGCACGAAAAGCGAGAAGATCGAGATAAAGTCCACGACCGGTCCCTTCAGCGCTTCGCCAGCGTCCGCTCCGCCATGATCCGCTGGATCGCCTGCGGGTCGCTGTTCCGCGACACCTTCGCCTCGATTGGCCCGGCCGCGCCTGCCACCCAAAGCTTCATATCCGCGTCAATGTCGAACGTTCCCGCCGTCTCGATGGAGAAGCGCACCACGGAGCGCCACGGGATGCTCTGGAAATCCTTCTTGGACCCGGTGATCCCCTGCACATTGACGTACACGATCCTGAGGTCCGTCAGCAGCATCGTGTCCCGCACCGTGCGGAACGCCGCCAGCAGCTCCTCGCCGGGAATGAAGACATGGCTGAACTCGACGGTTGCCGCCTCCAGGCTCAGATCGGTCGCGCTGAACAGGCCCATGCCTTCCCCCTCATTCTAGTGCTTCGTGCACGATCCGCCCGCCGTGCGTCACCCGCGCTCCGCGCACGATCTCGTCGTCGTCGGGCAACGTCACCCGTCCCGCGCCCCCGTCCCAGAAGGCGCTCAGGAAATTGAACATGTTGCGCGAAAACAGGGCGGAAGCATCGGCCGCCAGCCGGCTCGGCACGTTGCGGTGCCCGACAATCCTGACCCCGCGCCGCTCGACCACCTCGCCCGGCCGCGAGCCCTCGACGTTGCCCCCCTGCTCCACCGCCAGGTCCACCACCACGCTCCCCGGTCGCATGGTCGCCAGCTGCTCGTCGGACAGCAACCGCGGCGCCGGCCGCCCCGGGATCAAGGCGGTGGTGATCACGATGTCCTGCTTGGCGATGTGCCCGGACACCAGCGCCGCCTGCGCGCGCCGGTATTCCTCGCTCGTCTCGCCCGCATAGCCGCCGACGCCTTCGCCCGCGATGCCCTGCACCTCCTCGACGAACACCGCCTTCGCGCCCAGGCTCTCAATCTGCTCCTTCGCCACTGATCGCACGTCGGTGGCGGAGACCATCGCGCCCAGCCGCCGCGCGGTGGCGATCGCCTGCAGCCCCGCGACCCCCGCCCCCATCACAAAAACCCGCGCCGCCGGGATCGTCCCCGCCGCCGTCATCATCATGGGAAAAGCGCGGCCGTACTCGGCCGCCGCGTCGAGCACCGCCTTGTAACCCGCGAGATTCGACTGCGACGACAACACGTCCATCGCCTGCGCCCGCGTGATCCGCGGAATCAGCTCCAGCGCCAACGCTTCCAGCCCCCTGGCTGCGTAGGCCTCCACCCGGGCGCGCTCCCGCCGCGGGTCGAGCATCGCGACCAGCAAAGTCCCGGGTTGCACGCCGTCCAAGCTCGCCGGCTCCGGCCCTTGCACGCCGAGCAGCGTGTCAGCCTGCGCCACCAGCGCCCCGCGCTCGCCGACGGTCGCGCCCGCCGCCTCGTAGTCTGCGTCGCCGATCCCCGCCCCCGCGCCCGCGCCGCGCTCCACGCCCACCGTCGCGCCCAGCGCGGCGAACTTGCGCACGGTTTCCGGCGTCGCCGCCACCCGGCGCTCGGCCGGCGCGCGCTCGGCGAGGACGGCGATCCGCACTCGCTAGCTGGCGATCATCAGCACGACGATTAGCGTCACGATCGCCGCCGCGATCGTGCCCCACTTCACCATCCCGGTGAAGCGCGAATAGTCCCGCTCGTGCGCTACGAACTCGCCTTGCCTGTTGGGTTCCCCCGCCATCTGCACCTCCGATCTTGCTCGAACGAAGCCTTATCCGCGCCGGCGCGCGGGCGGAAGGGGGCGAATAGATCGCGCCTCATAGATCGCGCCTCAGGCGACATGGGTTAGCCTATTTAACTGGGTCTTTACTCGCCTCCCGCTAAGTCGCTATATTCACGTGGGGGATTGTCGATGCAACAGAATGGTGCGCGCAGCTTGTTGCTGATCGACGCCGACGCGGGCGAACGGCGGGTCGTCGCGGCGATCGCCGGCCGCGCGGGCTGGCGCGTCTTGTCGGCGGAGGACTGGGGCGGCGCGGCGGCCCACCTCGCCGACGACGCGGCCGGCGAGATCGCCGCCGCGCTGGTCGGCGGCTGGCGCCCGGGCCTGCCCGCCTGCGCGCTCCGCGCGGTACGCGCCGAGCATCCCGAACTCCCCGCGCTGGCCGTGATCGGCGACGAGCACGCGGGCGTCGCGGCGTTGCGCGCCGGGGCCAAGGATTTCCTGCGCGGCCCCGTCGCCGCCGACCGGCTGCTCGCCGCGCTCGACCGCGCGCTCGATCGGCGGCGCACGGGGCGCGAGCTCCTGCCACTCACCGAACGCTCCAGCCGCCCCTTATCTTTCGAAGAGGTGATCGGCTCCACCCCCGAGTTCCGCGCCGCGCTCGCCGCCGCGGCCAGGGCGGCGCGCTCGCGCATCACTGTGCTGGTCGAAGGCGAGCCGGGCTCCGGCAAGGAGACGATCGCCCGCGCCGTGCACCTCGCCTCGCCTCGCGCACGCCGCGCCTTGCAGAGTGTGGACTGCGCCGCGGTCCCCGCCAACATGATTGGTTCGGTGCTGTTCGGCCACGCCCGCGGCGCCTTTCCCGGAGCCTTCGCCAACCACGTCGGGCTGCTCGCACAGGCCGACGGCGGCACCGCCTTCCTCGACAACGTCGACGCGCTGCCGCCCACCACCCAGGCGAAGCTCCTGTCCACCATCGAGATCGGCGTGGTCGAGCCGATGGGCGGCGGCGCTCCCCGCGCGATCGACGTCCGCGTTATCGTCGCCGCGCGCCCCGGCCTCGCCGAGCTGGTGCGCGCCGGCCGCTTCCGCGAGGACCTCTACTTCCGGCTGGCGGGCGTCCAGCTCACCCTGCCTCCCCTGCGCGAGCGCGGCTCGGACATCCCCGCGCTCGTCCGCCACCTCCTTCACCGCATCGCCGAGCAGCCCGGCATGCGCACGCTGTCCATCGGCGACGACGCGCTCGCGCTGCTCATGCGCTACGGCTGGCCGGGCAACGTCCGCCAGCTGCACGATGCGCTGTTCAGGGCCTCCGCCTTGTCCGATTCGAACGCGCTCACCGCCGCCGACTTTCCGCAGATCGCGCGCGAGCTCGAATACAGCAACCGCAAGAGCGACCACCGCCCGGTCGCCCTGTCCGCCGCGTCCGCCGCCCACGCGCTCAGCCAAGGGCCGGGCGTCACGCTATACCGAGCCGACGGCCACCTCCGCCCGCTCGAGGAGATCGAGGCCGACGTGATCCGCCTGGCGATCGGCCAGTACCAGGGCCGCATGACGGAGGTCGCGCGGCGGCTGGGGATCGGGCGATCGACGCTTTACCGGAAGCTGGCGGAACTGGGGATCCAAGTAGATGCGGCATAAGGCGAGGCGCCCAGGACTAAGCGCGTAGCGCTTAGGCGAGGACCAGCGCCCGTCCGGCCGACGTGTCGGCCCATGGCCGAACCCGTTCGACGTCACGGCGCGGCTTCGCCGCGACGCGGTTCGCGCACTCCGCGAAGTTGCGACTCCCTGCCAGCCCCGCTAGCCCTTCGCCCATGCCCCAGTCCTTCACCGGCGCGGTCGCGCTCGTCACCGGCGCCGCCTCCGGCATCGGCCTCGCCAGCGCCCGCCTCCTCGGCCAGAGCGGCGCGGCGAAGCTCCACCTCAACGACCTAAACGAAGCCGCGCTGCGCGACGCCGCGGCCGCGCTCCCCTGCCCTTGCGTCCTCCACCCCGGCGACGTCGCGGACGAAGCGCTCTGGGACGGCGCGGACCTGTCCGGCCTCACCCATGCCGTCGTCAACGCCGGCATCGGCGCGGGCGCGCCAATCGCCGAGGCGAGCTTCGACCACTGGCGCCGCGTCATGCGCGTCAACGTCGACGGCGCTTTCCTCACGCTCCGCGCCGCGATGCGCGCGATGACCGCCGGCAGGCGCGGCTCCGTCGTGCTCGTCGGTTCGGTCGCCGGTCTCAAGGCCGAGCCCGGCATCGCTGCCTACGGTTCGTCCAAGGCCGCCGTGCTCCACCTCGCCCGCATCGCCGCCAAGGAAGGCCTCGCCGCTGGCATCCGTGTCAACGCGATCGCCCCCGGCGGCGTCGAGACCGCGATCTGGGACGGCGTGGAGTCCTTCGCCGAAACCGCGCGCGCCCACGGCCGCGAGGCCGCTTTCGCCCAGATCAGCGCCTTTACCGCGATGGGCCGCTTTGCCCGGCCGGAGGAGGTGGCGGAAGCCATCGCTTTCCTCCTCTCGGACGCGTCCGCCTTTACCACGGGCAGTGTGCTGGTGACCGACGGCGGCTACGCGCTGTAGAGCTTAAAGAGAGGCCGTCGTCCCAGCGGCAGCTGGGACCACGACCGCGGTGGACCGCCCCGCCACCGCCGATAAAGAGGGCAGCCGTCGTCGGTGGCGGTCCCGGCTTTCTGCTGGGACGACGCGTCACGAAGCAGGCGTCAGCGCCCGGTCCCGCAGCCCCCGCCACACCCGCAGCGCCTGCGCGTTCTCCACGACATCGTGCACCCGGTGCAGCTGCACGCCCTGCGCCGCCGTCGAGGCCGTCAGCGCCACCGACCCGCCCAGCCGTCGGTCGACGGCGGCCTCCTTGTCCAGCGCCCCGATGAACCGCTTCCGGCTCGCCCCCAGCATCACCGCACAGCCCAGGCCGTGGAACAGCGACAGGTGGTTCAGCAGCTCCAGGTTGTGCCCCACCGTCTTGCCGAAACCGATGCCCGGGTCGACGACGATCCGCTCCCGCGCGATCCCGGCTTCCTCGGCCGCGCGCACCCGCTCCTCCAGCCAGTCGTAGACGCTGAGGGTCACCGGCCGTTCGTAGCGCGGCTCCCGCTGCATCGTCTCCGGCGTGCCCTGATGATGCATCAGCACCACCGGGCACCCCGCGCGCGCGACCACCGCGGCCGCGCGCTCGTCCCACGTCAGCGCGGATACGTCGTTGATCATGGATGCTCCGCTGCGCAGCGCCGCCTCCATCACCCCCGCCTTGCGCGTGTCCACCGACACGGCGGTCCCGCCGCGCGCCAGCTGGTCCACCACGGGCAGCACGCGCTCGAGCTCGTCGCCCTCCCACACCTCCGCCGCCCCCGGGCGCGTTGATTCGCCGCCCACGTCGACGATCGCCGCCCCCGCCGCGCCCATCGCGAACCCCGCGTCCGCCGCGGCCTCAGCGGTGCCGTAGCTGCCCCCGTCCGAAAAGCTGTCGGACGTGGCGTTGACGATCCCCACCAGCTGCGGCTGGTCCAGCCGCACCACCCGCTCGCCCAAGGCGAGCGGCGCACGCAGCGCGGTAAGCCGCGCCCAGGTCCCCGCCAGCTCCGCCGGGAGCCGCGCCTCGACCTCCTGAACCGGCAGGAGCTCGCTCCCGACGATCCGCCCGCCGTCCTCCCGGATCAGCTCGACCAGCCCGAACCAGCACAGCCCGCCCGCGAGCCGCGCCACGCGGCCGTCGTGCCCGAACGGCGCGTCGACGAAGCCAGTGGGCCGCAGATAAGTCTTCATCGGCTCGCCCCCGGCGATCGCCCGACTGGGGCGGAGCCCTCCTTCGGCATTCGCGCCTCCAGCGACCGCAGCCAGCGCCCCGCCCGCGACCCCATCGAGAACTGCGGCTGGGACGGGGCGAGCTTGGCGCGTCCCTCCCAAGCCCCGATCAGCCCCCGCGCCTCCGCCACCGCGTCGCTCAACGGTTGCGGCTTGCGCAGCGCGCGGTTGACCAGCGCGTCGCCGAAGAAGGTCCAGTCGTTCTCCGCCTCGCAGCCAAAGCTGCTGCGCTCCGCCGACGCCGCCGTCACCACTACGCTCCGCTCCCCGCGGAGCGCCGGCACGAACACCCCCGCGTAGCAGGCGGACAGGATCACCAGCCGGTTCGAGAGCCCCGCGCCACCCAGCATCCCCGCCAGCGCCGCCGGCGGCACCGCCCCGCGCACGCCGCCCGCCTCGCGCCACACCAGCCCCGCCTGCGGGTGGCCGTGGGTCGTCGCGAACAGCACCAGCACGTCCTCGTCGTGGTCGGCGAGCACCCCTACCCGCGCCACCGCGCGGCCTAAGTCGTCCGGCGAGGCCGCCCCGCCGTCCGCCAGCGCCACCGTCCGCCCCGCCGCGCCGTAGCGCCGCGCCAGCACCCGCGCTGCCTCCCCCGCTTCCCGCGCGAACACGGGGTCGGCGTCGAGCGCGACGGTCACGACGTAGGCGTCCACCACGCCCGGCCGCTGCGGCTGGAGCGCGGCAATGGCCGCGTCGAAGCGGCCCGCCTCCTGCGCGGACGCCGGCCCGGTCAGGACGCCGAGCAACGCGGCCCCGAGGAGACTACCCTTCATCCGAAAACCTCCGTCATCCCGGGCTTGACCGGGACCCACCTGCCTTCAGCGACGGTGGTCAGAGGAACACGGGTCTCGGGTCAAGCCCGGGATGACGAACTTGGGCGGGCGGCGGACGTCACTCCCCCACCATCAGCAGGTACCGCTGCCGCACCGCGTCCAGCGCAACCACCTCGCCCTCGAACTCGACGTGCCAGAAAGCCCAGCCGTTGCACGACGGCGCGCCCTGCGCCGCCGCACCCACCTGATGCAGCGATCCCTGCACGTCGCCCATCGCCAGGCTCGCGTCCGCCCGCACCGTCGCGCGCCAGCGCCGCTTGGCGTCCCACACCACCGTTCCCGGTGCGACCAGCCCCGTCTCCACCAAGGCCCCGAACGGCACCCGCGGCGCAGCCTTTTTGCTCGGCACGGTCGCCATCGCCGATTCGTCGAAGGGCAAGGTCGCGTTGATCCGCGTCCGCGCTACCTCGCAGTAGCGCTCTTCGCGCTCGATCCCCAGCCAGCGCCGCCCCAGCCGCCGCGCCACCGCGCCCGTCGTCCCCGTCCCGAAGAAGGGATCGAGCACCACGTCGCCCGGCTTGGTGCACGCCAGCAGCACTCGGTACAGCAACGCCTCCGGCTTCTGCGTCGGGTGCGCCTTCGCGCCGCCGTCGCCCTTCACCCGTTCGCCGCCCGAGCAAATCGGGAACAGCCAGTCGGAGCGCATCTGCAGCTCGTCGTTGAGCGTCTTCATCGCCCGGTAGTTGAACTGGTAGCGGCTGTCCGCGTCGCGCGACGCCCAGATCAGCGTCTCGTGCGCGTTGGTGAATCGCGTCCCCCGGAAATTCGGCATTGGGTTGGCCTTGCGCCACACCACGTCGTTCAGGATCCAGTAGCCCGCGTCCTGCAGCGCGCAGCCCACGCGGAAGATGTTGTGGTAGCTGCCGATCACCCACAACGTCCCGTTCGGCTTCAGCACCCGCCGCGCTTCGTGGAGCCAGTCGCGCGTGAAGCGGTCGTAGGCGGCGAACGAATCGAAATGATCCCAGTCGTCATCGACGGCGTCGACCCGCCCGCCCTCCGGCCGGAACAGCTCGCCGCCCAGCTGCAGGTTGTACGGCGGGTCGGCGAAGATCATGTCGACGGACCCGGCGGGGAGACGGCGCATCTCGTCCACGCAGTCGCCCTGGATCACGCGGTCGGCGACGATCTCCGGCGACTCGGGGGTCGGCCTGCGCGCCTGGACCGGCCGCGCCGGGGCCACCCGTTGCAAGATCGTCATGCCCCCCGACACCCCTTTTTTCGGTTCTGGCGTCATGGTGAGTCAGCCCGGAGTCTGGGTCAATCAGCTCCTCCGCACACGTGGCGCGATCGCCTCCAACCTGTGACTCGAAAGACTCACCTACCTAAAACGGGCTTGACAGCGGCGCCCCGGAAAGCATCGCCCGCACCGGCCCGAAGCTCCGCCGGTGGAGCGGGCTCGGCCCGAATCGGGCGAGCGCCGTCAGGTGCGCTGGGGTGGGGTATCCCTTGTTCCGGTCCCACCCGAATCGGGAGTCCTCGACCGCGGCCGCCGCCATGATTCGGTCGCGCGCGACCTTGGCGACGACCGACGCCGCGGCGATCGACAGCGACCGCGAATCGCCTCGCACGACCGCGCGAGCAGGGCATCCCAGCTCCGGCGCGAATCGCCCGTCGACCAGCGCGAAGGCGGGGGGCACTGGCAGGGCTTCCACCGCCCGCGCCATCGCCAGCAGCGTCGCGCGGTGGATGTTCAGGCGATCGATCTCTTGCGGAGAGGCCAGTCCCACCCCCACCATTGCCGATTCGCGAATACGCAGCGCGAGCGCCTCGCGCCGCTTCTCCGGAACAGCCTTGGAGTCGTTGATTCCGTTCGGAATATTTGTTCGATCGAGGATCACCGCCGCAGCCACCACCGGCCCGGCGAGCGGCCCGCGCCCGACCTCGTCGACGCCGGCCAGCGGCTCCGGCAACACTTCCTCTAGGCTCAGGTCAGGCCGCGTCACGGCGTCAATGGCTGGCCGGAAAAGCGTGAAGGAACAACGTTGTCGTTAGTACGACAAAGCTCGTCACCCCGCACACAAACAGCGTCCTATGCACCACCCCACCCGTCATTCCCGCGAACGCGGGGAGCCATAAACCGCAACCCCGGAGAGCGCGAACCCCTATCCGCGCGGCAACTGCGCGAGCGCCGCTGGCGACCCTCTAAGTCGTCATCACCCGCCATGGCGGAAAGCGCCGGTTCTCCGCCGGATCGTACAATCTGATGGGGTTCCCATGCGGGTCCGCCAGCTCCGCGACCCGCCACAGGTAGCTGCGGTTTTCGGGCATCAGGGCGATCGTGACACCCGCCTTTTCCAGCCGTTCGACTGTTGCATCCAGGTCACAGCATTGCAGAAACAGCTGCGCGGTCGCCGGTAATACCGGAGGGGCCGAGACCTCCACGGACAGCGTCATTCCGCCCGCCCCATCGAATCGCGCGTAGCGCGGCGGCGTGTCCACGATCTGCTGTAAACCGAGCGCGCGGTAGAAGCCGACGCTGGCCGCGTAATCGCTCGCGGGCAGCGTGATCTGGTTCAGCATCGGTCGCTCATCGAGCGCCAAATCGAGCCGCACCGCCTGCTGCCCCAGCGGCCCGTGCCCCGCCCCGAACCCCGGCGCGTCCCGCATCGCGAATCGCACGAAACCACGCGCGCCCGCCGCCGCCAGCTCGGGCGCGAAGCCGCGCGCCAGCCCCACCGCCAGCGCGCTCGCCAGCGTGCAGCCCGTGCCGTGCGTGTGGGGCGTGTCGATCCGCGCGCCCGTCCAGCGCGCGACGACTCCGTCCGGCCCGACCAGCGCGTCTGTCAGCCACTCGCCCGCGCCGTGCCCGCCTTTGGCGAGCACCAGGCAACCGTGCGTCGCCGCCAGCTCAGTCGCCAGCGCCTCCGGCTCGCCTTCGCGCCCAGCCAGCGCGAACAGCTCGGGCAGGTTGGGCGTGACCACCGTCGCGGCCCGCATCAGCCGCCCGAACGCTTCAACGGTGCCGCCGTCCGCCAGCACCGATCCGCTGCTCGCCACCATCACGGGATCGAACACGACGGGGATGCCCCGCGCCGGGGCGGCTCGCTCCAGCCACTTCGCCATTGCGTGCGCCGTTTCCGCCGAGCCGATCATCCCGATCTTCACCGCGTCCAGCCCGATGTCGCTGGCGACAGCGTCGATTTGCGCCATCACCATCCCGGTCGGGATCGCGTGGACGCCGCTCACCCCCATCGTGTTCTGCGCGGTGACTGCGGTAACGGCGCAAGTCGCGTGCCCGCCGAGCATCGCGATCGTCTTGAGGTCCGCCTGGATGCCCGCACCGCCGCCCGAATCGGACCCGGCGACGACGAGGACGCGCGGGGTCACCGCGTCAGTGCCGCCGCGGCGTCGAGCCACCAGCGCCCCGTTCCCGTCGGCACGAGCGACCCGTTTGTGCGAAGGTCCTCGAACGCCCCGCGCTCCCCGCCCCCGGGCGCTAAGGCGATGGCGCGCTCGGGCATCGTCGCGCCCGGCCGCTCGGACGGCTCGAGCACGCGCCGCCCCGCCCGTTCCTGGGTCGCCGCGATCAGGTAAAGCACCACCGACATGCTCAGGCCGCCTTCCGCAGGGCGTCGCAGATCTCCTCCACCACCTCTTCCACCAGGCCCAAATCCTCGCCTTCCGCCATCACGCGGATCAGCGGCTCCGTTCCCGACTTGCGGATCAGCACCCGGCCGGACCCGTTCAGCCGCGCCTCGCCCGCCGCGATCGCGCGTTGCACGCTGTCCAGCTCCAGCGGCGGCGCGCCCTGGAATTGCACGTTGCGGAGCATTTGCGGCAAGGGGTCGAACAGGTGCAGCAGCTCGCTCGCCGGCCGCTCGGCCTGGACCAGCTCGGCGAGCACCTGCAGCGCCGCGACTAGCCCGTCGCCGGTGGTCGCGTAGCGGGTGAGGATGATGTGCCCCGACTGCTCGCCGCCGACGTTGAAGTCGCGCGCGCGCATGGTTTCCAGCACGTAGCGGTCGCCCACCGCCGCGCGCTCGAGCGTCAACCCTTCGGCCTCTAGAAACCGCTCGAGCCCCAGGTTCGACATCACCGTGGCGACGATGCCGCCGCCGCGGAGCTGCCCGCGCCGGTGCCAGCTCCGCGCGATCAGCGCCATCAGCTGGTCGCCGTCGACCTCCTGGCCCTTCTCGTCGAGCACGATGAGCCGGTCGGCGTCGCCGTCCAGCGCGACACCGATGTCCGCGCGCGTCTCTAGCACCTTGGCGCGCAGCGCCGCGGTGTCGGTCGACCCCACGCCTTCGTTGATGTTGAGCCCGTTGGGCTCCACCCCCATGGCGATCACCTCCGCGCCGAGCTCCCACAGAGCGGCGGGCGCGACCTGGTAGGCGGCGCCGTTGGCGCAATCGACCACCACTCGCACCCCGTCGAGCCGCAGGTTTTCGGGGAAACTCTGCTTGGCGGCGTGAATGTAGCGCCCCGGCGCGTCCTCGATCCGCCGCGCGCGCCCGATCTCGGCGGGGGCGGCCAGCCGGGGCGAGGCCTCCATCAGCGCCTCGATCTCCAGCTCGTCGGCGTCCGACAGCTTGTAGCCGTCGGGCCCGAACAGCTTGATCCCGTTGTCCGCGAATTTGTTGTGGCTCGCCGACACCATCACGCCCAGGTCCGCGCGCATCGATCGCGCGAGCATGGCGACCGCCGGCGTCGGCATCGGCCCGACCAAGACCACGTCCATGCCGACTGAGGTGAAGCCGGCGACCAGCGCCGATTCCATCATGTAACCGGACAGCCGCGTGTCCTTGCCGATCACCACCCGATGCCGGTGCGCCCCCCGTAGGAAGTGCGCGCCGGCCGCCTGGCCCACGCGCATCGCCATGTCGGCGGTCATGGGGAGCGAGTTGGTGCGGCCGCGGATGCCGTCGGTGCCGAAAAATTTACGCATAAGCCTCCAGGCGCGCAGCTGCCACGGCGGCTGCGCGCCGCTCCGGCAAGCGAAGCGAAGCCGGAGGCGCCCAGGCCGGCCGGCCTCGCCGCAAGCGAGGACCGACGACCCGGGGTTTAGCCCCGGCTCGACCCCGCCGCAACGACGCGCTTCGCCCCGGACCGCGCTTGACGAGCCGAAGACCACTCGCTTCAACTCGCCCCCATGGTCCGCCTCGCCCTCACCGCAGCCCTCCTCCCCGCTGCCCTCCTCATGGCCGCCTGCGGCCCCGCCGCCGCGCCGCCGCCCCCACCGACCGCGAAGAAGGAAAAGCCCCGCCCGCTCACCCCCGCCGAGCGCCCGGACGTCCGCGCCGCGTACGAATACCGCTGCGCCGACGGCTCGACGATCCACCTCACCTTCCTCACCGACGACCGCACCGCTGAGCTCCGCCGCGCCGCGCTCGAACCCCCGCTCGCCATTTTGAAAGCGTCCGCCCCCGGCGAGGGTTTCATCCGCGGCGCGTCGCGTGTCGACGGTACGGGGCAGGAAATCAGCTACGTGCCGGCCGGCGGCGCCCGACAAGCCTGCCGCAGGTAGGCTTGTCGGATAGCGAGCGCAGCGAAGCCGCAGCGCCTAGTCGGCCGGCTTCGCCCGAGCGGAGACCGACGGCGCGGGAATCACTCCCGCGCCGCCCTTGGCCGATGGAGGGCTCCGCCCCTACCCTCTTGACGCGCGCCTCGCCCGCCGCTTTGGCCGGCCGCCTATGACCAAGCACCTCCTCCTCGCCGCCGCCTTCGCGGCCGTCCTCCCCCTTGCCGCCTGCGGCAAACCCGAAACCATTACCGCTCCCGAGACCCCGGATGCCCAGGCCGACGAGCTCGCCAAAGCCGCGCCCGTCGCGCTCCCCCCCGCCATCCGCGAAAGCCGCACGTACCGCTGCAAGGACAACAGCGTCGTTTACGCGTCCTTCCTCACCGACGGTACCACCGTGGAAGTTCGCGACGCGCAGGAGGAGCCCCCCATCGCGACGCTCAAGGCCCCCGCGGCCGGCGAGCCCTTCGTCGGCGGGCCGGGCTTCGAAGGATTTAAGCTCGTCGGCTCGGGCGAGACGGTGACCTACACGTCGCCGGACAGCGGGACGCAATCCTGTAAGGCCTAACGCGGGGCGCGCAGCCGAGCTGCGCGCCGCTACGATGAGCGAAGCGGGCTGCACGCGCGGCCTCGGCCGGCCTCGCTATGGCGAGGACCGACGGCGCGGGATTCATCCCCGCGCCGGCCCTGCCCGGCAGCGGCCGCCCGCCTCTCCTCCCTGGTCTAGCCGCGCCCGCCCCCCGCGCCTAAAGCGCCGCCCATGAGCGCGCCCGCCCCCATCACCCCCCAGGTCGTCGCCGATCACGGCCTATCCCCCGACGAGTACGCCCGCGTCCGCCGCGCGCTCGGCCGGGAGCCCAACCTGCTCGAGCTCGGCATCTTCTCGGTGATGTGGTCGGAGCACTGCTCCTACAAGTCCTCGCGCCTCCACCTCGCCAAGCTGCCCACCACCGGTCCCCACGTCATCCACGGCCCCGGCGAGAACGCGGGCGTGGTCGACATTGGCAACGGCCTCGCCGCCATCTTCAAGATGGAGAGCCACAACCACCCGAGCTTTATCGAACCCTATCAGGGCGCGGCCACCGGCGTCGGCGGCATCCTGCGCGACGTATTCACCATGGGCGCGCGCCCGGTGGCGCTCATGAACGCGCTGCGCTTCGGAAGGCCGGACGCGCCGAAGATGAAGCACCTGATCTCCGGCGTGGTCGCCGGCATCGGCGGCTATGGCAACTGCGTTGGCGTGCCGACGGTGGGCGGCGAGGTGGACTTCCACCCGGCCTACGACGGCAACATCCTCGTTAACGCGATGGCCGTCGGCGTCGCGCGCGCCGACCGCATCTTCCTCTCGGCCGCGGCCGGCGTCGGTAACCCCGTCGTCTACGTCGGCTCCAAGACCGGCCGCGATGGCATCCACGGCGCGACCATGGCGTCGGCCGACTTCGGCGCGGACGCGGAGGAGAAGCGCCCGACGGTCCAAGTCGGCGACCCCTTCACCGAGAAGCTGCTGATCGAGGCCTGCTTGGAGCTGATGGAGACAGGCGCGATCGTTGCCATCCAAGACATGGGCGCGGCGGGCCTCACCTCCTCCTCGGTCGAGATGGCGAGCAAGGGCGGGGTGGGCATCGAGCTGGACATGGACGCGGTGCCGGCTCGCGAGGAGGGCATGACCCCCTACGAGATGATGCTGTCGGAGAGCCAGGAGCGCATGCTCATGGTGCTGGAGCCCGGCCGCGAGGAGGAGGCTGCCGCGATCTTCCGCAAATGGGAGCTCGACTTTGCCGTGATCGGCCGGGTGACGGACACCGGCCGCATGGTGCTGCGCTTCGGCGGCACCGCCGTCGCCGACATCCCGCTCGGCGCCCTCGCCGACGATGCGCCCAAATACGACCGCCCCCATGTCCCCACTCCTCCGCGCGCGCCGCTCGGCCCGCTCGACTTCGCCGGCGACCCGCTCGAGGACCTCCGCGCCCTGCTCGCCTCCCCCGACCTAGCCAGCCGCCGCTGGGTGTGGGAGCAGTACGACTCGGAGGTGGGCGCCGACACCGTCCAGCGCCCCGGCGGCGACGCCGCGGTGGTGCGCGTCCACGGCACGCCGAAGGCGCTCGCGATCACCACCGATTGCACGCCCCGCTACTGCTACGCCGACCCGGTGGAGGGCGGCGCGCAGGCGATCGCGGGGGCCTACCGCAACCTGTCCGCCGTCGGCGCGCGCCCGCTCGCTGCGACCGACTGCCTGAACTTCGGCAACCCGCAGCGGCCGGAGATCATGGGCCAGCTCGTCGGCTGCATCGAGGGCATGGCCCGCGCCTGCCGCGCGCTCGACTTCCCCATCGTCAGCGGCAACGTCAGCCTCTACAATGAGACTAGTGGCCCGGACGGCTCCGGCTCCGCCATCCTCCCCACCCCCGCCGTGGGCGCCGTCGGCCTGCTCGACGATTGGCGGAGCGCGGCGACGCTCGCCTTCAAGGCGGCGGACGAGGACGTCTGGCTGATCGGCGCTCCGCCTTCCCACCTCGGCCAGTCCATCTGGCTCCGCGAGCTGCGCGGCCTGGAGGAAGGCCCGCCGCCCTCCGTCGACCTCGCCGCCGAGCGCCTCCACGCCGAGTTCGTGCGGGAGGCGATCGCCAACGGCCTCGTTTCCGCCGTCCACGACGTCGCCGACGGCGGCCTCCTCGTCGCGCTCGCGGAGATGGCGCTCGCCGGGAACCTGGGCGCGACGCTCGACCCGCTGTTCCCCGATCCCGCCGCACGCCCGGCGGATTGGCACCCCTTTCTCTTCGGCGAGGACCAGGCGCGCTACGTCGTCACAACCGGCAACTCCGACCCTTTCGTCCGCCTCACGGCCGAGCGGGGCATCCCCCACCTTCACCTCGGCTCCACCGGCGGCGACGCGCTTCTTTGCCGCCCGACGCGGAGCGGCGCGCTCCTCGCCGACCTCCGCCGCGCGCACGAAGGCTTCTTCCCCGCGCTGATGGGTGGCGAGCCCGCGGTGGCGTGAGATGCTAGAGCGGAATCGCCGTTTCCGCCAACGCTCGCGCCATGACGATCATGCTCCCCAGCGACGACGAGCTGCTCGCCAAGGCCAGGCAAGCCACGGGCATCGAAGAGGAAACGCAGCTCGTGCACGACGCGCTGCGCGCGCTGATCGCGCTCGGCGGGTCCGACCCCAACGCTTGGGCCCCAACGAAGGCGACGCGCCTCCCGCGTGACGGTTGTCGACACGAACGTCTGGGTCGATCACCTGCGCGCGCCGGACCCCGCGCTCGCCTCCCTGCTGCGCGAGAAGCGGGCGCTCATGCGTCCTTACGTCCTGGGCGAATTGGTGCTGGGCGCGTTCGCGGCCCGGTCGACGGTCCTCGCGCGATTGGCCGTGCTGCCGCCGGCTCCCGTCGCGCCCCACGGCGACGTCATGCGCTTGATCGAAGCCGAGGCCTTGTACGGCATCGGCTACGTCGACGCGCACCTGCTCGCGTCCGCCCGCGCGACGCTGCAGGCCCGGCTGTAGACCCGTGACAAGCGCCTGCGCGCCGTGGCCAAAGGCTCGGCGGCGCGGCCTAGCCCTCCGCCCGCCGCACCGCGAACCGCGGCGGCGCGGCGTCCAGCGTCCATTCCTGCTCCGCGCACAGCGCCGCCACCTCCGCCGCCGCCCGTGGATCGTCGGCGACCAGCGTCACCTCCCTCGCATCGCGCATCGCGCGCGCCAGCCGCAGCGCCGGCCACGGGCAGCGCATCCCGCGCGCGTCGACCTCAATCATCTTTATCGTGGAACGGGTTCTTCGGTGCCCGCAGCGCGAAACGCACCGGCACAGCCCCTAAGCCCAAGTCGCGCCGGATGCCGTTCACCAAGTAGCGGCGGTAACTCTCCGGCAACTCGTCCACCCGCGTCCCGAACAGCACGAAGCTCGGCGGCCGCGTCCCCACCTGCGTCACGTAGCGCAGCTTGATCCGGCGGCCCCCCGGCGCAGGCGGCGGGTTCGCCTCCATCGCCTTGGCGAGCCAGCGATTCAGCTCGCCCGTCCCCACCCGTCGGCTCCACGCGTCCCGCGTTTCGAACGCGGCGCCGAGCATCTGGTCGAGCCCCTTCCCCGTCAGCCCCGACACCGCGAGCAGCGGCACCCCGCGGATCTGCGCCAGCCCCTCCTCGAGCGCCGCGCGCACTCCCTGGAACAGCCGGCTCTGGTCCTCCGCCACGTCCCATTTGTTGAGCGCGATCATCAGGGCGCGGCCTTCCTCGACCACGGAGGAAGCGATCCGCAGGTCCTGCGCCTCCAGCCCGCGTGTCGCGTCGAGCAGCAGCACCACGACCTCCGCGAAGTCGATTGCGCGCTTGGCGTCCTGCACCGACAGCCGCTCGAGCTTGTCCTGTACCTTGGGCCGCTTGCGCATCCCCGCCGTGTCGATCAGCCGCACCGGCCGGTCGCGCCATGTCCACTCGACGCTGATCGAGTCGCGCGTGATCCCCGCCTCCGGCCCGGTCAGCAGGCGTTCCTGGCCCAGCAGCCGGTTGATCAGGGTCGACTTGCCCGCGTTCGGCCGCCCGACAATGGCGAGCTTGAGCACCGAGTCGGCGTCGTCGCCTTCGTTGTCGGCGAGCGGAGCATCCTCCCGTTCCAGGTGCGGCCGCAGCGCCTCGAACAGGTCGGCCATCCCTTCGCCGTGCTCCGCGCTCAGCGCCACCGGCTCGCCGAAGCCGAGCGCGTAGGCCTCGCCGATCCCGGCTTCCGCCGCGCGGCCCTCCGCCTTGTTGCAGACGAGCGCCACCGGCCGGTCCTCCGACCGCAGCCAGCGCGCGATCTCCTCGTCAAGCGGGGTCACCCCCGCCCGCGCGTCCACCATGAACATGGCGACGTCCGCCTCGCGCACCCCCGCGATCGTCTGCGCCCGCATCCGCCCCGGTAAGGACTCCGGGTCCTCCTCCTCCAGCCCCGCCGTGTCGATCACGCGGAACTCGAGCCCGAGCAGGTGCGCGTCGCCCTCTCGCCGGTCGCGCGTCACCCCCGGCCGGTCGTCGACCAGCGCGACGCGCTTGCCAACTAGGCGGTTGAACAGCGTAGACTTGCCGACGTTCGGGCGGCCGACGATGGCGACGGTGGGCTTGGTCATGAGGAGTCCGTGGGACGAGGGAGGCAAGTTTGCCAAGCTAATAAGAAAAGTCGCCGGTCGAGCGAAAGCTAGGAACATCCGGCAAGCACGTCGTCCCAGCGAAAGCTGGGACCGCCATCGCGGGGGACCGCCCTGTTGCGGCTGGCGAGGAGGACGGCTCCCGTCGAGAGCGGCCTCAGCTTGCGCTGGGGCGACAGGTTGAAGAGGCTAGGCGTTCAACGTCTCGAACAGGTCCGCCCACGCCGGGTTCTCCCGCTCGATCAGCGCGACCTTTCACGCCCGCCGCCATGCCTTCATCGCCTTCTCGCGCGCGAAGGCGTCCGCAATCTCCCCGTGCGACTCAGCGTAGACCAGCCGGTTCAGCCCGTACCGCCGGCCGAAGGCAGAGCCGCCTACCCCGTCCGGTGCTGGCCGAGCCGCGCCGGAAGGTCGGCCGTGACCCCGACGTACAACACGCCGCCCGGCTTGTTGGTCATGCTGTAGACCCACCCGCCGTGCATCGCGAAACGCTACCGAAGCCGTCGTCCCAGCGGAAGCTGGGACCGCTCTCGCTGAGGACCGCCCCTGCTGCGGCCGGCGAAAAGGGCAGTTCCCGTCGATGGCGGCCCCAGCTTTCGCTGGGGCGACGTTCCGGCCCCGACGGCTCCCATTTCCGCCCGTCCTACCGGAACGCCGTCAGCCGCCCCCGGCTGTCCAGCACGTACATGGTGTTGTTCGCCACCACCGGCGCGAACTCCACCGGCGCGCGCAGGTTGGTGATCGTCTGGACAGCTCCGGTCGACGGCGACGCTGCTACCAGGTCGCCGAGCGAGCTCGCCAGGATCAGCCGCCCGCCCGCGAGTACCGGCCCCACCCATTGCACCGGGCCCTTGCGGTCCTTCTGGTCGCGGAAGCCGCGCAGCTGGGTGATCCAGCGGATGCGCCCCGTGTTCTTGGCCATCGCCACTAGCCGCGCGTCCGCCGTCACCACGAACAGCCAGTCGCCCGCGACCCAAGGGGTCGAGATGCCCGCGATGTTCTGCTCCCACAGCCGCTGCCCGGTGACGAGCTCCAGCGCCACCATGCGCCCGCCCTGACCCACCGCGTAGACGCGTCCGTTCTCGATCACCGGCTCCGCATCGATGTCGGAAAGCGCGGCGACCGCCGTCGACACGTTGGTGCGCGACAGCACGTCCTGCCACAGCGGCCGCCCGTTCTCGTAACGGTAGGCGTTGAGCTCGCCGGAGGAGAAGCCCGCCACCACCGTCCCTTGCGCCGCCGCTGGGGCCGCCGCGCCGAACACGCCGGCGACCTCCAGCGTGGCGGGTTGCGACCAGCGCGTTTCGCCCGTCGCCGGGTCGAGCGCGAACAGCTGGTTGTCCTGGCTCACCACATAGAGGTTGCCGTCGCTCACAGTGGGGGCGCCGCGTAGCGGGCCGCCCGGCCGCTGCGTCCAGCGCGCCCGGCCGGTCGCGGCGTCGAGCGCGGCGACCTGGCCAATGCCGTTGGTCGCGTAAAGAGTCCCGTTCTCGAAGCTCACGCCGCCGCCGAACAGCGCGTTGACGTCAGTCGCGGCGTTCGCCAGCCGCGCGCTCCACGCCGCGGCGCCGGAAGCAGCGTCGAAGGCGCGGATCGTCGCCGTGGTGTCGATGGTGTACAGCCGTCCGCCGCCCACTACCGGGCCGGAGCCGAGCCGCGCTCGCGCCACGCTGCCCGCGCCGATGTCGGCGGTCCAGGCGACGGCGAGCGCGCCGCCGAGCGCGACGTGCCCCGGCGCGTGGCTCGCATTGCCCCCCGGCTGCGACCATTCGGTGTTGGCCACCGGTGCGGGCACCTGCACCGCCACGCCCTGCGTCTCCGGGTCGACCGCGATCTCGCTTTCCGCCGCGAGCACGGGGACGCGCTGGCCGACGGTGGGCGTCGCGGGCTTGGTCTTGCCGCCGCCAAACACGCCGCACCCGCCGAGCACCGTCGCGGCGAGCGCGAGGGCGATGAACTTCTTCATGTGTCTTCCTATTCCTCGGTTGCCACGGCCGGCGCCGCGGGGGCCGGCGTCGCGGCCGGCGGAACGTCCACGCCCAGGCTGCCCGCGAGCTGGCCCGAACGGTTGCGGATGGTCTCGGGCACCTGCCTGTCGCGCGCCATTCGCGCGAGCAGCTGCCCCGCCTCCGCCCGCTTGCCCCCGTTGATCAGCGCCACCGCGAGCATCTCGCCCGCGCTGCCGAACCAAGGGCTCCCCGGCCGGGCGAGCGGCCGCATCCGCTGCTCAATCACCGTCGGCGACAGCCCGTCATACTCGATCGCCGTCTGCCGCACGAGCGCGAGCTGGCGATAGGGCTCGGCGAGGCCCTCGTCCGCCGCCATCTCCCCGAACGCCGCGGCCGCGCGCTTGTCGTCGCCTGCCTCCAACGCCGCCGCGGCCGCCAAGAGCCGCGCCGCCGCCCGATAGCCCTCGCCGCGCGCTTCGGCCAAGGGCGCGGCGGTCGCCGCCGCCGCCTTGGCCCGGCCGGACCCGAGCTGGTCGAGCCCCTTGGTCAAGGTCTCCGCCGCCTGCCCCGCCTGTTGCTCCTGCCGGTTTCGCCACCACAAGGCGCCCGCGACGAGCAGGAGCAGCAGGACTAGCCCCGCGACGAGCAGCCGCCCGTAGCGCCGCCACACGCCCGCCACCTGATCGCGGCGCACGCCCTCGTCGACTTCGCGATAGAAGGATTCGTTCGATACGGGGGTGCGCGCCACCCGGAGCTCCGTGTTGCTGGCGGGAACATGGCGCGACCGAGATGAACAGCGCCTGTTCAACCCCCGCCCCGGCCGCTCCCTACCGCGATGCCCGCCCGCGCGCAAACGGGGCGCGAGCGTGTTGCACGGCAAGCACGCCGTCGCACCGTGAGCACGTCGTCCCAGCGGAAGCTGGGACCGCTCTCGACGAGCACGCCCGGCACCGGCGGCGAAGAGGGAGGCCCTCCGCGAGAGCGGTCGCAGCTTCCGCTGGGACGCCGGCTTCGCTAAAAACACGCGCCCATCGCCGACCGCCCTTCAGGCCGCCCGCTTTCCGAACTCCGGCCGCTCCTTCTCCCACACGTCCAGCATCGGGTAGGCCAGCCGGTGCAGCCCGGCCACGTCGCCCAGCCGCGCTTCGCCGCCCGCTACCGTCGCCAGCCCGGCGTCGCGGAAGCGCCGGAGCGTCCGGTTGACGTGCACGGCCGTCAGCCCCAGCAGCTCGCCGATCTGCCCCTGCGTCAGCGGCAGGCGGAAGCTCGTCGCCTCCTCGCGCAGCGTGCCGCCCAGGATCAGCCGCCCGCGCAGCTCCAGCAGCAGCAACGCCAGCCGCTCGTCGGCACGGCCGCGGCCCAGGCCCACCACCCAGTTGCCGAGGCGCCGATGGTTCTCGGCGAGTTGCCACGAAAGGCGTAGCCCGATCTGCGGGTCCGCCATTCCCGCCGCCCGCGCCTGATCCTGCGGCAGCTGGTCGACGCGCACCGTGTCCAAGGCGACGATCCCGTCCGACTGGCGCTTCATCAGCATCGCTTCCACGCCGAACAGGTCGCCCGGCAGCAGCACACCCAGCATCTGTGCCCGCCCGTCGGCGAGCACGCGCAGCCGCGCACACCAGCCGGAGTGCAGGCGGTAGATGTAGCCGTGCTCCTCCTCCGGGGCGATCACCGTCGACCCGGATCTCACGGTCGAGGTCAACATCCGGCGCCTGGACGCCTCGCGGGCCGGCGACGTGGTCTTGGCGGCCCAGGTCGCGGTCAGCCGGCGCAATCCGCGCCGTGGCACGCCGGTCACCCGTGCCGTCGACGCCTCGGTCCCCCAGACAAGCCCCGATCCGTCGGGCTTCGTCGCCGCCGCGAGCGTCGCGGTGGGCCGCCTCGC
>CADCVW010000072.1 GCA_902806235.1 uncultured Sphingomonadaceae bacterium | reverse complement strand
CGCCGCCACCAGCGCCGGCCCCGCCCCGTGCAGCGCGTCCAGCGCCCGCCCGCGCCCGAGCAGCGCTGCCGGGTTGACGCAGGCCGCCGTCATCCCCGCCGGCTCCGCCACCCGCCCGAAGCGGCTGTTCGCCGGTGGCGGGCTCCCGGCCCGGAATGACACGAAGCTCACCGCGCATCCCGCCTGGTCGGGGCGCTGGCACAAGGGCGTCGTCCGGAAATCCCCGCCCACGTCGCGCCCTCGCGGCACGGCGACGTTGGTGCCGATCAGGTAGGCCGCGATCATTCGCGCCGCCGCCGGCTTCCCCTCGATCTCCCGCTGAACCAGCGTCTTCAGGTGCCCCGCGCCTTGGCTGTGCCCGATCAGTACCACGCCCCGACCCGCGTTGTGTCGCCGCATATACGCGTCCCACGCCGCCTTCACGTCGGCGTAGGCGAGCGCCCGGTCGGCGGTCGGCCTGCCCCCCGCCATCGTCTCGCGCAGTGCGGAGAGCGTCACCTGCCGGTACATCGGCGCGAAGACTCGGCACGCCCGCCCGAACGGCGCTGCCTGGAGTAGCGCCACCCGCCGCTCCTCGTCGTTGTCGACGAGATCCGCATTGCCACCAGGATCGTAGGACACGGTGGGGTAGACATAGAAGCAGTCGAACCCGGGTGCGGCGGCTGCCGCGGTCTTCTCCGCCCGCAGCGTCCCGTCCGCCTCGACGACCGTCGTGTCTAGCGAAACGTCGCACGCGTCGCGCTGGTCGGGCAGGCACAGCCAGTTCTGGCCGAGCGAATAGTCGGGCGCTCGGTAGTTCGGGGGAGGGGAGGCGGCGACAGGGCCTTGAGTCTGGGCCGCCAGGGGGGCTGCGAAGAGCGCCAGCGCCGTCAAAACGATCCGCATTCTACTCTCTCCCGTTTGGGCTGATCCTGAGCTTGTTGAAGCTTCGAAGCCCTCGCTTTCTTCTCGGCGGTAGAAGGGAGGAAAGCGCTTTGACATGCAAGGCCCGTTCAGGGACTTGCACAGCGCGAACGGCGTCGAGGGTTTCAGACGCTTTCCGCGCCTGCCACCGCCTCCGCGCCCGCCGCCCGCTCCCCCCGCGTCGCCGCCGTCGACACCGCCACGTCCATCGTCACGTTGCCGAGCGTGCGGAAAATGTCGGGGATCGTCTCCACCGCGATCAGCAGCGCCAACGGCTCCACCGGCACGCCGAGCGCCAGCGAAATAGGCGCGATGGAGGTGAAGAAGCTCACTTGGCCGGGCAGGCTCACCGCGCCGAGCGTAGTGATCGCCGCCGCTGCGACGCCGGCGGCGATCTGCGCGGGACCGAGCTCCACCCCATACCAGTGGGCGACGTAGAGGGCCACGGCCACGTTCATCGCCGGCCCCGTGGCCCGGAACAGCGCCACCGCCAGCGGCAAGGTCACCCCCGCCGCCCGCTCGCTTACCCCCAGCCGCTCCGCCCCGCGCAGCATCACCGGCAGGCAGGCGAGCGAGGACTGCGTGCTCACCGCCAGCGCCTGGGCCGGGGCCACCGCCCGCGCGAAGGCCCCGAGCGGCACGCGCCCGGCGGCGACCGCGATGACGTAGCCGAGCAGCCCGATGGCGATGCCTACCGCCGACACGCTGAGCACGTAATGAGCGAGCGCGCCCAGCGCCGCCCCACCCGCCTTGGCCATCACCGCGAAGGCGAGCGCGAACACGCCGATTGGCGCCAGCGCGAGCACCCAGCCGATCACGATCAGCATCGCGTCCTGCACCGCGGCGAAAGCGCGGCCGAGCAGCCGCCGCTGATCGTCCGGCAGCCGCGTGATGGCGAAGGCGAACACCGAGGTGAACAGGATCAAGGGAAGAATCTGGTCGTTCGCCGCCGCCGCCACCGGGTTGGTTGGCACGATGGAGCGCAGGAAATCCGCCACCGGCGGCACCTCGCCCACCTTCTCCTCCGTGGCCCCCAGCGCCGCGCGCAG
Organism: uncultured Sphingomonadaceae bacterium; assembly: GCA_902806235.1. GTDB lineage: Bacteria > Pseudomonadota > Alphaproteobacteria > Sphingomonadales > Sphingomonadaceae > CADCVW01. The sequence continues at coordinate 11,025 of CADCVW010000072.1, read as the reverse complement.
CGCCTCGGCGGAGGCCGTCGGCAGGGGGAATACCTCCAGGATTAGCGGCAGCAGCAGGGCACCCGCCGCCGCACTCAGCCAGATCAGCCCCAGCATCCACAGCACGGAGCGCGCGGCGAGCCGCCCCGCCCGCGCCGCCTCGGCTGAGGCGACGATCCCCACAACCAGCAGAGACACGACCAGCGGCACGATGGTCATCCGCAGCGCGTCGAGCCACGCCCCGCCCACCGGCTCGGCGACGGCGACCGCCGTCCCTACCCACGCACCACCCGTATTGGCTGCGACGAGCCCCAGGCCGAGGCCGAGGACGAGGAACAGGAGGATGCGCGCGGGCTGGGACATGGCGGGAGGCGATAGCGGCCCGCACTTCCCGGCGGAAGAGCCGCCCCTACATCGCGCCGATGGCCACGCGCCTCCCCTTCGACCCCGCCCGCGCCGCGCTGGAAGCCCGCTGGCTCCGCCTCACCCGCGAGGCGCTGCCCGGTCTGGCCGACGCGCGCGGTTGGCCCGTGCGCTTCGACCACTGTTTTCAGCGCATCCTGCTCGATGCCGCCTGCGGAGGCCGCTGGACGGAGCGGGTGCGCGGTCGCCCCGCATACCGCGCGTTGGATGACGAGCGGCTGGCGCGCGCCGTCCAACTCGCCGAGGCCGCGCTGGACGGCGAGATCGACCTTGACGCGCTCAATGAACGTTCTCTCGCTTGGCGCGCGCGCTGTTAACGCGAAGCTCCCGCTGTTCGACGAACCTGCGACCGCCCTCGACGGACGACGCCCGTCCGCCCGCGCGTCCATCGCCATTTCGTGCTATGGCCCCCTGCCATGGCGACCCTGCTTCCCGCCGCGCCCTACGCCGGCGCGCGCCCCTCGTCCGGCGCGTCCGTCGCGCTGCGCTCCATCGCCGGCTTCTGGCTCTTCTACTTCGTCCTGAACTCGCTGCGCATGGCGGTGACGGCGCCCGGCGAGCATTGGGAGCTGCTGCCGCGCCGCGCCGCCGTAGTGCTGATCGGCATGGGGCTGAGCTGGCTCTTCTACCACGCGCTTCGCCCGCTGGACGGCGCGCCCCTGCGCGCGCGCTTGATCGCCGCCTTTCTCGGCTCCGTTCCCGTCGCGCTCGCCTATGCGCTGGTCAACCACGCCGCTTTCTACCTCGTCCTCCCCGGCGCCATGCAGCTCGCTGCCATGGAACGCTGGGCGGAGAAGGATTTCACGTCTTGGAAGATGATCGTCGATCAGTCGGTCACCTGGTATTTCTTCGTGGTCGCCTGGGCGGTGCTCCACATCGCGCTCTCCTACGCCGCCCAAGTGAGCGAGGCCGAGCGCCGCGTCGCCGCCTACCGGGCCGAGGCGCAGTCGGCGCAGCTCCGCGCGCTGCGCTGGCAGATCAACCCGCATTTTCTTTTTAATACGCTGAACGCGCTGTCCTCGCTCGTGCTGCGCCGCGCCGATGACGAGGCGGAGCGCATGATCCTGAACCTGTCGACCTTTTTCCGCACCAGCCTCACCGTTGACCCCGCCGCCGACCTGCCGCTGGAAGAGGAGCTCCGCCTGCAGCGTCTTTACCTCGACATCGAGCAGGTGCGCTTCCCCGAGCGGTTGCGTGTGGCGATCGACTTGCCCAACGCGCTCCGCGGGGCCGCCGTGCCGGGGCTGATCCTCCAGCCGCTGGTCGAGAATGCGATCAAGCACGGCGTGTCGCGCAGCAATCGCCCCGTCACCCTCGCCATCCGCGCCCGGGCCGACGGCGGGCGACTCCGCCTGGAGGTCGCCGACGACGCTGATCCGCAGGGCGCGCCGGCGGCGGGCACGGGCGTCGGCGTCGCCAACGTGTGCAGCCGCCTCCGCGCCCGCTTCGGCGACGCTGCCCACTGCCGCTCCGGCCCGCGCCCGGGCGGCGGCTGGGCGGTGGAGCTCGTCTTCCCGCTCGAACACCATGGCTGACGCCGCCCCGCTGCGCGTCCTGCTCGTCGATGACGAACCGCTAGCGACCGAGCGGCTCTCCATCCTCTGCGCGCGGATCGCTGGGCTGCGCTTGGTCGGCGCGGCAGCGGACGGCGAGGCCGCGTTGCGCATGGCCGACGCGCTGAGCCCGGACGTGGTCCTGCTCGACATTGCCATGCCCGGCATGACCGGCGTGGACGTTGCCCGCGCGCTGGATCGAGGCGCGGTCGCCCGCCCGCCGGCCGTCATCTTCGTCACGGCCTTCGACGACTTTGCCGTGGACGCCTTCGACCTGGCGGCGGTTGACTATCTGCTTAAGCCCGTCGCCGAGGACCGGCTGCGCCGCGCGTTCGACCGCGCGCGCGACCGCCTTGTCGTCACCGCCGCGCCGGAGCGTTCGCCTTGGTTGTCGGAGATCTGGGTCCCGCACCGCGCGGAGATCATCCGCCTGGATGTCGCGGACATCGAGCTGATCGAGGCGGAGCGCGACTATATGCGGCTCCACGCCGGTGGGCGAAGCTTCCTGCTCCATCGGACGCTGGCCGAGCTTGAGCGCCGGCTCGATCCGGAGCGCTTCGTCCGCGTGCACCGCTCGGCCATCGTCCGGCGCGACCGGATTGCCGGGCTGCGTCACGACGGCGGCGGCTCTTGGGAGGTAGCGCTGACCGACGGCCGCGCGATGCGCGTGGGCCGCACCTTCCTCCCCGTCGTGCGCGCGCTGGCGCGGGGGTGAGAAACGGGGCCTGACCGGCGCTCCCGCTTACTCGGTGCCGACCGGACAGGCGTCGGCCCGAGCCCGTCGACGCTCCGGCCTTCCCCGTCGACCGGAGAAGTAAGAAGCGCCGAGGGTCCCGGCCTGGGTGGGGGCCTCAACGCGCGGCGGCCGCCAGCTCCGTCCGGTGCGATGCCGCTTGGGCGAGCGCCCCGGCTCGCGCCGTCGCCACGGTCATGGCCCCCTCGCGGCAGCGGCTGGTCGCGACTCGTTCGTTGAAGCTGTGGTCCCGCGGACGGCCGCAGGCGACCCGGGCGGCGCGGCGGATGCGGTCGCTCAGCGCCTCTTGGCCTGCGGTGCCGGCCAGGTCGAGGTCGGCGTAGTGGACGGAAACGCTGCGGCTGTTCGCGCTCGTCGCCTCGGCGGCGGTGGCGGCGCCTAGCGTGGTGCCCACGCCGGCCAGGATCGCGAGCGCGACGGTGATGCGCTTGGACATGGGTTCGCTCCTCGGTTCTTGCTACGCGGCCCTGCCGGCCGCCCCCTCCTGCTACGCCCGTCGCGGTGGCCCGTCGCGCCTGCCTCGACGGACTCGCCATTCGGCTCTGCCGACGGCGGTCCCGCCGACGAACCGCGCGCCCGCGTCGACGAACAGCGGCGCGCGCCGCGCTCTTCGCACCCTACCCGCGCCGCTCCGCGCTCCCCATCTCCGGCTCTTGCCCGCCGTCAACGAACAGAAGTAGAACACACCCCATGCTGACCCACATCGAGGTGCGCGGCGCGCGCGAGCACAACCTGAAGGGCGTGGACGTCCGCATCCCGCGCGACACGCTGACGGTGATTACCGGCCTCTCCGGCAGCGGCAAGTCGAGCCTCGCCTTCGACACCATCTACGCCGAAGGGCAGCGCCGCTACGTGGAGTCGCTGTCGGCCTACGCGCGCCAGTTCCTCGAGCTGATGCAGAAGCCCGACGTCGACCACATCGAGGGCCTCTCGCCCGCCATCTCCATCGAGCAAAAGACGACCTCGCGAAACCCCCGCTCGACGGTCGCCACCGTGACCGAAATCTACGACTACATGCGCCTCCTCTGGGCGCGCGTCGGTATCCCCTATTCCCCCGTCACCGGGCTGCCCATCGAAGCGCAGACCGTGTCGCAGATGGTCGATCGCGTGATGGCGCTGCCGGAGGGCACGCGCCTCTACCTCCTCGCCCCCGTGGTCCGTGGGCGGAAAGGCGAGTACAGGAAGGAGCTCGCCGAGTGGCAGCGCGCGGGCTTCTCCCGCGTCCGCGTGAACGGCCAGCTCGTCGAGATCGAGGACGCCCCCGTCCTCGACAAAAAGTTCAAGCACGACATCGAAGTCGTGGTTGACCGCATCGTCGTGCGCGAAGGCATTGAAACCCGCCTGGCAGATTCGCTTGAGACCGCGCTTAAGCTCGCCGACGGCATGGTCTATCTCGACCCGGCCGACTCCCCGGCCGACCCCGCGCCTGAGCCGGGGAAGAAGGGCAAGCCCGCCAAGGCCGTGCTCGCCGACACCTCGCCGCTAGGCCGCATCACCTTCTCCGAACGCTTCGCCTGCCCCGTGTCCGTCTTCACCATCGGCGAGATCGAGCCGCGCCTGTTCTCCTTCAACGCCCCACAGGGCGCCTGCCCCGCCTGCGACGGCCTGGGCGAGAAGCTCTACTTCGACCCCAACCTCGTCGTCCCCAACGAGACGCTGTCGATCAAGAAGGGCGCCGTGGTCCCCTGGGCCAAGTCCAACCCACCGTCGCCCTTCTACATGCAGGTGCTGTCCAGCGTGGCCAAGGCGCTCGGCTTCAGCATCGACACTCCCTGGCGCGACCTGCCCGAGGAGCATCAACGCGCTGTCCTCCACGGCACCGCGGGCAAGGCCATCCCCATCCGCTACATGGATGGTCGCAAGAGCTGGACGGTCGACAAGCCCTTCGAGGGCGTGCTCGGTAACCTCCAGCGCCGGATGCTCGCCACCGAATCCACCTGGATGCGCGAGGAGCTCGGCCGCTACCAGTCATCCAAGCCCTGCGAAGTCTGCTTGGGCGCCCGCCTCAAGCCCGAAGCCCTGTCGGTGAAGGTCGCCGGCGAGCACATCGCGTCCGCCACCGCCCGCTCCGTCGGCCACGCGCTCGAATGGTTCAGCGCGTTGGCGGAGAAGCTCGGTCCCCAGCACCGCCAGATCGCCGAGCGCATCCTAAAGGAGATCAACGAGCGCCTCGGCTTTCTCAACAACGTCGGACTCGACTATCTCGCGCTCAACCGCACCTCCGGCACGCTCTCCGGCGGCGAAAGCCAGCGCATCCGCCTCGCCTCGCAGATCGGCTCCGGCTTGTCTGGCGTCCTTTACGTCCTCGACGAGCCGTCCATTGGCCTCCACCAGCGCGACAACGACCGGCTGCTTGAAACCCTCAAGCGCCTTCGCGACCTCGGCAACACCGTGCTGGTGGTCGAGCACGACGAGGACGCGATCCGCTCGGCCGACCACGTGATCGACATGGGCCCCGGCGCCGGCGCGCGCGGCGGCGAGGTGGTCGCCTCCGGCACCCTCGCGCAGGTCCTCGCCAACCCGGCAAGCCTCACCGCCGACTACCTCACCGGCCGCCGCGAGGTTGGGGTCCCCGCGAAGCGCCGCCGCGGCAACGGCAAGAAGCTCCGCGTCCGCGGCGCGTCCGCCAACAACCTCAAGGACGTCAGCGCTGCCATCCCGCTCGGCACCTTTACCTGCATCACCGGCGTCTCCGGCTCGGGCAAGTCGTCCTTCACAATCGACACCCTCTACGCCGGCGCGGCCCGCGCCCTGAACGGCGCCCGCGTGATCTGCGGCCCCTGCACCGGCATCGACGGGCTCGAGCACTTGGACAAGGTGATCGACATCGACCAGTCCCCCATCGGCCGCACGCCCAGGAGCAATCCCGCCACCTACACCGGCGCCTTCACCTGCATCCGCGACTGGTTCGCCGGGCTGCCCGAAGCGCTCGCCCGCGGCTACAAGCCCGGCCGCTTCTCCTTCAACGTCAAGGGCGGCCGGTGCGAGGCGTGCACCGGCGACGGCTTACTCAAGATCGAGATGCACTTCCTCCCCGACGTCTACGTCACCTGCGACGTGTGCCACGGCAAGCGCTACAACCGCGAAACGCTGGAGGTGAAGTTCAAGGGCAAGTCGATCGCCGACGTGCTCGACATGACGGTGGAGGAGGCCGCCGCCTTTTTCGCCAACGTCCCCCCCATCCGCGACCGCATGAACATGCTGGTGGAGGTGGGGCTGGGCTACATTCACGTCGGACAACAAGCGACGACGCTCAGCGGCGGCGAGGCCCAGCGCGTCAAGCTCGCCAAGGAGCTCGCCAAGAGAGCGACGGGCCAGACCCTCTACATCCTCGACGAGCCCACCACCGGCCTCCACTTCGAGGACGTCCGCAAGCTGCTGGAGGTGCTCCACGCGCTGGTCGAGCAGGGCAACTCGGTGGTGGTGATCGAGCACAACCTGGAGGTCATCAAGACCGCCGACTGGCTGGTGGACCTCGGCCCCGAGGGCGGCGACAAGGGCGGCGAGATCGTCGCGGAAGGCACGCCGGAGCAGGTGGCGAAGGAGCCGCGCTCCTACACGGGCCGCTACCTCGCGCCGCTGCTGGCGAAGGGGAGCGGGGCGGAGCCGGCGCGGATGGCGGCGGAGTAGGGAGAGGAGCGGGGAGAAGTCCACCCCACTCCTTCTCCCCTGGAGGTAGAAGGATACGAAGGCTTAGCAGTTCGCTGCTTAGCCGCAATTGGATGAGGGGGGAACACCGCCAGCGAGCGATGAACCCTCGCTGCTCCCATCCACCCCGTCAGCCCGAGCTTGTCGAAGGGCGGCCCCCGCGCGCATCATCCCCCGCGTGAGCACCCCCGCCTACCGCCCCGAGTTCGAAGCCGCCCTCCGCCTGTTCGCCCGCGTCAGCGAGGCGATGAAGCGCCGCGACCTCTTAGCCCCCCGTGCTCGTCGGCTGCGCGGCAGTGGAGATCTATACTAACAGCGTGATCGCCACCGGCGACTTCGACGTCGCCACCCCCAGCCAGGAAGCGTTTGAGGAAGAGCTGCGCGCCGCCGGCTTCGTCCGGCCCTTTGGCCCCGGTCTGTCCGCGCGCGATTGGGTCCACCCCGCGCTCGCCCCGCGGCCGGACCGAAGGCGCTTGATTACGACAAGCACAAGGCGTGACGCGACGAGGATGGCCGCCTGGTCACCGATTTCCCGCCGCCGCCGGGCATCGCGGTGGTCGAGCACGGCCGCTATGGCGATAAGAAATACGCCCGCGAGCTCACGGACGGCGACCGCGCCGTGCTGGACAGGCTCGAGCGCTGGGACGCCGACCGGGACCGCTGCCGCGCAGAGCGCGCGCGCGAGGTCTGGTTCACCCCGGGCGACTGACCCCCGGGAGAATTTTATTTTTTCCGGGACCTTAGGGACCTTCGCCCCGAAATGGGACGCGGCCGGGCCGGGGAGGGCGAGGGCTAACCCCCGGTGATCAGCTTGTCCTCGCCGCCCTCGTCCTCGCGCGGGTCCTTCTCCCCTTCGGTCCCGGCGTAGCCCGGCGCGTCGCCGCCGTAGCCGCCCGCCGCGCCGACGCCCGTGTAGCCGCTGTCCGCGTCGGCGGGCGCGCCCCGGTCCGGGTCGCTCCCCGCGCCGCTCGCGTCGTCCACGTCGCCGCCCGCGGCTCCCCCGGAGGTGCCGCCGGTGTTCGCCGTGCCGCCTTCACCTAAGCTGCCACCGCCGGTGCCGCCCGTGCCGTCGCCGCCCATCTCGTCCTGCGCCGCGCTGCTCAGGTCGCCGTCCTGGTCGTCCAGGGTCCGCTTGCCGTCCGTCATGCCCGTGCCTCCTCTAGCCCGCGCCGCCGACGCTGCCGCCGCCGCCGAGGTCGCCCGTGTCCGCGCCCGAACCGCTGCCCGAGCCCGCGCGCCCCGCGCCTGAGCCGAGCGCGTCGCCCATCGTCCGACCCGCCGCCGGGCTCGCGCCGGGCGTCATCTCCGTCGCCCTAGCCACGCCCGCGCCGGGAATGTCGCCCAGCTTGCCCGCCGCCGCGTCCGCCAAGGTCCCGTCCGGCGATCCGCCGCCCATGCTGACCTGCGACTCCGCGAGCACCGCGTCGCGCGTCGCGCCCATCGCCGAGCCGTCCGCGCTGCCGCCGCTGGAGTCGCCCGCGCCCGCCTCCGTCCCGCCGCCGCTCGATCCGCCCGTGCCGCCGAGCGCGCCCTTATGCTCCGTCAGCTTGTCCAGCCGCAGTTCGCCGCCTTCGCCCGCCATGCCGCGTCCTCCTGATCCTTCCCCGCCAACGAAGCCCCGCGCCGCGCGGTTCCGGCCGGAACGGGGGCGAAGCCCGCCCGTTGCCCCGCTTCGAAGGAGAGGCCCATGCGCGTCCACCACCTCAACTGCGGCACCGATTGCCCGCTCGGCGGCGCGCTGTTCGACGGCCGCTCCGGCCTCGCTCGCGGCCACCTCGTCTGCCACTGCCTGTTGCTGGAAACTGACCGCGGGCTGGTGCTCGTCGACACCGGCTACGGCCTCAAGGACGTCCGCCACCCCCATCGCGGCCCCGACGAGCGCATCACCCGCACCTTCCGCAACCTCCTCAACATCCAGCTCCGCGAGGAGGAGACCGCGCTCCGCCAGATCGAGGCGCTCGGCTTCCGCGCCGCGGACGTCCGCCACATCCTCCTCACCCACCTCGACTTCGACCACGCCGGCGGCTTGGAGGACTTCCCCCGCGCCGCCGTCCACGTCATGGACGCCGAATGGAGCGCGGCGTCCGGCCCGCGCCGCGGCTTCGTCCCCCGCAACCGTTACCGCCCCGCCCAGTGGAACGAGGTCCGCGATTGGCGGCGCTACAGTGCACCGGCGGGCGAGCCCTGGTTCGGCTTCGGCGCGGTGCGCGCGCTCGAAGGGCTGCCGCCAGAGATCCTGATGATCCCGCTCCCCGGCCACACGCTCGGCCACGCCGGCATCGCGATAGACACCGGCCGCGGCTGGCTCCTCCACGCGGGCGACGCCTACTTCTACCGGGGCGAGGTCCGCTCCGCGGAGCGTACCTGCACCCCTGGCCTCGCCGGCTACCAGACGCTGATGGAGACCGACCGCCGCCTCCGGCTCGAGAACCAGGCCCGCGTTCGTCGCCTGTCCGTCGAGCGCCGCGAACAGGTCAAGGTGGTCTGCGCGCACGACGCAATGGAGTATGAACAGGCCGCCGCAGGCCACCTGCTCTAGCGGGAACTCGTCAAGCGGCGTAGAATTCGGCAGGTCCGAAGGAGGCAGCGTATGCGTATCAAGGCTTTCACCATTCTCACCGCCGCGGGCATCGCCCTTGCCGGCTGCGAAACCATCAGCGAGACGGTTGCCGACACCGTGGAGGACGGCTTCACCGCCAACCTCACCGGCGCGCAGGTCGTCCCCGGCCCCGGCGACGTCGATGGCAGCGGCCGCGCGGAGCTCACCGTGCTCGATAAGACCAACCAGGTCTGCTACGAATTCGACCTGCGCGGCATAGGCCAGCCGACCCAAGTCGCGCTCTACCGCGGCGCCTCGGGCGAGCAAGGCGTCCTCGCCTACACCTTCGAAACGCCGCGCAGCGCGACCAGCAAGGGCTGCGCTCGTCCGTCCGAAGCGATCGCTGACGCGCTGGAGGCGAACACGGCCGGCCACTATCTCGTGGTCAGCACCGCCGAGTTTCCCGGCGGCGCGATCCGCGGCCAGTTCAGCAACCGCGACGATTGAGCGCGGGGCGGCGCTTCGCGTCGACTGCGCGCCGGTTAACCATGCACCGCTTTGGCACAACGCGGTTTTATCGCGCCGCGGTTGATCCAGGTAGGTTGCCCGCCGCAACTTTCCCGGCGAAACTCGCGGCGATGAGGGGAATTATCGCCTCGCTCGCGCTGCTCGGCGCGCCCGCCGTCGCGGTCGACGGCGCGCGACGCCTGTCGACAATCCTCAGCGCGGCCGCCGTTCCCGGCGGCGGCGACGCGGACGGCACCGCGCTCCTGGGCTTAACGGTGGATCCGGCGGCCGGGCGGGTGTGCTACAGGTTGCGCGCGACGGGGCTCGACGCGTCCACCGCCGTCCACCTCCACCGCGCGCGCGAAGGCGAAGCCGGGCCGGTAGTCGTCGCGCTGCCGGCAGCGCGCGGGTCAGGCTGCGTCACTGTTCCGACCGACCAAGCCCGGGCCATGCTGCATGCTCCGCCCGAATTCTACGCCGACATCCACACCGCCGCCCACCCTTCCGGCGCCGTGCGAGGTCAGTTCAGCAACTAGGGGACGGGGGCGAAACTTTCGCCGTCTCAAGCGTTGGCCCTGCTGCACCCCAACACGGAGTCTTCAGGGCATGGCAAGCAATCACGATATTTCCGTCCTCAACGGCCTCATCGAAACCACGCTGGACAGCGTCGACGGCTATCGTCGCTCGGCGTCGGAGGCGAGCGCGGGCCAATTCGCCGCCATGTTCTCCGAGCGCGCGAACGAGCGGCAGCAGGTGGTCCAGCAGCTTCAGCAGGAAGTCCGCCGGCTTGGTGGCACGCCGGAGGACGACGGCTCCGTACTTGCCGCCGCGCACCGCACCTTTCTGTCCATACGCGACAGCCTGACGGGCAAGGGCGACGACAGCCAAGTGATTGCGGAGGTCGAGCGCGGTGAGGATTTCCTGCGCAACAAGTGGGAGACCGCGCTCGCCGATGCGGAACTCGGCCAGGAAACGCGCCAGCTGATCACCCAGGCTTACGAGTCCGTGCGCCGCGGCGCCGAGCAGGCCCGTGCGCTCAATCAAGGCATGTCGGGCTCGAGTTCGATGGGCAGCTCGTCGCTGTAGTTCCTGTCACTTGCGAGAAAGACGCGGGCGGCTCCCATCGGGGGCCGCCCACGCTGGGTATCGATATCACTGATCGTACTGGCCGGAGAATTTGTCGGCCGTGTTCTCCCTCGACTCGGAAGCTTGCGCGTCCGTGAGTGGGTCGCTTCCACTGGAAGCCGCCGAGTCCTGGTCGTAGTCTTCGCCGGGGTTGCCCCCACCCGTTCCCGCCCCGCTGCCGCGCACCTCGCCGCTGCCGCTCCGCGCCGCCTTGCCGCGGTCGGGCGCGGCGAAGGGCTGCTCGCCGTGAGTCTCCGTTCCTGGTTCCTTGATCATCATATTTCTCCTCTGCCGCCCTGCAACAACGGTAGAGGATAGCCCGTTCCGTTCGCAGCGACGGTGCGTCGGCGATGATCTGCCCTTGATCGGCGACGAACTGGCCGGACGAGCATTTTGATGAACAACGGCGTCATGGGGCGTTCAGGGCGACGGAGCTAGAAGGTCGTCATCGGTTTCACGGATCCAACGAGGAGTAGAACTCATGCGTAAGCTCGTTA
>CADCVW010000071.1 GCA_902806235.1 uncultured Sphingomonadaceae bacterium | reverse complement strand
TCGTAGCCGCGATTGGCTCATGCGCTGGGGTGTGGCACTTCGGTACTGGCCTCAGCATTTTAAGCTACGCGTTGTACGCAGCAGTCGCGGGCGGCCTATTGGCGATCATCGCCCTAGTCCTATCCCGGCGCGCCGGGGCGAGGACGAGGCGGCTCAACCTATTTGCCATCGTCGTGTCGCTGCTGTTCACCGCTTATCTCGGAAACCAGATAGTCACCGCGCGCAGCGTTCCCGCGATCCACGATGCAGCGACCGACCTCGACGACCTACCCCAGTTCAGCAAGCTAGGCGTCCGGTCCGACAATCTCGAGAAGATCCCCGACAACAACCGGCCGGAGCTTGCCGAACTCGACCCGGAAAGCCGCTGGAAGGCACTCCATCGCGAGGCCTACGCCGATCTCCGCCCGCTCCGCCTCCTTCAAAACCCGGAACAAGTCCTGCGCCGGGTCGAAGCTCTAGCGCGGGACCGCAGCTGGGAGGTGGCCAACGTCGACGCGGATGCCGGACTGCTCGAAGCGACCGACACTACCACTTTCTTTCGTTTCAAGGACGATATCGTTGTCCGTGTCCGCCCCGATCCGGCGCGGCGTAACGGTTCAGTGGTCGACATGCGCTCGATCAGCCGCGTTGGCGGTAGCGACATCGGCGTCAACGCCAAGCGGATCCGCGCTTTCCTCCAGGATCTGCAAGCCTCCGCGGCGTGAGCCGTCGGGCGCTAGAACCTCGAACGCGGGGCTGGGCGTTCCGGGCAGGCCGACCCGAGAGCGAGGTGTAACTCTTCCGGGAGCGAGACGAACCGTCCGTACGCGAACCCTGCACGGCGCCCGCGAGGTCGAAGGAGGTTGCCGCAATGAAACTACGACCTCCGCGCCGACGACCAGCGGGTCCGCTGATGACAATCGACGTGGTGATCCCGACGCTCGACGAAGCCGCGGCGGTCGCCGCTGCCGTCGCCTCCGCCGTCGGGCCGGGGATTGAGACGTTCGTCGCCGACGGCGGCAGCAGGGACGACACGCGGCAGATCGCCGAGCGGGCCGGGGCGCGCGTGCTCCTGGTGCAGGGCGGCCGGGCGACGCAGCAGAACGCAGGAGCGCGGGCGGGCGACGGCGACCTGCTGTTGTTCCTGCACGCGGACACGCTGTTGCCCGAGGGTTGGACAAAGCGGGTGCGCGACGCGCTCGCGGATCCCTGCGTGGCGCTCGGCGCGTTCCGCTTGTCCATAGCCGACGCGACGCGCGCCGAGCGGTTGATCGCGGCCGCGGCCAACCTCCGCTCGCGGAGCTTCGGCGTACCCTACGGTGACCAAGCGCTTTTCCTGCGCCGCGAGACCTTCGACGCGCTCGGCGGCTTCGCATCGCTGCCGTTCATGGAGGACCGGGAGCTGGCGCTCCGCGCAAGGAAGCTCGGCCGGATCGCGCTGGTCGACATAGCGGTCGAGACCTCGCCACGGCGCTGGCGGCGGCTCGGGCCGGCACGTACCACTCTGCTCAACGCGGCGATGATCGCCGGGTACCGCCTCGGTGTCGCGCCCGAACGGCTGGCGCGTGTCTACCGTTCAGGCTTGTTGAGCGGCTTCCGCGCCGCGCCGGTAGAAGTCGTAACCTTTCCCGACCCGGCGGCGAACTGAAGGTCGAGACCGTCCGGACACCGCCCCGGTGAGGACGCTCCCCCCACAGGAGATCGACCATGGCCCACGCAGCGCAGTTCCGCACCCCTTTTGCGCTCTTCTGCAGCGGCGCGCGGCCGTTCGCCGGTTCGCTCGCCGCCCTCGCCGCCATGCTGGCGGTCGCGGGTCTGACCCCCGTCATGGCGATGGCGCTCTGAGGCGGCCCGCCCAACTTCGAGGAGAGCATCATGACCAGACGTTTCCTGCTCGGCGGCGGGGTCGCTGCCGCCGCTTCCGCCCTGTTCGGCCGCGAGTTGTTCGCCGGCGAACGCGAGAGCTTCGAGGTAGCCAGGAGCGATGCCGATTGGCGGCGCATCCTGCCGCCCGAAGCCTACGCCGTACTCCGCGAGGAGTCGACCGAGCGACCGAACAGCAGCCCGCTCAACGCCGAGAAGCGGCGCGGCACCTACGCCTGCGCGGGCTGCGCGCTGCCCGTTTACGCCTCGGCCGCCAAGTTCGAGAGCGGCACCGGCTGGCCGAGCTTCACCGCCCCCTTGCCAGGCGCGGTGCGCACCAAGCGCGATTTCAAGGCCATCCTGCCGCGCACGGAGGTCCACTGCCGTCGCTGCGGCGGGCACCTCGGCCACGTCTTCAACGACGGCCCGGCGCCGACCGGCAAGCGCTTCTGCATGAACGGTGCCGCCATGCGCTTCGCGGCCGCCTGAGCGCGCCGCGTCCCCCGACAGGAGAACGACCATGTTCCGATCCACCTTCGCCCTCGGCCTTCTGCTCGCCACCGCCGCCTGCGCGGGCCCCGTGCCGACGGCGGAGGCGGCCGAGGCCGGTTCCGCCACGGCGGTCTTCGCCGGCGGCTGCTTCTGGTGCACCGAGTCCGATTTCGAGAAGCTGCCGGGCGTGACGGAAGCAGTGTCCGGCTATACCGGCGGGCGGGTCGCGAACCCGACCTACCCGCAGGTCTCGGCCGGAAACACCGGCCATATCGAGGCGGTGCGCGTCACCTACGACCCGCGCCGGGTGAGCTACGCGCAACTGGTCGACTACCACCTGCGCCACGTCGACCCGACGGACGGCGGCGGGCAGTTCTGCGACCGCGGCGACCAGTATCGTGCGGCGATCTTCACGGCGTCGGAGGCCGAGCGGCGGATCGCGGCGGCGGCCAAGGCGCAGCTCGACGCGAGCGGTCGCCTGAAGAGCAAGGTCGCGACGCTGATCGCCCCGGCCAAGGCCTTCTACCCGGCGGAGGCGTACCACCAGGACTATTATAAGAAGAACTCGACCAAGTACCGCTTCTACCGTTGGAACTGCGGACGCGATGCGCGCATCGCGGCGGTGTGGGGCGGCAAGTGAACCGCGCGACGAGGCGCGGGGCGGCCATCGCCGCGGCGGCCTTCGCGCTCGCCGCCGCGCCCGCCCCCGCGGCACCCTTCAGCTTCGCGGCCGAGGACGAGCGGGTCGTCCACGGCGAGCTCCTGCCGGCCAAGGGCGCGGCGCGGGGCACGATCCTGCTGTTGAACCTGGAGATCATCATGAAGAAGCTGCTGCTCGCGACCGCCCTGTTAGTTCCCGCTTCCGCTGCGTTCGCCGCCGGTTCGGACGCCGTCGCGACCTTCGCCACCTCCTGCTGCTCCGCCGCAGCCGCGTGCTGCCGGCTGGTTCTCGCCTGCTGCGGTTAGTTTCCGTCCGACGGCGCCCATGATTGCTGCGTCGGCGTCGGCCGTCCCCGCGGCTCGCGGGCGCGGCCGACGTCCGCGCTGTTTCGGCTGTCGCCCGTCCGCGTTATGACGCGAGCGGGGGAGCTGGCGCGATGCACTGGGGCGGGAACGGAGCGGACGGGGAACTGACCGAGCTTCTGGCGCGCGCGCAGACTGGTGACGCCGACGCTTACCGCCGTTTCCTGCGTGGCGCGGCCCCCTTCATCCGCGCCGTCGCGCGCCGCCGGCTGCGCGGCGACGAGGCGGTGGAGGATGCGGTGCAGGAGGCGCTGCTCACTGTGCACCGCGTGCGCCACACCTACGAGCCGGGCCGCCCGGTCGAGCCTTGGCTGGCGGCGATCGCGGTACGCCGCGCGATCGACATCGCGCGCCGCGGCGGCCGGGTCGGCCGACGCGAGGTGCACGACGAGGCGGCTTATGAAACCTTCGCCGACCCTCGAACGAATGCGGTGGAGCGCAACGACGACGCGCGGGAGCTCCGGCGCATGATGGACGAACTTTCTCCAGGGCAGAAGGAGGCGATCGAGTTGCTGAAGATGCGGGAGATGTCGCTCGCCGAAGCGTCCACCGCGTCAGGCCAGTCGGTCGCGAGCCTGAAGGTCAATGTCCACCGCGCGATCAAACGGATGCGGCTGATGCTCGCCAAAGGACCGCCCGAGTGACGAAGCTCCCTACCGACCTGCTGATCGAGTCGCTCGCAGCGCAGGCGGGGCCGGTGACGCCGCTCGCGTCGCCGCTCCGGCGCGCGCTGGCCGCGGTCGCCGCGCTTGGGCTGGCCATCGGCGCCGCGGTCCTGTTGTTCGCCTTTCCCGACAGCATTGCCGCCCAGGCCGCGGACGGGCGTGGCACGCTCGGCTTCGAACTCGCCTCGATGGCGGTGACCGCCGTGCTCGCCATCTTCGGCGCGTTCCACTTGGCAGTGCCGGGCCGTTCGCGGGCTTGGGCCTA
This sequence comes from uncultured Sphingomonadaceae bacterium, assembly GCA_902806235.1. Lineage (GTDB taxonomy): Bacteria > Pseudomonadota > Alphaproteobacteria > Sphingomonadales > Sphingomonadaceae > CADCVW01. The sequence goes on along the minus strand of CADCVW010000071.1, from coordinate 9,535 downwards.
CGCGCCGTTGGCGCCGTTCGCCGCCTGGTTCCTGCTGAGCGGCGTCGGCTCCTACCGCGTGCTGGCGAACGGCGGGCACGGCGGTTGGGAGCTGGGCGAGAGCGTGCGCTGTCTACGCTTCATCCTGATGGTGAGCGCAATCGTCGCCACGCCGCTGATCTGGCGCTTGTCGCGTGCGCGCCCGATCACGCCCGGTCCGGTCGCTTGGCTCGGCGGGCTCGGCGCGGGCGCCGCCTCGGCCTTTGCGCTCCACTTCTTTCACCCGTTCGCGATCACCTTCGTCGACCTCGGCGTGCACCTGCTGACGATTCTGCTGGTCGCTGCGATCATTCGCCTGCTCGACCGGCGGGTTTTACGGCCGGCGTAACTTTCGGGCGCGGGCGGGCGAACCGCTTGCAGCTTCCCTTTATCCGGAGACGCCCGCTGTGCCCTTGATCCGTGCCATCATCGCCGGTTCCGCCCTGTTGAGCGGAGCCGCGCTGCTGCTCTCCGCCGGCAGCTCCATCGCACATGCTGCCGACGCCGCGCGCCCGACGGTGATCGAGCTGTACCAGAGCCAGGGCTGCTCGTCCTGCCCGCCGGCCAACGCCATACTCAACCGCCTCGCCAAAACGCGGCCCGACCTGCTGCCGTTGAGCTTCGCGGTGACCTACTGGGATCGGCTCGGGTGGAAGGACGAGTTCGCCGCCCCGGCCTACACGCAACGCCAGTACGACTATGCCGGCGCGCTGTGGCGCGGCAACGTCGCCACCCCGCAGTTCGTGGTCAACGGCCGCCGCGTGGTGACGGGGAGCGATGCGCGCGAGCTTGGGACGGCGCTGCGCGCCGCCGACCGCGGCACGGCGGGGCCGGCGATCGGTGTCCAAGGCGGTCGCGTCCTTATCGGCGTGGGCAAGCCCGCTGCGTCCGCGACGGTGTGGCTGGTGCGCTACGACCCGCGCGAGCGGGTGGTGAAAATCGGCAGCGGCGAGAACGGCGGGCGCGCGCTGCCGCATCGCAACATCGTCACCGGGCTGCGCCCACTGGGCGTCTGGACGGGGGCGCCGGTCTCCTTCCCCCAACCAGCCTACCGCGATCCGGCGCAGCGCAGCGCGGTGCTGCTCCAGCAAGGCCGCGGCGGCCCGATCGTCGCCGCGGGGAGAATTTGATCATGACCGGCCCGTCATCCCCGGCCTCGTCGAACGTCGGCAAGCTCGGCCTCTTGCTGCTCCTCGCCGCGGCTATCGCGAGCTTCTTCATCTTCGACTTCGGCCAGTACCTCACCCTCGATACGCTTAAGGTGCGGCAGGCGGAGCTCGCCGGTTTGGTCGCTGCGAAGCCCGTGCTAGTCGTCGGCACCTTTTTCCTCTTCTACATCGCAATAACCGCCGCTTCGCTCCCCGGCGCGGCGGTGCTGACGCTCGCGGCGGGCGCGATCTTCGGATTATGGCGCGGGGTGGCGATCGTCTCCTTCGCTTCGGCGATCGGCGCGACGCTCGCCTTTCTCTCCGCCCGCTTTCTCCTGCGCGACTGGGTGCAGCGGCGCTTCGGCGGTCGGCTCCGCGCGATCAATGAAGGCGTCGAGCGCGATGGCGCCTTCTACCTCTTGTCCTTGCGGCTGGTGCCCGTCGCGCCCTTCTTCCTCGTCAACCTGGCGATGGGGCTCACCCCCATCCGCACCATCACCTTCTACTGGGTGAGCCAGCTCGGCATGGTCGCGGGTACGGTCGCTTTCGTGAATGCGGGCACCCAGCTCGCGCGGATCGACAGCCCCGGCGACGTGCTGTCGCCCGTGCTGATCGGCTCGTTCGTGCTACTCGGTTTATTCCCGCTGCTCGCCAAGACGGGACTGGCGTGGTTCAAACGGCGCAAGCTCTACGCGCGCTTCACCCGACCGAAGCATTTCGACCGTAACCTCGTGGTGATCGGCGCTGGGGCGGGCGGGCTCGTCGCTTCCTACGTCGCGGCCACCGTCAAGGCCAAAGTGACGCTGGTCGAGGCGCGCGAGATGGGCGGCGATTGCCTCAACACCGGCTGTGTCCCCTCCAAGGCGCTGATCCGCGCCGCGCGAGCGGCGCACGAGATGCGCGACGCCGGGCGCTTCGGCATTGCCCCGCGCGAGCCGGAGGTCGACTTCCCGGCGGTGATGCGCCGCGTGCGCGCCACCATCGACGCCATCGCGCCACACGACAGCATCGAGCGGTTTACTGAGCTCGGCGTCGACGTGCGGCGCGGCTACGCGACGATTGTCGACCCGTGGACGGTGGAGATCGCGCGGCCCGACGGCGGGAAAAGCCGGCTCACCACCCGGGCGATTGTCATCGCGGCGGGCGGCGAGCCGGTCGCGCCGAAGCTGCCGGGGATCGAAGCTTCCGGCTACCTGACGAGCGAAACGATGTGGGACGCCTTGAGCGAGCGGGACAGCCTGCCCGAACGTCTCGCCATCCTCGGCGGCGGGCCGATCGGCTGCGAGATGGCGCAGGCCTTCGCCCGGCTCGGCAGCCAGGTGACGCTAGTCAACAAGGGCGACCGGCTGCTCGACAAGGAGGACCCGGAGGTGTCGCAGCTCGCGGCCGAAACGCTCGAAGGCGCGGGTGTCACGCTGCTCTGCGGTTACGAGGGCGTGCGCTGCGACGATGGCGCGCTGGTGGTGCGCGGACCAGAAGGCGCGGAGCGGAGCATCTCCTACGACGAGCTGATCGTCGCGCTCGGCCGCGGCCCGCGGTTGACCGGCTACGGGCTCGAGGCGCTCGGCATCGACACGAGCAAGAGCCTCGTCACCAATCCCTACCTCGAAACGACGTACCCGAACATTCTCGCCGCCGGCGACGTGTCGGGCTCCTACCAGTTCACTCATTTCGCCTCGCACCAGGCGTGGTTCGCGGCGGTGAACGGGCTGTTCGGCCAGTTCCGCCGCTTCCGCGCCGACCGACCGGTGCTCCCCTGGGTCACCTACCTCGACCCGGAGATCGCCCGCGTCGGGCATAACGAGACCAGCGCGACAGCCGCCGGGATCGCCCATGAGGTGGTCCGCTACGACCTCGCCGAACTCGACCGCGCGATCACTGAAGGCGCGACGGCGGGTTTCGTAAAGGTGCTGGTCGAGCCGGGTAAGGATCGCATCCTCGGCGCGACGATCGTCGGCGCGGGCGCGGGCGAGCTGATCGCCGAGCTCGTGCTGGCGATGAAGGGCAAGCTCGGGCTCGACGCGATCCTCGGCACGATCCACGCCTATCCGACGCTGATGGAGGCGAACCGCTACGCCGCCGGCGAGCGCAAGAAGGCGCACAAGCCTGAACGGCTGCTTGCCTGGATCGAGCGCTACCACGGCTGGCGGCGGTGTGGGGAGGCCGCGCCGGCGACGCCCGCCCGCGGCGCAATGGCGGAGGCGGTCGCCTAGGAGCCCGCGAGGGATATCCGGAGCAGCATATCCTCCTTGAGCTCCGGCGCTACGCCCGTGCAGTAGCGGACGGCGCACCCGCCTTCCGGCCGGACGTGCAGGTAAGGCTTCTTCCCGTCGCCGCCGCGGTCGTCCGGGCCGTGCTCGATCGCGGCGAAGCCCGGCTCGCTCCGCACCAGTCCGGGAAGCGCGAGCCAGGCGACTGCGACTGCGTCGAACGGAGTGAAGCCCGGCGCGCCGAACTCCCGCACCCACAGGTCGAGCCAGTCGCGCGCGGGGCCGGCGAGCCAGCGTGCAGCCGCGCCCCCGGCCGCCAGCGCGCGGAGATCGGCGTCGCCCACCCACAGGTCGCGGCTCGCCTCCCATGGCGCGAAGGTGAGCGGTACGCCGGCGTCCAGTACGACCGCCATCGCCGCCGGGTCGAGCTCGAAGTTGAAGTCGCGGAAGGGGCGCGGCTGGCGCTCGCCGACGCGGAACAGCTGCCCCGGCCGCCGTCCCGCGACGCAGACCACCTCCGCCACCCGTTCGCGCAGCTCGGGGTGGAGCAGCAGCAGGGAGGCGACATTGGTGAGCGGCCCCAGCGCGGCGATCGTCAGCGGTCCGTCCTCCAGCGCGCGCGCCATCGCCGTCGTCGCCTCGCTCGGCGCGCCCGCGACCGCCGCGCCGACGGCGACCGGCAGGTCGGGCGGCCCGAAGCGGCGGACAGCTTCGGCCAGGATCGCGCTCGCCTCATCCAGCCCCGTGTTGCCGAACACGCTGCTCACCCCCCGCACCGCCAGTTCGGGCGAGGCGAGGCTCTGTCGCCTGGCCAGCATTTCGAACGAGTGGTCGGCGCAGCGGCGAATGCTCGACGCGCAATGAGCGCCAGCCTGTGAACTCGGTGATCTTTGGTGGAGAGCGGAACGACCGCTTTGGATCGGCGGGTTGTCCCTTGCCGCCATTCGTTCAGCTAAGCTCTAGCGGCGGCTGTGCGCCAATTCCGGACGACCCTGGCGGCTGGTGAGCTTCCCGAAAGCGGACGTTGAAGCTCAAAACGGAGCACCTAGGTCGGATCCAAGGCGATCACGTCCGCCCCACGTGGACTTTACGACAGAGACGGCCCGGCAGCCAAGACATGGAGGCTGCTGTGGCATTGATTGTCCTCATCATCGCTGGTCTATCAGAGATTGTCTGGGCCTTCTCGATGAAGCAGTCGGAAGGCTTCACGCGGCTCGGATCGTCGCTGCTCACTGTCGGAGCGATAGCTGTAAGCTTCGCGCTCCTGTCATGGTCCACGCGGAAACTCCCACTCGGCACTGCTTACACAGTCTGGACGGGGACTGGTGCTGTCGGTGCGTTTCTTGTCGGGATCGCCGTTTTGGGCGAGTCCGCCCGGCCACTGCATATTATAGCCGCGCTCCTCATCGTCGGTGGGCTTGTCCTGGTGAAGCTTTCCAGTCCGGGCTGACGTCCGCCCGTTTGCGATGCGCCCACGCGGACGTAGACGTCTGTTGGACGGCTTTCTGGAAGGGGCGCTCCTCTGATCGAGAGCTGCCATCAGGTCGGATGAGTTGTCCCTGCGGCGCGGTGTTTATGGAACATGCCGGAACTGCCAAGCGCGCGGCAGCGAACGTGAAGGGGCGGTGCTTGAGAGAAGCTACCGCATACTCCCAGCCGCGTTGATGACCGCCTCGCTGGTAACCAGTGTGGCGAACTCCTCCTGGAGGTCGCTCAGCGCGGCTGAATGAACTTCTGCTGCTGGACGGTTGCGTCCGTCGATGCCCATGCGGTCGAACGTCGCCGTGGCGTCCGCAACAAGGTAAGTAAGAAAGCCTAGGTTTCCCGCCATTCGAACCGTGGTTGAAACGCAGTGGTTGGTTGTAAGGCCGGCTACCACGACCGTGTCAACGCCTGCCTTCCTGAGGTCGGCTTCGAGGCTCGTGCCGATGAAAGCGCTGTTGACGGACTTCCGGTATACCGGTTCGTCGGGCCGCGGTTCCGCTTCCGGCTTCGGCAGGTTGCCCGGCGTTCCGGGGCGAAGCGGGCTCGTGGGCGATGTCGAGTCATGGAGGATATGCAACAGGGGACGGCCGCTTTCCCGCCACGCCGCCACGATACGAGCGATATTCGCTTCGGCTTCGGGATTATTGCGCGGACCCCAGAACGGATCGTCAAAGCCCCTTTGGACGTCGACGACGAGGAGAGCAGCTCGGCTGAAGTTCATCGCGAAGGCTCATCCTCTACGAGGCGGTGAGGTGTTCGGTCCACGTGTAACCGGAATATGTCGGAGCGAGCGTAGTGCCCGACGACGTCGAAATCGAACCTGGCCCGCGGGATGTCGTCCAAGTTGAGATCGGCCGTGAGAACGGCCTCGCGCCCGTAAACCGGGGCCACCAGTTCGTCACCGAGTGGGCCGACGATGCTGCTGCCGCCACGTATGAGAACGGTTTCAGGAGCGCTTCCCTGGATGGGCTCGTAATCGGGTGGGCAGTCGGCGCGGGTCAGATACTGACAGGCAGCAAGGACGAAGCATCGACCTTCCACAGCGATGTGACGCATGCTTGCCGGCCAGACGTCCCGGTCATCAACCGTAGGCGCGCAGTAGAGTTCGACGCCTTGGGTGTACATGGCGGTTCTGAGAAGTGGCATGTAGTTTTCCCAGCAGATCACTGCTCCGATGCGGCCGACCTCGGTCGCCAGAACCGGAAGAGTAGAGCCGTCTCCCATGCCCCAGATCAACCGCTCCATGGCGGTTGGCATAAGCTTGCGGTGCTTGGCGAGCAGCGCACCTTCCGGGCTGAAGAAGAGCGCCGTGCAGTAAAGTGTGCCGCCGTCGCGCTCGATCACGCCCACCACCACGTGCATGAGATGCCGGGCCGCAACCTCACCGATCGCGGCGGTTTCTGGCCCGGGAACCGAGATGGCGCTCTTATGATAACGGCGGAACCACTCTCTGCCCTCGGGCGAGCGCGAACCAACGCGCGCGCCGAAGTCAACGCCTTTGGGGTAGCCGCCGACGAAGGCTTCGGGAAAAACCGCGAGGCGAGCGCCTTGGTCTGCCGCCTCGGCTGAGAAACGGCGCAGCTTATCCATGGTGGCGGGAGTATCAAAAAGGACGGATCCGGCTTGAACAACGGCAACGCGGGTCATGATCCTCCTTCAGCAGCTTTGGCTCGGCTCTTCCGGCCACCGAGCGTCGCGATCCGATCCTCGTGTCGCAGGAGAAAAAGGGCAATCAGACCAGCCAGCATTGGCCACGCGGCGAAGAAGAGGATGTTCTTGAGCGGCTGGAGGTAAGCGCTCCAGGAGACCAGAGTGGTAACGGCGTGCATGAGCAGCACCGCGCCGTATGACCAGGTCCGCGCAAGGCCAAGGAGAAAGGCTAACACGATCAGACCCTGAGCGATGCCGATCATCGGGATCACCGATTCCCCGACACCCGAGAAACCATAGAAGCCCTCGAACACTGCCGCACCGTGGCTGGGGTTCAGGATCTTGTCGAATGCCCAAACCATCATCGCCAGGCCGAGGCTCAGTCTCAGGAGAAGAAGCGAAATCGACAGTCGCTGTTTTAAATCAATGGTCATTCCTGTCCCCCGCAATGTTTGTACGTAAGCTTCGTTGCCTTGGCTTCTGCCGCCGACACTCATCCTCATCGAACAATTTGCCGTGAAAGTCAGTGCCGCTCGGCACAGGGCTTTGCCCTGTCGTTGAAACCAAGAGCGGCCGTTCAAGAACTAACGAAGGCGCTGCTTCAGAAATTCAATCACCCGATCAACAGCCGCACGGGTGGGCTCGCCCTCTTTGTCCACGAGCCCGATGGTGAGCACGCTGTGCGGAGGCTCCGCATGTGGCCTCGCCGATCTGCCCGGCAGCTGAACTTCTTCGAAGCCATAGCCAAGCTCCCGCCGCAGTGTATCGAAGCGAGCCGCGCGGCAGAAAAGAACGTCACTCGTAAAGCGGACGCCCAACACCTTCATGCCTTCATCACGGATCCGCCGCCGCGCATTGTCGAGCGTCTCCGGCGTGACGTGGAGCGCCGCTGCCTTTTTCCGGGTCAGTGGCAGCGGAAAAGAGGGATGCGCGAGGACAGGCGCCACCACCCACGGGTCCAGCGTCATGCTAAGGGCAAAGTTCCCAGTCACGCACATGCCCACGGCGCCCACACCTGCGCCGCCAATCTCCTCATGCACATGCGCCGCAAGCCCTCGGAGCCAGTCGGCGATTGGGCTTGAGCGGTTCTCCGCGAGGACATGCCATTCGCGGCTCACGCAGAGCTTCGCGAGCTCACGTATCCGATTGCCTTCGTTCGTCTCGGTGCCGAACACGCCGAACAGATGTGGCATGAAGACCGTGAAGCCTGCGTCCACCACCTTCCGTGCAAAGCGAATGACTTCGGTGGAGATGCCGGGAACCTCGTGCATGATGATCACGGCCGGCCCCTCTCCCTTGCGGTAGACGGTCCGTTCCTGCCCAAAATGGCTGAACGAGAAGCCCCTGAAGTCCAGCAGTGGATCGTTCGTCATGGTCTGCGCACCACCCGTCGCGCTTTCGTCCGCGCCTCCCTCTCGATCGGATCCGGGTTTTCAGCGTAGCGGCGAGCAAAGCCATGGATGCCGAGTTGCCGGAATTGATCCACATGGACCAATTCGTGGGCGAAAAGACGTCTGTTCTTTGCCGCGGAACGCGTCTTGAAGACGATGATGTCGCCCAACGTCACGGCGCCCTCCTGCACGGGCCAGCGGGCAAGTACGCGGCCAAGCCGGCTGTCGGCGTTTGCGACGGTCCAGCGTGTTTCGTCCAGTACCTCATCGGGATAGTGCTTCTTGAAGGCTCGCTTAAGCTCAGGTGGAACAGGTTTGACGTCGCTTCGGACCGCCTCCGCTCGCCCGAGCCGGATGGCCAAAGCGAGAGCAGCCCCGCTCCCAAGGACGGACTGCCCTTTTTTGTCCTCGCCGGAAGCGAGCCAATAATCGGCGGCCCTTTCGAGCGTAACATGCTCGGCCTTGCCGAGGGTGCTTCGCGTTTTGGGTACAAGAGGAGGCTGCTCATCCGACCCGCTGTAGGTGAGGACCGCTACGCCGGTACCTGCGGCGAGCAGCAGCGCCAGAAAGATTGTCCCCAGCCGCATCAGTCTCTTGCGTCGAAGACGTCCTTCACCTTTTCCCCCATTTGGTTGAGCATGTGCGGCGTCATTATGCCTTCGTCGGGATCCATAGTTCCGCCCTGCGGCAGCGGGAACAGCAGACGCTCTGCGTAAGGGGTCGAACGGCCGAGCATGTAGGCTGACATCTGCTCGGCATAAGCGTGCCGCGCTTCCTCGACCGTCTTCTGGCGCGTCACGATTTCATGCATAAAGTTGATCGTGATCATGTTGGCGGCTTCGCTGTCGCAGCAAGCGCCGGCTTCCCCAGCAGTGCGGTCGATGAGGCAGCTGCCGTCGTAGGGTCCGCTGTGCCATCTACACGCGCAAGTCGACGGAGGACGGGCTCGAGCAGGAGTTCAACAGCTTGGACGCCCAGCGCGAGGCGTGCGCGGCGTACATCACCAGCCAGCGCCACGAGGGCTGGACGCTTGCCCCCGGCGACTACGACGACGGCGGCTTCTCCGGCGGCACCATGGACAGGCCGGGCCTGAAACGCCTGCTCGACGAGGTTGCGGCGGGCAGGGTGGACGTCATCGTTGTGTACAAGATCGACCGGCTCACCCGCAGCCTGGCCGACTTCTCGCGCATCGTGGACGTGCTGGACGGGGCAGGGGCGTCGTTCGTGTCGGTGACGCAGGCCTTCAACACGACGACCAGCATGGGCAGGCTCACCCTCAACGTCCTGCTCTCCTTCGCCCAGTTCGAGCGCGAGGTCACCGGCGAGCGCATCCGCGACAAGATCGCCGCATCCAAAGCGCGCGGCATGTGGATGGGCGGCGTGGTGCCGCTCGGCTATCAGGTGGTCGAGCGCAAGCTGGTAGTGGACAACCAGCACGCCGCGACCGTGCGGATGATCTTCCGCCGCTATCTCACCCTTGGCTCCGTCCTGGCGCTCCACGCCGAGCTCGAAGGCGAGGGGGTGACCAGCCGGCCGCGTGTCGCGAAGAGCGGGCGGGCGTACGGCGGCAAGCCGCTCACGCGGGGCGCGCTCTACGCCATGCTCCAGAACCGCGTCTACGTGGGCGAGGTGA
>CADCVW010000070.1 GCA_902806235.1 uncultured Sphingomonadaceae bacterium | reverse complement strand
CGTTGGTCGGGGAAAGGGATGGGGTGCGCACCCTCACCATCCGGGACAGCCAGCACGAGTACGTCTACGCGGAGGACAGGTGATCGCGGGTCAACGCCGCGGCTCGACGTGAAGTTCGGCTTCAGCGATCGGCTCTCGTCGGCCGCGACGTTCAGGTCCGATCCGTACTCCAGGCTGTCCGGCTTGATCCGGTTCCGAAGTGCGTCGATCGACCGGCTCGCCCGTGGCCGCTTCGCCCCCCAAGGAACAGAACGATGCCTAGTCTCGACACGTTAAAAGCGAAGCTCGTCAACGCCGACGCTCCCCGGCAGCCGCCTCGCCGAAGCCTGGGCATGCGCTGTTTCTGGGACGAGCGGCAGCGCGCGCACGCGCCAACGGCGGAGTTCTTCAACGGCGCTCTGCACCCCGCGGCCGAGCATCGGGGCCGGGTGGACGCGATCCTCGCCGCGATCGGCCCGACCGAGGCGCCCGACGATGCCGGCGAGGAGCCGTTGCTCCGCGTTCACACGCCGGAATATCTCGCTTTCCTCAAGACCGCCTTCCGCGACTGGCGCGCCCTCGGCCGCGACGGCGACGCCTTTCCCTACACCTTTCCCATTGTCGGCCGGCGGCCGCTCCGCCTCGGCCGCATCGACGCCCTGCTCGGCCAGTACAGCTTGGACACTTCGACGCCCATTGGCGAAGAAAGCTGGACCGCGTCCTATTGGGGCGCGCAAACGGCGCTCGGCGGGCTCGGCGCTGTCCTCGGCGGCGAACGCGTCGCGTTCGCTTTGTGCCGCCCTCCCGGCCATCACGCCGGCGCCGACTACATGGGCGGCTATTCCTACCTCAGCAACGCCGCCATCGTCGCCGAGGCGGCGCGCGCCGCGGGCAAGCCGCGGGTTGCCATCCTCGACATCGACTACCACCACGGCAACGGCACGCAGGACATCTTCCGACGGAGGGGCGACGTCCTGTTCGTCTCGATCCACGCCGATCCCGCCACCGACTATCCTTTCTACTGGGGCCATGCGGACGAGATCGGGGAAGAAGAGGGCGAGGGCGCGACTCTCAACCTGCCGCTCCCGCGCGGAACCAAGCTTGCGGACTACGAGCGCGCCCTGGACCACGCCCTGGAGCGGATCGCCGCCTTCGGCGCCGACCTCCTCATCTGCTCCTACGGCGCCGATACCTACGCGCACGACCCGATCAGCTACTTCTCCATCGAGACTGGCGACTACCCTTTCCTCGCCCGGCGCATCGCCGGCCTCGGGCTGCCGACGCTGATCGTCATGGAAGGCGGCTACGCAGTCGACGCGCTCGGCGCTAACGTCGCGGCCTTTCTGTCGGGCTTCTGATCAACGACGGCTCGTCATGGGCTCTCGCCCAATCATGCTCGTCCGAGCAACAATCACGACGGCTGAATTGAATGCGTAACGGACGCAGTCTTGGCCGAAAACGAAATGTCCGCTTTTCGGACCAGGCGCGGGAACCACGAATGGCCGAGATGGGCGCAAAGCGGACGTCCTAAAAACGTTGGCATTCCTTAGAGTGCTTCCCTGACTAGTACTGTGCTGCTCCGTCCCCTGCCCTCCCCCGGAACCACCGGGGCGTATAATGGGCAAATGGCGCTAACCGTAATCGGTCACCGTCTTCGTGGAGCGGGCAAGTCGCTGAACTTAGTCGAAAAACAGGGCATTGCGGGACATCGGCGGTGCCCGGCACAGGGGCTCTTAATCAGCGGGTCCTAGATTCGAGCCCTAGTGCGTCCACCACCCTTCCTGCGCTTGGGCCCGCGCCCGATAGCTGCTAAGCGCCGCCCACCATGCTCAACCTGACCGACATCACCGTCCGCCTCGGCGGGCGGACGATCCTCGACGGCGCCACCGCCGCGCTGCCGCCGCGCGGGCGGATCGGCCTGATCGGGCGCAACGGCGCGGGCAAGTCGACGCTGGTCAAGGTGGTTGCGGGCCAGCTGTCGCCGGACGGCGGCGACCTGCGCATGCCGCGGGGCATGCGCATGGGCTATCTCGCGCAGGAAGCGCCGGCCGGGGCCGCCACCCCGCACGAGACGGTGCTCGCCGCCGACCTCGAGCGCGCGCGGCTGCTGGAGGAGAGCGAGCGAAGCCTCGATCCCGATCGATTAAGCGAGATCCACGAGCGTTTGAACGCGATCGACGCGCACGCCGCCCCGGCGCGCGCCGCGCGCATCCTCGACGGGCTCGGCTTCGACGAGGCGGCGCAGCGCCGCCCGCTCGACAGCTTTTCCGGCGGTTGGCGGATGCGGGTAGCGCTCGCCTCCCTGCTCTTCTCCCGGCCCGACCTGCTGCTTCTCGACGAGCCGTCGAACCACCTGGACCTGGAGGCGGTGCTCTGGCTGGAGGACTTCCTCCGCGCCTACCCGGCCACCATCCTCCTCGTCAGCCACGAGCGCGACTTCCTCAACAACGTCGTCGACCACATCCTGCACCTGGAGCGTGGGCGCCTGACGCTCTACCCCGGCGGCTACGACGCGTTTGAGCGCCAGCGTGCCGAGCGCCAGGCGCAGCTGGTCAGCGCCCGCGCGCGGCAGCAGGCCGAGCGCGAGAAGCTGCAGGATTACATCGCCCGCAACAGCGCGCGCGCGTCCACCGCCAAGCAGGCGCAGTCGCGCGCGAAGGCGCTGGCCAGGATGCAGCCGATCGCCGAACTGGTCGACGATCCATCGCTGTCCTTCGACTTCCCGAGTCCGAAGGAGCTCCGCCCGCCGCTGATCACGCTCGACATGGCGTCGGTCGGCTACGGCGACCGGCCGGTGCTCGCAAAGCTCAATCTGCGGCTCGACCCTGACGATCGGATCGCGCTGCTCGGCCGCAACGGCAACGGCAAGACCACGCTCGCGCGCCTGCTGGCCGCGCAGCTCGCGCCAATGGACGGGGCCATGAACGCTTCGGGCAAGATGCGCGTCGGCTACTTTACCCAGTACCAAGTCGAGGAGCTCGACCGCGAAGAGACGCCGCTGCTCCACATGACGCGGCTGATGGCGGGCGCGAGTCAGTCAGCGGTGCGCGCGCAGCTCGGCCGCTTCGGTTTTTCCGGCGAGAAGGCGACCACGCTCGTCGGCCGATTGTCGGGCGGCGAGCGCGCCCGGCTCGCGCTGGCGCTCATCACGCGGGACGCACCGCATCTCCTGATCCTAGACGAGCCGACCAACCACCTGGACGTCGATGCGCGCGAGGCGCTAATCCAGGCGTTGAACGCATACGACGGCGCGGTGGTGATCGTCAGCCACGACCGCCACATGCTGGAGACCACCGCCGACCGGCTGGTGCTGGTGGACGGGGGCACCGCGCGCGAGTTCGACGGCTCGCTCGACGATTACATCAAGGTCGTGCTGGCGGGCGACGGCGCAACCGCCAAAGACGAGGTCAAGGCGAGCCGCAAGGACGCCCGCCGCGCCGCCGCCGCTTCGCGCGAGCAGGGCCTGGCGTTGCGCCGCCGGGCGGGCCAGGCGGAGGTCGAGTTGGCGCGCCTCACCGAGCAGCGCAACGCGGTCGACCGGGCGATGTTCGACCCGACGAGCGCCGCGCCGTTCCTCGCCAAGCTGACGATGAGCGAGCTCCTCAAGCGCCGCGCCGAGCTCGAGTCGCGCATCGCGACCGCTGAGGCCGCGTGGCTGGAAGCGAGCGAGGCGCTGGAGCGGATCGCCGCCTGAGCGGGCGCGGCGGGCAGGTCCGCCGCGCCCGTCGCCTTCAGAAGCGCTTGCGCACCGTCACGCCCACCGTCCGCGGCTGGTTAGTGGCGAAGCCCAGCCGGGCGCGGCCGCCGCGCTCGCGGTCGAAAGCGAGCAGCGCGTTCTCGTCAAACAGGTTGTTGACGTAGCCGATCACCTCGAGCTCTCGGCCGAACTCGACGCCCGCGCTGAGGTTGACCAGCTGGTATTCGGGAAGCTTCAGGTCCACCGTGGTCGACGCGGTCGCCGGCGCGCCGCCGAAGGGCAGCCCCGCGACGAAGGTGCGCGGGTTGTTCACCTGGTCACCGGGCTGGGTGAAGCGGCTACCGACGTGCTGGAAGGAGACGCCGACGAAGGCGTTCCTGCCTTCCCGCAGCGGGATGGTGTAGCTGGCGCTCGCCGACAGCTGGAATTTCGGCACGGACGGCAGCCGGTTGCCCTCCGCGATGCCTTCGATCACCGCGCCGCCCGCGGTGGTCAGCGTGCTATCGAATTCGGCCTCGAGTAGGCTGGTCGACAAGGTCAGGTCCAGGTTCTCGACCGGGCTCGCCGCGAGTTCGATCTCCACGCCCATCGTGTGCGCTTCCGGCACGTTGAACACTACGCGCGACGAGCAGGAGCCGGCGTCGGCGGTGACCTGGAGGTTGGAGATGTCCGTGTAAAAGGCGGCGGCGTTGAACGTCAGCCCGCGCCCGAACTGCGATTTCACGCCCGCCTCGTAATTCCACAAGGTCTCGTCGTCGTAGGTCGGGAAACCACCGAAGGTGGTCGCGTCGCCCGGCCCGCACAGCGGCAGGTTGAGCGGGTCGTTGACGCCGCCGAGCCGGAAGCCCTTCGCCGCCTGCGCGTTAAAGGTGACGCGGTCGGACGCCTCGTAGGACAGGAGCACGCGTGGGGTGAAGCCGTCGGAGGTGGTGCGGTCGGTTGACAAGTCGCCGTTGGCGAACAGCCCGCCCGACTTGAAGGTGCGCACCTCCTCGAAGTCGTAATAGCGCCCGCCCGCCGTCAGCGTGAGCTTGCCGACCTCGTAGCTCGCCTCCCCGAACACCGCTTTCTGCTCGATATCGTAGGGAATGTCGGCGTTGTAGGGCGAGTTCAGCGGGAAGCCGTTGGCCACCGCCGCCGGCGTCCCCGCGCCGAAGCGCGCGTCGGTGAAGGCGTCGTAACCGGGGGTCGGCAGGCGCTGCGCGTAATCGCGCTTCACGTCGCTGTAGAAGGCGCCGAGCAGCCACTGGAACGGCCCATCGCCCGTCGAGTTCAGCCGCAGCTCCTGCGTGAACTGCTCGAGCCCGGTGGTGTCCTCGAGCGCGGAGGGCAGCAGCACGCCGGCAGCGGGGAAGCCCAGGTCGACCGACACGGAACCGGTGAGCGAGCTCGCGTCGCGCCGCACGAAGATGCTGCGGTCGATGTAGGACGACACGGAGGTGAGGTCGACGCCGCCGAGTCCGAAGCGCGCGGTGAGATCGGCGATGAAGGTATCGTCGCTGAACCGCTCGTCGAGCAGCAGATACTGCTGCCGCTCACGGAAGGTGACGGCGGGCCGCGTGGTGGTGAACGGGTTGGCGTAAAGGTTGAACCGCTCCTGCCGGTTGAAACCGTTGGCGCGCACCTCCTGATACAGCAGCCGCGGGGTGATCGTGATCCGGTCGTTGGGCTGGAAGCTCAGCGCGATGCGCCCGCCGGTGCGCCGGCCGTCGTTGACGTTCTCGTCCACGCCCCTGCCCTCGCGTAGCGCGTCGATGAAGCCCGCGAATTCGGTGTGGTAGCCGACCACGCGCACAGCCAGCGTGTCGGACAACGGCACGTTCACTGCCGCCTTGAGGTGCCCACCGACGTCGCCGCCGTCGACAAGGTTGAGATTGGCCTCCGCCGATCCCTCGACGCGCTCCGTCGTCGGCTGGTTGGTGATGTAGCGCACGGTGCCGCCGACCGAGCCCGAGCCGAACAGCGTGCCCTGCGGCCCGCGCAAGGTCTCCACACGGTTAAGGTCGAACAGGTCGATGTCCGGCGTGAACAGCGACAATGAGATCACGGAGTCGTCGAGGTAGATGCCGACCTGCTCCTTCACGCCCGGCTGGTCGCGGACGATCTGGCCGGCGGACACGCCGCGCACCGCGACCTGGCTCTGCCCCGGCCCGAGGTTCTGCACGGTCAGGCCGGCGACGTTGCGCGACAGGTCCTCGATCGTGGTCGCGCCCGACCGCTCGATGTCCTCCTGCGTTTGCGCGTTGATGGAGAAGGGTACGTCCTGCACCGTGCTCTCGCGCAGTGTCGCGGTGACGATGATCTCGTCGTTCTGCTCCGCTTCCTGCGTGCCGCCGCCCGCGGCAGCACCGCCGGCCGATTGGGCGAGCGCGGGAGTCCCCGCCCCCAGCAAACCAATCGCCGCGATGCCGGCGACCAACCGCCGGCGCAGGCGCTCATTGAAGGACGACATCGCGCGTTCTCTCCTTGTCGTTTGTTAACCAGCGTCGACCATCGCCGGGCGAGTCGCAACCGCACGGGCGCCCCCCCGACCGGTTGTTACGGGCCTGTGTCTTTCAGGCGACAGGCACGGCTCGCGTGACTTGCGTACCAGCCTTGTTGCTGCCAACCGCGCCGCCTATGAACATGGAAGCGAAGATGCGCGCGGCGGTGATCGCCGGCGCGGGCGATGCGCGGATGGCGGAAGCGACGCTCCCGGAGCCCGGGCCGGGGCAGGTGCGCGTGCGGCTGGAAGGCTGCGGCGTGTGCGCGTCCAACCTCACCCCTTGGTCCGGGCCGGAGTGGATGCAGTTTCCGACGGAGCCGGGCGCGCTCGGCCACGAAGGCTGGGGCGTCATCGATGCGGTGGGCGACGGCGTGGCCGGCCTGGCCGTCGGCGACCGCGTGGCCGCGCTGTCGTACAAATCATACGCGACGCACGACATCGCCGAGGCGGACGCGGTGGTCCCCCTGCCCGCCACGCTCGCCGGCCAGCCCTTCCCCGGCGAGCCGCTCGGCTGCGCGATGAACATCTTCCGCCGCGCCGACATCCGCGCGGGGCAGACGGTGGCGATCGTCGGCATTGGCTTTCTCGGCGCGATCCTCACCCGGCTGGCGACGGACGCGGGCGCGCGGGTGATCGCCGTGTCGCGCCGGGCCTATTCGCTGGAAGTCGCCAAGCGGTTCGGGGCCGCGGAGGTGATCCCGATGGAGGACCACGGCGCCATCGTCGAGCGCGTCAAGGAATTGACGAATGGAGCTTTCTGCAAACGAGTTATCGAGGCGGTGGGCAAGCAATGGCCGCTCGACCTGGCGGCCGAGCTGACCGGTGAGCGCGGCAAGCTGATCGTCGCGGGCTACCACCAGGACGGGCCGCGGCAGGTAAACATGTGGCTGTGGAACTGGCGCGGCATCGACGTCATCAACGCCCACGAGCGCGACCCGAAGTTGTACATCGAGGGCATTCGCGAGGCGGTCGAGGCGGTCGCCTCTGGGCGGCTCGACCCGTCGCCGTTGTACACGCATCGCTACCCGCTTGATCGGCTCGGCGAGGCGCTGGACGCGACGAGGGACCGGCCGGACGGGTTCCTGAAGGCGCTGGTGATCCCGTGAGGTCGCGACGGAAACAATCGCGCACGATTAACGAAGAAGCTTCTCTACAGGCGCGAGTCGGATCGTGACCAGGCCCCGGCTGGGCTTCCTCGGCGTCGGCTGGATCGGCCGGCACCGTATGGCGGCGATGCTCGATACCAACGCGGTGGAGGCGGTTGCCGTCGCCGACCCGTCGCCCGAGATGGCGGCGGAAGCGGCGAAGCTTGCGCCGGGAGCGGCGCTGGTCGCCGACCTGCCCGCGTTGCTCGCCGAGCGCGTCGACGGCGTGGTGATCGCCTCCCCTTCCGCGCTCCACGCTGCGCAGACGATCGAGGCGTTGGAGGCCGGCGCGGCGGTGTTCTGCCAAAAGCCGCTGGGCCGCACCGCGGCGGAAGCGCGGGGCGCGGTGGAGGCCGCGCGCACCGCCGACCGGCTGCTCGGCGTCGACCTGTCCTATCGGCACACGGCGGGGATGCTGGCGGTGCGCGAGCGCATCCGGCAGGGCGCGCTCGGCCGCGTGTTCGCCGCCGACCTGACCTTCCACAACGCCTACGGCCCCGACAAGCCGTGGTTCTATGATCCCGCGCAGAGCGGCGGCGGCTGCGTGATGGACCTAGGAGTCCACCTCGTCGACCTCGTGCTGTGGGCGCTCGATTGGCCGGACGTGGCCGACGTTTCCGCCACTCTGCTCGCGGGCGGCGAGCCGCTCGCCGGGCGGAGCGACCGGGTGGAGGACTACGCCATCGCGCAACTGACGCTGGCGGACGGCGCGGCGGTGCGCTTGGCCTGCTCCTGGCGTCTCCAAGCGGGGCGCGAAGCGGTAATAGGCGCCGAGTTCTTCGGCACGGGCGGCGGCGCGGGCTTCCGCAACGTCGGCGACGGCTTCTACGATTTCGCCGCGGACGCGTATCGAGGAACCTCGGCCGAGCCGCTCGCCACCCCGCCCGACGACTGGGGCGGCCGCGCGGCGGCGGACTGGGCACGGCGGCTGGCGGCGGGCGAGCGCTTCGACGGAGCGGAAGCCGAGCGCCTGGTCGCCGTCGCCGCGGTGCTCGACCGCGTCTACGGGCGCTGACGTTCCCCTTCGCCCGGCGCGGCGCTATAGCGGCAGCATGGCGCAGGATTACACGCTCGCCGAGCGGCGCGAGATCAAGCACTGGTTCTCGCTGGTGGCGAACGAGCTCGAACGGCTCGAGCCCGCCCAGGCGCGCGCGCTGTACCACGCGTCCCGCACGGTGGCGACGGAGGTGGCCGACCCGACGCTCGCCATGGTGCTCGTCGCCGGCGAGCTCCAGCGCGGCATCAACAAGGACCAGCGCGCGCCCGTGTCGTCCAAGGCGCTGGTCGTCTCGCCCGCGCTCGGGTCCGCGCTGCGCGAAGCGTTCGGAGTGGGCCTAGCGATCGCCCCCATGGTGCTCGAGCGCCGCCGCTCGCTCATCCAGCGCTGGCTCGGCGCGGACGAGCCGCGCTTCGAGCCGCAGGCGCGCGAGGCGATTATGCGCTGCCGGCTTGTGCACAACGCGTCCGCCATGCGCGACAAGCTGCCGGCGCTGAGCGCGCCGAAGGGCGCGGTCGCCCCGGTCGGCGCGAGATGAAGGGAAAAGACTAATGGCCGCGAATTGGTCGCCCGACAGCTGGCGCGCGCGCGACGCGCGGCAGCTGCCCGATTATCCAGACGCCGCCGCGCTCGCCGCGGCCGAGCGCGAATTGTCCTCCTATCCGCCGCTGGTCTTCGCGGGCGAGGCGCGCGCGCTCCGCGCCGACCTGGCCGAGGTCGCCGCCGGGCGCGGCTTCCTGCTGCAGGGCGGCGACTGCGCGGAATCCTTCGCCGAATTCCACCCCAACAACATCCGCGACACCTTCCGCGTGCTCCTGCAGATGGCGGTCGTCCTCACCTACGCGTCCAAGCTGCCGGTGGTGAAGCTCGGGCGCATGGCGGGGCAGTTTGCCAAGCCGCGCTCAACCGCGACGGAGGAGGTCGAAGGGCGCGCTCTCCCCGCCTACCGCGGCGACATCGTCAACGACCAGGCGTTCGATGCCTCCGGCAGGATGCCCGACCCGCGCCGGATGGTGCGCGCCTACTCCCAGGCGGCGGCGACGCTGAACCTGCTGCGCGCCTTCGCCTCCGGCGGCTACGCTAACCTCCACCAGGTCCACGCCTGGATGCTCGACGACATGGGGCGGGGCCCCTGGGCCGAGCGGTACCGCGACGTCGCCGATCGGATCGGCGACGCGCTGGGCTTCATGGCCGCCTGCGGCATCAACCCCGACACCGTGCCGCAGCTGAAGGCCACCGCCTTCTACACCAGCCACGAGGCGCTGCTGCTCCCCTACGAGCAGGCGCTGACCCGCCAGGACAGCCTGACCGGCGACTGGTACGACACCTCCGCCCACTTCCTGTGGGTCGGCGATCGGACGCGCTTCGCGGGTTCGGCCCACGTTGAATATCTCCGCGGCGTCGGCAACCCGATCGGCGTCAAATGCGGGCCGAGCCTGGAGCCGGACGCGCTGCTGCGGCTGCTCGACATGCTCGATCCAGGCCGCGAACCCGGGCGGGTGACGCTGATCGCGCGGTTTGGCCACGACCGGGTCGAGCGCGAACTTCCGCCGCTCGTCCGCGCGGTGAAGCGCGAGGGCCGCCCGGTGGTCTGGTCGTGCGACCCGATGCACGGCAACACGGTGAAATCCGCTGGCGGCTACAAGACACGGCCCTTCGACCGTATTCTAAGCGAGGTGCGCGGCTTCTTCGAGGTGCACCGCGCCGAGGGCACCCACGGCGGCGGAATCCACGCGGAGATGACGGGGCAGAACGTCACCGAATGCACCGGCGGTGCGGTGGACGTGACGGAGCAGTCGCTCGGCGACCGCTACCACACCCATTGCGACCCGCGGCTCAACGCCGCGCAGAGCCTGGAGCTCGCCTTCCTGCTCGCCGAGATGCTCAACGCCGAGATGCAGGAGCGCGAGCGGGCGCGGCGCGCGGCAGCTTGACTAGGCCCCGCGCCGCCCATAGGTCCCGGGCCGCACCGCGCGCGGCCCCTTCGTCTAGCGGTCCAGGACGTCGCCCTCTCACGGCGAAAACACGGGTTCGAGTCCCGTAGGGGTCACCAGCGGGCGCGAACGAGCCGGGTGCCTGTTCGTGCCGCTGGCGACGACGCCGAAGGCGACGGGTGCGGCGACACGCCGTCCGCCTACGCTTCCGGCGTCTTCTCGGCCGACCCGCCCGACGAGGCGTCCACCCCCGCCGTGCGCAGCTTGCCGTCGCGGTCCACGTCGCGCTGCTCGGCCGCGCCCGTGCTCTCGACGTCCTGCCCGCCCGCCCCGAATTCTTGCTCATCTTGCCCGCGCGCGGGGTCGCCCTCACCGCTCTGCAGCGCGTCGTTGATCGCCTTGTTCTCCTTGCGGTCGCTCATGCTTCGCTCCTTCTGACCCGGCCCGAACGCGCGAGCGGCGGCAAGCGGTCCCGGGGCGGCGCGACGCGACGGCGTTTCAGCGCTCCAGCCGCCGTCCCGCGAAGCCGCCAACCGCGCGCACCAGCCAGCGCGGCTGAAGCTGGACCAGGCCGGTGAGCAGTTGGTTGCCCACGCCCGGCACCTCGACCGCGCGGCCAGCCATCAGCGCGCGGTAGCCGGCGCGCGCGACGTCGGCCGGGTCGCTCATCATGGCGTGCGGCACATTCAGCTTGCCGCCCGTGCCCGCCATCGCGTGGTCCATCATACCCGTATCCGTCATGCCGGGGCAGAGCGCGGTGGCGCTGACGCCCGTGCCGCGCAGTTCCTCCGACAAGGCTTCGGTGAAGGACAGCACGTAAGCTTTGGTCGCGGCGTAGACGGCGAGGCTAGGGACGGGTTGGAAGGCGCCGATCGAGGCGACGTTGAGGACGCGCCCCCGCCCCGCCGCGACGAACCGGCGGATGAAGGCGTGGCTGAGCAGGGTGAGAGCGCGGACGTTGAGCGCGATTAGCCCTTCCACGCGCCCCTCCTCCATCTGGTGGAACCCGCCCGACTCGAGCACGCCCGCGTTATTGACCAAGATGGCCACCGGCAGCCCGCGCCGCTCTACCTCGGCGACTAGCTCGGCGGGCGCGTCCGGCTCGAGCAGGTCGGCCGCGACAACTTCTGCCAGGATACCGTGCCGCTCCGTCAGTTCGGCTGCTAGCGCCCGAAGCTTGTCCCCGCGCCGCGCGACGAGCACGAGCGAGTGGCCGTTGCGGGCGAACTCGCGCGCGAGCTCCGCGCCGATGCCGGCCGACGCGCCGGTGATCAGCGCCATGTCCTTCGCGTCCCGTTCCGCCATCGCCGCGCTCCTTCGGGCCGGTCAACGCGGGAGCCCCCGCGCGGTTCAGGCGGAGACCGGCACGATCTCCACCACCACGTCGCCGGGCGCGAGCGCCGCCGCGTCGGGCTCCCAGAAGTCGATCGATCGCCCGGCGCGCTGCAGCTGCACGCCGAGCCCGTCCGCCACGTCGCGCAAGGACCGGCCGATCTCCTCTGCGCGCACCGGCCGCTCGCGCAGGCGCACCCGCCCGTCGTTGCGCACCAGGTCGCGGACGTAGGCCGCGACGTGGGGGCCGCCCGCGGCGTGGGCGAGGAGCTGGCCGCCGAGGTCCGTCGGATTGACCACCTGGTCGGCCCCCGCCTGCGCCACCAAGTCCTCGTTCTCGCCCGCGAGCACCACCGCGCTGATCCGCGCGCGTGGCGCGAGCTGGCGCGCGGTGAGCGTCACCAGCGCCGCCGTGTCGTCGCGCCCGACGCAGACGAGCACGGAGCGCGCCGCCTCCACCCGCGCCGCCTGGAGGCTCGCGTTGCGCGTCGCGTCGCCCTCGATCGCGAGCACCCCGCGCTCGAGCGCGGCCGCCACCTGCTCCGGGCCGGGGTCGACCGCGACGATCATCTCCGCCGCCACGCCCGCGCGCAGCAGCTCGCCGACCGCGGCTTCGCCCGTGCCGCCGAAGCCACAGACGACGTGATGGCCGGACAGGGTCTTGTGGATCATGCGCATGCGTAGCCGGTCCCAGCTGCGGCGGAGGAGGAAGTTATAGGCGGTGCCGAGGAAGATCAGCCACACGAACAAGCGGATGGGCGTGAGCACGAAGGCGTCGAACAGCCGCGCGCCCTCCGTCACCGGCACGATGTCGCCGTAGCCGACGGTGGTGACGGTGATCGCGGTGAAGTACAGCACGTCGACGAAGCTAATATGCCCGTCGATGTTGTCCTTCAGCCCGTCGCGGTCGAGCCAATGGCCCGCGAGCGCGATCCCGATCAGCGCCAGCGCCAAGCCGACGCGCAGGCCGAGCGACGCCCAGGGCGAGAACGTGTGCGGCCGGCGGAGGCGGAGCTGCGCGTCCTTGTTCATGCCGCGCGCCAACGCGGGACGCCCCGCGCTAGTGCCGCGCGGGGATGCGCACCGGCAGGCTTTCGTAACCCTTCACGAAGGTGGAGAAGACGCGCTTCGGCTCGCCCGTCACCTCGACGACGGGGAAGCGCTTGAGGATCTCCTCCCAGATGATCTGCAGCTGCATCTCGGCTACGCGGTTGCCGACGCAGCGGTGGATGCCGAAGCCGAAAGAAATGTGCCGCCGCGGGTTGGCGCGGTCGATCAGGTAATCGTCCGGCCGCTCGATCACGCTGTCGTCGCGGTTGCCTGAGACGTACCACATGACGACTTGGTCGCCGGCGCGGATCAGCTTGCCGCCGAATTCAACGTCCTCGACCGCGGTCCGCCGCATGTGGGCGAGCGGCGTCTGCCAGCGGATCGTCTCCGACACCATGGATGGGATCAGCCCGTGGTTCGCGCGCAGCTTGTCGTACTCGCCCGGGTTCTCGTTCAGGGCGAGGATGCTGCCGGTGATCGTGTTGCGCGTGGTGTCGTTGCCGCCGACGATCAGCAGGATCGCGTTGCCGAAGAACTCCATGGGATCCATGTCGCCGGTCTGCGGCCCGTGCGCGAGCATGGAGATCAGGTCATTCTTCGGCTCGGCCGCGCGCCGCTCCTGCCACAGGCTCATGAAGGCGGCGAAGCATTCCGCCATCTCCTGCTGCTTCTGCTCCCATGTGTCGACGATGCCGAAGCCGGGCGGGGCGGTGGTGACGTCCGACCAGCGGGTGAGCTTGCGGCGCTGCTCGTAGGGGAAGTCGAACAACGTCGCGAGCGTCATGGCGGTCAGCTCCTTCGACACCAGGTCGACCCAATCGAACTCCTCGCCGATCGGCAGGCGATCGAGGATCGCGCCCGCCCGCTCACGGATCACGGGGGCGAGCGCGGCGAGGTTCCCGGGCGACACCACCGGGCTCACCGTCTTGCGCTGGACGTCGTGCTTGGGCGGGTCCATCGCGATGAACATGGGCAGCGTCTCCTCGCCGCCCTTGCCGCCGATCACGATGCCGCCGAGCGAGGCTTCGGACGAGAACTGCTTGTGGTTCGTGTCCACCGCCATGATATCGTTGTACCTGGTGATCGCCCAATAAGGGCCGAACGCGCTTTCCGGCACGAAATGGACCGGGTCCTCGCGCCGCAGCCGCTCGAAGAAGGGCCAGAAGGTGTTGGCCTGGAACAGCCCGGGGTGCGCCGGGTCGAGCTTCTCGATCGGCGTGGAGTACGCCTCCTCGCGCGCCGCTTCCGGCGTCTGCGGGATGGCGCGCGATTGGAGATAGGCGACGAACCTGGCGTGCCCTTCCCGCTGCCTGTCCGCGTCGAAGATCTTGGCGCTCGCCATCAGTCCGCTCCTTTTCTCTTTGCCCGGAGCTTACGCAGGCCCGTTGCGCGAGGCAACCGATCGGCGGGTCAGCGGGACGCCTCGTCGCTCCGCCCGCGCCAATCCGCGCGCGTCGCGTCGAGCCGGGGCGCGATTTCCCCGAGCAGGACGGCGGGCGCGTCGCCGACGGGGTAGTGCAGCGCGTCGTCGTTGATTGCCGCCCAAACCGCGTCCGCCACGTCCCCAGGCGTCAGTACCTGGCCCTCGCGCGCCGCGTCGCGGAAGCGCTGGCCGGAAGCGCCCACGCTGTCGAGCATCGGCGTGTCGACGACGTAGGGGCAGACGCAGCCCACCCGCACGCCGAAGCGGCTCCACTCGAGATCGAGCGCCTCAGATAGGCCGCGAACCGCGAATTTGGTGGCGCTGTACACCGCCAGCTTGGGGGCGGCGGCGAGGCTGGCCGCAGAAGCGATGTTGACCAGGACGGAGCCGGGCGTCGCGGCGCGGAGCATCGGCAGCGCCGCCCGCGCGCCGAGCGCGACGCCGCGGACGTTGACGTCGATCTGCCGAGCGATGTCGTCCGCCGACTGCTCCTCGAACCAGCCAAAGCTGAGCACGCCCGCGTTGTTGACGAGCGCGTCGAGCCGCCCTCCGCTCGCCGCGCCGAATCCGCGCAGCATCGCGTCCCAACCGGCCGCGTCGCGCACATCGTGGGCGTATGCGGCGACGTTGTCCCGTCCGAGCTCGTCGACCGACGGCGCCAGCAACTCGGCCGACAGGTCAGTCAGCCCAACGAACCACCCTTCCCCGACCAGCCTGCGCGCCACCGCGCGGCCGATGCCGCCCGCTGCGCCCGTCACAACCGCCGTCCGCCTATCCATCACCCGCTCCCCGTTGCGGCGCGAGCCTAGGCGGCGGCGCGGCGCGCGTCACCCTCGGCCGGAAACAAGCCGTTCGCCGACCGTCTAGCCGGAAGCAGAGCAGGAGCCGCGATGAAGCCCACCGACCGCCACGCGGCCGCACCGACGCCCACCGGCATGAAGGCGGCGCTCCGCCGCAACATCCGCACCATGGACGAATGGCGAGCGCAGGGCGAAGCGCGGGCGACCTTCGGCGAACGATTGGCCGGCGCGATCACCCGCTTCGCAGGCAGCATGTGGAGCGTGTACGCGCACACGGCGGTGTTCGGTGCCTGGGCGCTGGTCAATTTCGGGCTGGTTCCGGGCGTGCCGCGCTTCGACCCGACCTTCGTGCTGCTGGCGACGATTGCCTCGGTGGAGGGCATCTACCTCACCACCTTCGTGCTGATCAGCCAGAACCGGATGCAGGCCGCCGCAGACCGCCGCTCGGACCTCGACCTCCACGTCGACCTACTCGCCGAGCACGAGCTCAGCCGCCTGATCGCCCTCACCGGTGAGGTCGCGCGCAAGCTCGGCGTCGAGCCGGGCAACGACCCCGAGTTCGCGGAGATCAGCAAGGACATCAGGCCGGAGGCGGTGCTCGACGAACTGGAGAAGCACCGAGAGGAATGAGCCGATAAGCCCTCTCCTTTTCAGGAGCGAGGGTTTGGAGAGGGGCCGAGCTGCAAAGCTCGGTCCTTCCAGCCCCTCTCCGCTGCGACTAAGGCCCGCCTAGCGGCGGATCTTAGTCCGCCCCTCTCCCCTGAAGGGGAGAGGGAACAGGCTCACGCTTCAGCGATGAACCGCTCCAGCGCTTCATGCGCGAGGTCGTCTGTCATCTGCACCGGCGGATGCTTGCAGAAATAGGCGGAGGCCGGAAGCAGCGGCCCGCCGATCCCCCGCTCGCGCGCGAGCTTGGCGCAGCGGATCATGTCGATCGCGACGCCCGCCGAATTGGGGCTGTCCTCAACGCTGAGCCGCAGCTCCAGGTTCATCGGCACGCCGCCGAACAGCTGGCCTTCCATGCGTAGGAAGCAGACCTTGTTGTCGTTCTGCCACGGTACGTAATCGGATGGGCCGATGTGGATGTTGTCGTCGTCCATCCGGTGCGCGGCGACCGACTGCACGGCTTCGGTCTTCGACACCTTCTTGGACGCGAGCCGCGACTTGTTGCTCATGTTAAGGAAGTCGGTGTTGCCGCCCGTGTTCAACTGATAGGTGCGGTCGAGCTTCACCCCACGCTTGGCGAACAGGTCGGTGAGCACGCGGTGTACGATGGTGGCGCCCACCTGCGCTTTGATGTCGTCGCCGACGATGGGGACGCCCGCCTTCTCGAACCGGCTCGCCCAGCGCTCGTCGCTAGCAATGAACACGGGGATGTTGTTGACGAAGGCGACCCCCGCCTCCAGCGCGCATTCCGCGTAGAATTCGGTCGCCGCCTGGCTGCCCACGGGCAGGTAATTCATCAGCACGTCGACTCGCGCCGAACGCAACTCGGCGATCACCTCGTCGCGGCTGGGTTGCGGCGCGTCGGCGACGACGAAGGTGCGCTCCGGCCGGTAGTCCGCCATATGCTCGGCCACGCCGTCGAGCACGCGCCCCATGCGCACGACCGTACCCGACGGCGGCACGTGCTCGCAGAACACCGTCGTGCAATTGGGCGGGGCGAAGATCGCCTCGCCCACGTCGCGGCCCACCTTGCGCGCGTCGACGTCCCAGGCGGCGACGACGCGGATGTCACTCGGCCGGTAGCCGCCGAGGTCCCAGTGCATGAGCCCAATCTGCTCGTTCGCCCCGCCGTTGCGGTAATGGGCGAGCCCCTGCACGAGCGAGCTCGCGCAGTTGCCGACGCCCACGATGGCGACGTTGATGCCCCGCTCGGTCGCCACCGTTGCTACTCCGCCGCCTGCGCCGGCATGGCGGCGCGCGAAGGCGCGTAGCGCTCGATCATCTGCTGGCAGAAGTCGGCGAAGGCCTGCGGGTCGCGCGGGGCGCTGGTGTGATGGGGCTCAATCCCCAGATGCTCGGGCGTGAAGCAGAACGTCACGGTAACCTCGAAATCGGCGAGCGCCTCCATCTGCCGGTCGAACCAGCCGAGCGCATCGGGACGGAAGCTATCGGCCCATGACAGGCCGGTGCGCAAGTGGCGAACGCCCAAGCGCTTCAGGTGGACCACCGCGTCGTCGAGCCGCGGGTCGTGGTAATGGAACCACTGCATGATCCCCATGCCCGCCGCCGCATGCTTCTCGAAATGCGCGAGCGCGGGCTTGGGCGTCCCGTCCTCGCGGATCAGCCCCATGTAGAAATGACGGTAATAGGAGGAGCCTTCCGCCTCCTTGTGCCGCGTGGTCGCGCCCCACGCCTGCGGCAGATCGTACAGCGAATACCAGAACACGCGCGGCACGAGGCCGAGCAGCAAGGCAGCGGTGCGGTCGACACCGAACACCTGCACCTCCTCCGCGCCGAAGGAGCCGACGCCGACTTCCGTCACCCAGATCGGCAGCCCCTGCGCCACCGCTTCGATCTCCGCGATCCGCGTCGGCCATTCACCGATCTGCCACAGGTTCCAGTCGAGCGGGAAACCGTGCACCGCGATCACGTCCAGATGGTCGAGCACGCCGTAGCCGTCGAGCCGTCGGATAAAGTGCGGGTCAATCGGCGAGATGCCGCCCAGCACGCGCAGCACGTTCGGGTTGGCGCGATTAATCGCTCCGCTCGCGGCCTTCACCAGCTCGCCGTATTTCGACCAGTCGGGGTCGACCTCCGGATCCCAATGCGACTTGTTGTTGGGCTCGTTCCAGATCATCGCCGCCGCGATCATCGGCCGACCTCCTGCGCGCCGCGGGCGGGGTAGGCGCAGCGCCACGGCTTCTGGTCGTCGGGGAAGGACTCAACCCGACAGAGGTACACCTCCTGCTCCAGCCGATCGGCGATGCCGAAACCGGCCGAGCGCAGCATCGCTTCCGTCCCCGCGCGGTTCGGGAACCACCAGTTGGTCCAGTCCCCGCAATATTCGCCTTCGACAAAATGCATCTTCGGGTAGCCGGGCTGGTCAAACACGGCCGCTTCGCTGAACGGATAATCGGCGGCGACCTCCGCCACCTCCTCCGACCCGCGCTGGAGCGACTGGAACAGGAGCATGTCGCCCGCGACGTGCTCGCGGATCAGGTCCAGCGCGAGCAGCGGATGGCGCAGGTGGTAGAAGACGCCCATGAAAATCACGAGGTCGAAGCGCTCGCCGAGCGCCGCCACGTCGAACACCGACAGCTTGGCGAACTCGATCCCGTCCGTTCCCAGCGCCCGCGCGGCGAGCCGCGCCTGGTCGAGGTAGCGGTCGTCCGAGTCGACGCCCAGCACGCGCGCCGCGCCGCGCTTCTTCATCTCCATCGAGTAAAAGCCCGCGTTGCAGCCGATGTCGAGCACGCTCTTGCCGCGCACGTCCGGCAGCCGGTCGGCGAAGCCGGCGAACTTCACCGCTGGATAGTCGCCGAGGAAATGGTCGGGCGCGGTCCGCACGCCGCCGAGATCAAAGTTGTGGAACCACGGGCCAAGCGCCTCCACACGGGAACGGAGCTCCTCCGGCGGCAGCGCGTCTGCCTTCGCCGCCGTGCTGGCCTCGCGGCCCGCCGTGGTCATGCCCATGCTCCCTGCTCCGCCCGCACCCCCGGGCCAAACCCGCTCCCTAGGAGCGCGCACCGGGCGAAGCAAGCTACAAAGCTCGCGCCCCCGCCCTTGCGGAACAAACGGGAAGATGCTTTGCAGGGAACAAAGAACAAAGGGGGCGAGTGTTGGGCGAACGCGTATTGGTCACGGGTGGCGCGGGCTTCATAGGCCGCGCGGTGGTGGCGGAACTCCTGGCGCAGGGCGATGAGGTCCGCGTCCTCGACAGCCTAATCGAGCAGGTCCACGGCGACCGCGGACGGCCGGAAGGCTTGAGCCCCGACGCCGAGCTGATCCGCGGTGACGTGCGCAACGGCGACGTGGTCGCGCGCGCTCTGGAGAGCGTCGACAGCGTGGTTCACCTGGCGGCCGAGGTCGGCGTCGGCCAGTCGATGTACGAGGTCGAGCGCTACACCTCCGTCAACGACGTCGGCACCGCCGTACTCTTCGAGAAGCTGATCGACCGGCCGGTGCGCCGCGTCGTCACAGCGTCGTCCATGAGCATCTACGGCGAAGGGCTCTACCGCGACGCCGCCGGCGGCGTCGTGCAGGACGCGGTGCGCCTGCCCCGCGACGCCCACGACACCTGGGACCCGGTGGACTTGGCCGGCCGCCCGCTCGTCCCCATCGCCACCCCCGAATGGAAGCGTCCAGACCTCGCCTCCATCTACGCGCTCAACAAATACGTCCAAGAACGCACCACGCTGATCATGGCCAAGGCCTACGGCATGGAGGCCTGCTGCCTCCGGCTGTGGAACGTATACGGCCCCGGCCAAGCGCTCTCCAACCCCTACACGGGGGTGCTCGCCATTTTCGCCTCGCGCTACCTGACAGGCGGCGCGCCGATGATCTTCGAGGACGGCGAGCAGCGCCGCGACTTCGTCCACATATCCGACATCGCCCGCGCCTTCCTGGTCGCGCTTGACCACGGGCAAGCTGTCGACGACGTGTTCAACATCGGCTCCGGCGACGTCCGCACCGTAACGGATGTCGCGCGCGCGCTGGGCGCAGCGATGGGCGCGGGGGATCGGTCCCCCGAATACGTCGGCAAGACACGCATCGGCGACATCCGCCACTGCTTCCCCGACGTGGCCAAGGCTCAGGAGAAGCTCGGCTTCCGCGCGGCCAAGAACTGGAACGAGGGTTTGACCGAGCTCGCCGAGTGGGTCGCGCGCCAGCAGGCCGACGACCGCGTAGGCCAGGCGCGGGCCGAACTCGAGAAGCGGGGGCTGGTGGCGTGAAGGCGGCGGGCGCGGAGCTTCCTCCCAACGACGGCCGCCCCGTCCTGGTGACGGGCGGCGCCGGGTTCATCGGCTGCAACATCGCCGACCGGGTCGCCGCAGCGGGCCGCCAGGTACTGGTGTACGACAATCTCGCGCGCGCCGGGGTGGAAGGCAACCTGCGCTGGCTGGAGGAGCGGCACGGGTCCAGGATCGTCCGAATCATCGCCGACATCCGGGACTGCGACGAGCTTGCCCGCGCGGTGCGCCAAGCCGGCGCGGTGTTTCACATGGCGGCGCAGGTCGCGGTGACCACCAGCCTCGCCGACCCGGTCGAGGATTACGAGGTCAACCTCCAAGCCACCTTCGGCCTGCTTGACGCGCTGCGCTGCTTGGGCCGCCCGGTGCCCACCGTGTTCGCCTCCACCAACAAGGTCTACGGCGACCTCGCCGACCTGTCCTTCGCCCTGCACGGCGAGGCCTACGTCCCCGATGACGCGACCGTCCGCGCCCACGGAATTGGCGAAGGGAGACCGCTCGATTTCCACACCCCTTACGGCTGCTCCAAAGGGGCCGCCGACCAGTATGTCTTGGAATTCGCCCGCTCCTACGGCCTACCCGCGGCGGTGCTGCGGATGAGCTGCATCTACGGCCGCCGGCAGATGGGCACTGAGGACCAGGGCTGGGTCGCGCACTTCCTGATCCGCGCCTTGGCCGGGCAGCCGATCACGCTGTACGGCGACGGCTGTCAGGTGCGCGACATCTTGGACGTGGCCGACGCGGTGGACGCCTATATGGCCGCCTGGGCGCGCATGGACGCGGTCAAGGGCCGCGCTTTCAACCTCGGCGGCGGGCCGGCCAACGCGGTCTCCTTGCGCACGCTCCTGGCCTACATGGGCGACCTGCTCGGCCGTCCGGTCGAGACCTCGTTCGAGGACTGGCGCGCTGGCGACCAGCGGTACTTCGTCGCCGACACTCGCGCCGCCGATGCGGCGCTCGGGCTCGGTCCCAAGGTACTGTGGCGGAACGGCGTGGCGCAGCTCGCGGGCTGGCTCGCCGAGGCCCGCAGCCTTCCCCTACCCCGCCCGGCGGCGCGCGCCGCCGCATGAAGTTCGCTTACTTCACCCATTCGCTGCGGTCCTGCTGGAACCATGGCAACGCGCACTTCCTGCGCGGCGTATTGCGCGAGTTGCAGGCTGCAGGACACGAGGTCGCAGCCTTCGAGCCGAAAGGCGCGTGGAGCCCCACCAATCTGCTCGCGGATCATGGGCCGGCGGGGCTCGACGCGTGGCGCGCGGCCTACCCCGAGTTGAGCTCGACCACTTACCCGGCCGACGTGGATTTAGCGGAGCTCACCGACGGTGCCGACGTGGTGATCGTCCACGAATGGAACGAGCAAGCGCTGGTCGCCGCCGTGGGCGACCTGCGCCGCCGCGGCGCGCGCTTCACCCTCCTGTTCCACGACACTCACCACCGCGCGGTGAGCGATCCGGAGGCGATCCGGGCGTTCGACCTGTCGGGCTACGACGGCGTGCTGGCGTTCGGCGAGACCCTGTCGGAGGTCTACCGCCGCTGGGGTTGGGGCGGGCGCGTGTGGACTTGGCACGAGGCCGCCGATCTTCGCCTGTTCCGCCCGCCGGACAAGGAAGGCGAGCGGCGCGGCCTCGTTTGGATCGGCAATTGGGGCGACGACGAGCGCTCGGCGGAGCTGGAGGACTACCTGTTCCGTCCCACCCAGCAGGTAGATCTGCCCCTCGACGTTTACGGCGTCCGCTACCCCGACCATGCGCTTGCCACCCTCGCCCGCTACGGCGTCCGTTACCATGGCTGGTTGCCCAACGCGCGCGCGCCAGAGGTCTTCGCCCGTCACCTCGCCACCGTCCACGTCCCTCGCCGCTTTTATACCGAGGTGCTGCCGGGCATCCCCACCATTCGCGTCTTTGAGGCGCTCGCTTGCGGCATCCCGCTCGTTTCCGCGCCTTGGGAGGACAGCGAAGGGCTGTTTACGCCGGGCGAGGATTTCTTGTTCGTTCGGGACGGGGCGGAGATGGCGGAGCGCCTGGCCATGTTGCGCGACGATCCCGCGCTCCGCGCGCGACTGTCGGCCCATGGGCTCGCCACCGTGCGCGCCCGCCATAGCTGCGCCCATCGCGCCGCCGAGCTGCTCGCCGTGGTCGAGCGGCTCCGCGCGCCCCAGCCCGTCAGGACTTACGCGTGAAGATCGCCTTTTACGGCTCCAGCCTGCTGTCGTCCTATTGGAACGGCGCGGCCACCTACTACCGCGGCGTGCTGCGCGACCTCGCCGCGCGCGGACACGAAATCGTCTTTTACGAGCCCGACGCCTTTGACCGGCAGAACCACCGCGACATCGACCCGCCTGAATGGGTGCGCTCGGTGGTCTACCCGGCGACGACCGAAGGCCTGCGCTCCGTCCTCGCCGAGGCCGGCGACGCCGACGTGGTTGTCAAGGCGTCGGGCGTCGGCGTGTTCGACCGCGAACTGCTGGAGGGCGTCGTCGCCTGGTCGACGCCCCACGCCATCAAGCTGTTCTGGGACGTGGACGCCGCCGCGACGCTGGACGAGATGCGCAGCGATCCGTCACACCCCGTCACGGTCGCCCTGCCGGCGCTCGATATGGTGCTCACCTACGGCGGCGGGCCGCCGGTGATTGGCGCCTACGAAGGCTTCGGCGCGGCGCGCTGCGTGCCGGTGTACAACGCGCTCGACCCGACGACCCACCACCCGGTCGACGGCGACCCACGCTTCGCCGCGGACCTTTCCTTCCTCGCCAACCGCCTTCCGGACCGCGAGGCGCGCGTCACCGAATTCTTCACCAACGCGGCGTGGAGCTTGCCCGAACGGCGCTTCCTGCTCGGCGGCAACGGCTGGGAGCAGGGCGCGCTGCCGTCCAACGTCCGCGCGATCGGCCACGTCGGCACCGCCGACCACAACGCCTTCAATTGCGCGCCCCTGGCGGTTCTCAACGTCGCCCGCGACAGCATGGCACAAGTCGGCTTCTCCCCCGCCACCCGCGTGTTCGAGGCCGCAGGCGCCGCAGCCTGCCTGATTACCGACACCTGGGAAGGAATCGAGCTGTTCCTGTCCCCCGACGAGGAAGTGCTCGTCGCCCGCGACGGGCAGGACGTCGCTGACCACCTCGCGGCACTCACCCCCGAGCGAGCGCGAGTGATTGGTCAAGCGGCGCTCCGCCGCGTGCTGGCCGAGCACACCTACGAGAAGCGCGGCGCGCAGGTTGACGCGCTGCTCCGCGCCCATGCGGCCGAGCGGCGCGCGCGGGCCGCCTAATGCGCCTCGTCGTCCTCGGCCTGTCCCTGTCGTCGTCCTGGGGCAACGGCCACGCGACGACCTTTCGCGCGCTGCTGGAGGCGCTCCGCGCCCGCGGCCACGACATCCTTTTCCTCGAACGCGACGTCCCCTGGTACGCCGCCCACCGCGATCTGGCGGAGCCGTCCTACTGCCGGCTGGAATATTATCGCACGGTCGCGGAGCTCGAGCGCTGGCGCGGCGAGATCACGTCGGCGGACGCGGTGATGGTCGGCTCCTACGTCCCCGACGGGGTGGCGGTCGAGCGCTTCACGCAGGGCGCAGCCAGGGGCGTAATCGCCTTCTACGATATCGACACGCCCGTCACCCTCGCCAAGCTCGCGCGCGGCGACCACGAGTACCTCTCACCGGAGGTGATCCCCGGCTTCGACCCCTACCTGTCCTTCACCGGCGGTCCCACGCTCCGCCGCATCGAAGCGTGCTACGGCGCCCCCGCCGCCCGCGCGCTATACTGCTCGGTCGACCCCGCGAATTACGCGCACGTCACCACGCCCGAGCGCTGGGCGCTGTCCTACCTCGGCACGTATAGCGACGATCGGCAGCCGACGCTCGAGCGCCTGTTGCTGGAAGTTGCGCGCCGCCTGCCTCACGAGCGCTTCGCGGTCGCCGGCCCGCTCTACCCCGCGGGCATCGACTGGCCCGCCAACGTCGAGCGGATCGAGCACCTGCCCCCTGCCGAGCACGCCGCCTTCTACTCCGCCTCGCGCTGGACGCTCAACGTCACCCGCGCCGACATGATCGCCGCCGGCTGGTCGCCTTCCGTGCGGCTTTTCGAGGCCGCGGCCTGCGGGACGCCGATTATCTCGGATGTCTGGCCGGGGTTGAACGAACTGTTGGAGCCTGGTCGCGAAATCCTCCTGGCGGAAAGCACGGACGAGGTAATCGCCGCCCTCGTCCGCCCCGGGTCCGAGGCGCGCGCGATCGGCGAAGCGGCGCGCGCGCGGGTGCTGTCCGCGCACACGGCGGCGCACCGGGCGGCGGAGCTGGAAGCGTACCTGCTGGAAGCAGCGAGCCGTAAACAGCCGCCGCGCGCTGCCGCAGTAGCTTAGCTCCGATTCGCCCACTTCCGTTCGGACTGAGCTCGCCGAAGCCCTCCGTTTCCTCTTCAGCGGCGGGCCGTCCAGTAAGGCGCTTCGACAAGCTCAGCGCAAACGGAGTTTCCGAGTTGAGCGAGCTTCCCGCCCCATGATCGTCTATGGCGACCGCAGCGACGTCGTCGACGCCGGTGCCGAGCGCGGAGCGCTCGCCGCCGCGTTCGCCCGCTTGCCCGCGTTCCCGCCCGGCCTCCCCCGCCACGGCGCGCTGATCGCCGCCTTCACCCGCCTCGGCCAGCTCGTTCAAGGCCTCGCCGATCGCGACCGCGCGGCGGCCGGCGCGGATGGTGCGTCGCTGGCCGAGGCCGCGCTGATGCCGGCGCTTGTCGCGGTCGCCCGCGCCGTTCTCGCTTCTTGGCAGAGCGGCTTCGCCCACCTTGCACCATTGCCGAACCTGCCCTCCGTCCCGCCCGGCGACGTCGAGCTGCGCCTACCCGAGGGCTACGCCTATTACGCGCTCTACCCCGAAGCTTACGCGCTCGCCGCTGACAAGCTCGCGCCCGCGGGCGAGCCGCGCGTGGTCGGGCTGCGCAGCATCGGCACGGGGCTCGCCGCCATAGTCGCCGCGCGGCTCGGCGCGGCCCCGCCGCTCACCGTTCGCCCCGTCGGCCACCCGTTCGCGCGCCGGATCGAGCTCGCGCCGGCGGCGGAGGCGGCGCTGCTCGACGATGCCCCGCACGTCCACTTCGTCGTCGTCGACGAGGGTCCCGGCCTGTCGGGCAGCAGCTTCGCCGCCGTCGGCGCTTGGTTGGCGGCGCGCGACGTCCCGCTCGCGCGCGTGGCCTTCGTGACCGGACATTCCGGCGGGCCGGGCGGGCAGGCGGACAAGAATGTGCGGCACATCTGGGCGGGGGTGCGGCGCGCGTCCGCGGATTGGCACGAACTCATCCCGCCCGCGACGCTCCGCGCCTGGGTCGCTACTTTGGTCCCGCTCGCCGACGAACCGCTGGTCGATCTGTCCGGCGGCGCGTGGCGCGCGCTGCGCTACCTCGACGAAACCACCTGGCCCGCGGTCGATCCGGGCCGCGAGCGCATCAAGTTCGGCGCGCGCGCCGCCGACGGCGGCCGCGTCCTGATCAAGTTCGCCGGGCTCGGCGCGGTGGGCGAAGCCAAGCTCGCCCGCGCCCGTATGCTGCACGTGGCGGGACTTGCACCCGAACCGCTCGGTGCCGTCCACGGCTTCCTGGTCGAACGCTGGGCGGAGGGCGACGTCCCCGGGCCAGCGGATCGGACGGCGGTCGCCCGCTACCTGGGCGCTCGCGCGCACCTTTTCGGCGATGCTCCGCGCGGTGGCGCGTCGCTCGTGGCGTTGCACGCGATGGCCATGCACAACTTGGCGGAAGCGCTCGGTCCGGATGGGGCGCGCGTACTGGATCGCTGGTCCGAGCGTCTCGACGCGCTCGCCGCACGCGCGCGGCCGATGCCCGTCGACGGCAAGCTCGACCGCCACGAATGGGTGCGCGTCGTGGACGGCGCGCTGCTCAAGACCGACGCGCTCGACCACGACGGCGCCCACGACCTGATCGGGGCGCAGGACCTCGCCTGGGACGCCGCTGGCGCCCTGGTCGAATGGGAGGTTGCCGACGCCCCCGCCTTCCTCGCGGCGCTGGACGAGGCCGCTCCCCGCGCGGTCGACCGTGAGCTGCTCGCCTTTCTCCTCCCCTGTTACGTCGCCTTCCGGCTCGGCGGCGCGAAGCTGGCCGAAGCGTCGCTCGGCGGCTGGCCGGAGGAGGCCGCGCGCAATCGCGTCGCCGCCGCACGCTACGCCGCCGCGCTCGCGCGCTGGGCGGACGCGCCGCTCGCTTGATCACGGGCCCGCCCGAGCGCAAGACGGGGCGGACCAGGGAGGATGCACGCATGGCCGACATGCTCATCGAGCGGAGCGGGACGACGCTGGAGATCGCCTTCGACCGCCCGGCGAAGAAGAACGCGATCAACGACGCCATGTACCGCGCGATCGCCGACGCGCTGGAGGAGGCGGAGCGCGACTCCGCTATCCGCGCCGTGCTGTTTCGCGGCGAGGGCGAGCTGTTCACCGCCGGCAACGACCTCGCCGACTTCGCGGCAGTGAACGCGGGCGAGGTCCATCAGGGGAACCGGCAGGTCGGCCGCGTGCTGCAGAGCCTCGCCGCGGTGACCAAGCCGCTCGTCGCCGCCGTCCACGGTCTGG
Source organism: uncultured Sphingomonadaceae bacterium (assembly GCA_902806235.1). Classification (GTDB taxonomy): domain Bacteria; phylum Pseudomonadota; class Alphaproteobacteria; order Sphingomonadales; family Sphingomonadaceae; genus CADCVW01. The sequence continues at coordinate 24,500 of CADCVW010000070.1, read as the reverse complement.
CGGTGGGCATCGGCGTCACGCTGCTGCTCCACTGCGACCTCGTCTACGTCGCGGACGACGCGCGGCTCATCACGCCGTTCGTCAACCTGGGGCTGGTGCCGGAGGCGGCTTCGTCCATCCTCCTGCCGGCCGCGATCGGCCACCGCCGCGCTTTCGCCATGTTCGCGCTGGGCGAGCCGCTGTCGGGCGCTGAGGCCGCGGCGCTCGGCCTCGCCAATGCCGCGCTGCCCGCCGCCGACGTGCTGCCCCGCGCCCGCGCCGCGGCTGCGCTGCTCGCGACCAAGGCCCCGACAGCGGTATTCGAGACCAAGCGGCTGATGCGCGAGGTCGAAGCGATCCGCGCGCGCATCGCGGAGGAAGGTGCAATCTTCGATCGGCAGCTGCGCACGGCGGAGGCGAAGGAAGCTTTCGCCGCCTTCGCCGAGAAGCGCGCGCCCGACTTCTCGCGGGTGGCCTGAGGAGTCGGCCGTGGAGAACGTCGAAGTCGTCGCCACCGGCCTTCGCTTTCCCGAAGGCCCCGTCGTCCTCGCGGACGGCTCCGTGCTCGTCGCGGAGATCGCGCGCGGCACCGTGACCCGCGTCGAGCCGGACGGCCGTGTAGAGATTGTGAAGGAGGTCGGCGGCGGGCCGAATGGCCTCGCGATCGGCCCGGACAGAGCGCTCTTCATCGCCAACAACGGCGGGCGCTTCACCTTCAGCGAGCAAGGCGGGCTGCTGATCCCCGGCCATCCTCCGGCCGAGCACCGCGGCGGTGCGATCCAGCGGCTCGACCTCGCTTCCGGCGAGCTGCGCACGCTGTACGACGCCTGCGACGGCGAGCGGCTGCAAGCCCCCAACGACCTCGTATTCGACTGCCGCGGCGGCTTCTACTTCACCGACCATGGCTACGCCGACCGCGAGGGGTTAAAGTGGGGCGCGCTCTACTACGCCCGCGCCGACGGGAGCGAGATCAGGCTTCTCGCGGGCCATTTCGTGTCGCCCAACGGCGTCGGCCTCTCGCCGGGGCGCGACGTGGTGTACATGGCGGACACCGCCCTCGGCCGCCTGTGGGCGTTCGACCTCGCCGAGCCGGGCGTGCTCGGGCCGCCGCCGCCGATGCACCCGGCCCGGGTCGTGGCGACCATGCCCGACTACCAGCTGTTCGACAGCTTGGCGGTCGAAGAGGACGGCCGCGTCTGCGTCGCCACCATCATCAACGGCGGCATCACCGCGGTGGCGCCCGACGGGACGACCGAGCACCACCCCTACCCCGACCCGATCGTGACCAACATCGCCTTCGGCGGGGCGGACATGCGCGACGCCTGGATCACCGCCTCGGGCACGGGGGCGCTCGTCCGCGCGCGCTGGCCGCGGCCGGGACTGAAGCTCGCCCATGACGGTTGAGCTGTATTAGCGAGCTAACACGCTTCTCCCTTGCGCGCGCGCGGGCGACAAGCGAAAAGGGCGCTCCAATAGCCAAGCACGGAGCGACCATGGCCACCGACACCGCGCTCAAGCTCGAACCGCCCGTCGCGCTCGCGGAGCCCTTGGCCGCGGAGAAGGCAGCGGGGCTCGTGCCGCTCAAGGACGAGCAGCGCACCGCGCTCGACGCGCGCGTCGACGGCTTCGTTGAGGAACTCGCCGCGCTGGACGCCAACAGCCCGGAGTTCGGGGCCAAGGTCGACCAGCTCACGGCCATGGGCCGCAAGGAGATCGCGGAAGCCGCGGGCGCGTCCAACCGCTTCCTCGACCGGCCGGTTAAGGCGATCGACAGCGAAACGGGGATTGGCACGGACCTCACCGAGCTGCGCCGCACGGTGGAGGACCTCGACCCCGGCCGGCAGGGGAGCCTGCTCGCGCCCAAGAAGCTGTTCGGTCTGATCCCCTATGGCAACAAGCTCCGGCACTATTTCGACAGCTACAAGTCGGCGCAGAGCCACATCGCCACCATCCTCGCCCGCCTGACTTCCGGCAAGGACGAGCTGCTGATGGACAATGCCGCGATCGACACAGAGCGCGCCAACCTGTGGAAGACCATGGGGCGACTCGAGCAAATGATCCACATCGCCAAGACGATGGACAAGCGGCTGGAGGACAAGGCGAACGAGCTCGACGCGACCGACCCGGCGAAGGCGAAGGCGATCCGCGAGACCGCGCTCTTCTACACCCGCCAGCGCGCGACGGACCTGCTGACGCAGATGGCGGTGACCGTGCAGGGCTATCTCGCGCTCGACCTCGTCAAGAAGAACAATGTGGAGCTGATCAAGGGCGTCGACCGCGCCTCGACGACGACGGTGTCGGCGCTGCGCACGGCGGTGACGGTCGCCCAGGCGCTGACCAATCAGAAGTTGGTGCTGGAGCAGATCACTGCGCTCAACGCGACCACCGCCAACATCATCGACAGCACCGGCAACCTGCTGCGGAACCAGAGCGCGGCGATTCATGAGCAGGCGGCGTCTGCCACCATCCCGCTCGAAACGCTCCAGCGCGCGTTTCAGAACATCTACGACACCATGGACGCGATCGACCGCTTCAAGCTCGAAGCATTAGGCAACATGAAGACCACAGTGACCACGCTGTCGAACGAGGTCGAGAAGTCGCGCGGCTACATCGCGCGGGCGGAAGGCGTGGAGCGGAACCGCCTGGCCGCGCCGGCCGCGGCCTCGCCGCTTTCGCCCGTCGAGGGCTGAACGGTGGGGCGCCGCCGCGATCGCTACCCCTACGGCTTCGGCCAAGAAGACGGCGCGCGCAGGCGCGGTGGCGAACTCGATTTCGGCCGGCTCGCCCAAACCTTCCGGCAGTTCGACAAGGAGGCGCTCGCGCCGTTGATCGGGGCGGGGGCCGCCGAGCGGTACGACGCCGCGCTCACCCGCGCCGGGCGCGTGCTCGACGACTTTGCCCGGCGTACGCCGGAGGCGAAAGCCGCGGCCAAGCGCGCGCGGCGGCGGCGGATGCGCGCGGCGGCAATCCGCGCGCGGCGCGCGGCGCTGGCCGTGTTCGCCGTGTTCGCGGCCTACGCGATCTACTCGCTCGCAGTGTTCCCCCTGGGGCTGATCGGCCTGATCGTTGCGAGCGTGCTCGCCGCGGCCGCCGCCTTGCTCGTCGCGCTGCTCCCTGTCCGCCAGTTGCCCGACAAAGTTTCAGACGCCACCCCAGCGCCGCTCCTTGTTGAGCGGCTCGACGCGATGCTCCACGAGCGCCGCGCCGCCCTCCCCGCGCCCGCCGCGCGCGAGGCGGACGCGATCAGCGCGCGGCTTCCACTCCTCGAGCAGCGCTTGGCTGCGCTCGACCCACTCGACCCGCTCGCGGCGGATGCGCGGCGGCTGGTGGGCAGCCACATCCCCGAACTGCTCCAGCGCTACGAGGCAATCCCGCCCGAAGCGCGGCGCTCTGCGGAGGTCGAGGCCCGGCTCGTCGCCGGGCTCGACGCCGCGCGGGAAGCGGTGGACGACATCGCGGACCGGCTCGCCCGCGGCGACCTGGACGCGCTGGACACCCACGGGCGCTTCCTCGAAAGCAGATACAAGGATCCGTCGCTTCGCTGAGCGGGGGCGAACAGAGGAATCGAGCGATGACGAGAACGCACCGGTTCAAGGCCGTCCTACTGCCGCTGGTGCTCGCCGGCTGCGCAATCGGCGAGGCCGGCAACCCCGCGCCCGCCACCGCCGCCGCGCAGGAGGCGGGCGCCTCGACCGGCGGCGTCCACCGCTTCCGGATCGGCGCGCTGGAGGCAGCGTCGCTGTTCGACGGCGGGATGACGGCGCCCAACGACGGCAAGACAATCTGGCGCGACCCGGACGCGGCGACGATCGGTCGCGTGCTCGCCGCCGCCGGCCTGCCGGCCGACCAAGTGCGGCTTGACATCAACGTGCTGATGGTGCGCGTCGGCGACCGCGTGCTGCTGGTCGACAGCGGCTACGGCCAAGCCAATCCGAACGCCGGCAAGCTTGTCGAAAGCCTGCGCGCGGCGGGGCTCGCGCCCGAAAGCGTGACGGACATCGCGATCAGCCACGGCCACGGCGACCACGTCGGCGGGCTCACCGCCTTTCCCAACGCGCGCGTCCATATGGCCGCGGCGGAGTGGGAAGCGGTGCAGTCCAATCCGCGCAACGCCGCGCTAGTCGCCGTCGTCGGCAACCGCGTGAACGCCTTCCAGCCCGGCGCGACCCTGCTGCCCGGCGTGACGAGCGTTCCCGTCCGCGGCCACACGCCCGGCCACATGGCCTACCAGATCGAAAGCCGCGGCCAGCGCCTGCTCGCTATCGGCGACTCGGCGCACCACTATGTCATCTCCGTGCGCGAGCCCGAGTTCACCATCAACTTCGACGGCGACGCGCCGACGGCGGAGGCGAGCCGCCGCGCGCTGTTTGGGCGCGCATCGAGCGAGCGGCTGCGCTTGTTCGCGCCGCACTTCCCCGCGCCGGGGCTGGGGACGGTGGTGAAGGAGGGCGACGGGTTCCGCTGGGTGGCGGGGAGGTAGTCCGTCGCTTACGTCTCAGTAGCATCGCCCGATTCCATCCACCTCCGTCGCCCCCGCGATGGCGGGGGTCCATAACCCTGGACAGTAGTGGCCTATGGATCCCCGTTTTCGCGGGAATAACAAAGTTTGAGAATGAACGGACATGCTGGAAGACGTGTTCGTCGGCCGCTTCTCTAAGTGAGCTCACTCCACACCGTCTTCAGCTTGGTGAAGAAGCCGGAACTCTGCGGGCACTCGTCGCCCGTCTCCGTGTCCCGGAACTCCTCCAGCAGCTCGCGCTGGCGCGCCGTGAGCTTGGTCGGCGTCTCCACCTCGATCTGGATCACCATGTCGCCGTGGCCGCGACCGGACAGCACGGGCATCCCCGCGCCGCGCTGGCGGATCTGCTTGCCCGACTGTACGCCGGCGGGAATGCGGATCTCATGCCGCTGCTTGTCGAGCCCGGGCACCTCGATGGTGCCCCCGAGCGCGGCGGTGGTGAAGGAGATCGGCGCGCGCGCGAATAGCGTCGTGCCGTCGCGCTCGAACAACCGGTGGCGGGAAACGTGGACGAAGATATACAGGTCGCCCGGCGGCCCGCCGCGCACGCCCGCCTCGCCTTCGCCGGCCAACCGGATGCGCGTGCCCTCGTCGACGCCGGGGGGAACGCGCACTTCTAACTTCTTCTCGCGCTCGACGCGGCCCTCGCCGCGGCACGACGGGCACGGGTCGGCGATCGTCTGCCCCGCGCCGCGGCACGACGGGCAGACGCGCTCCACGACAAAGAAGCCCTGCTGCGCGCGCACCTTGCCACGACCGTGGCACGTCGCGCAACTCCGCGCGGAGGTGCCCGCTTTGGCTCCCGTGCCCGCGCAGGGCTCGCAGGCGGCGGACACGTCCACCTTCAGTTCGACTTCCTTGCCGTCGTAAGCGTCTTCCAGCGCGATCTCGAGGTCGTAGCGCAGGTCCGCACCGCGCAGCACGTTTGCGCGACCTTGCCCGCGCGGGTCCATGAACTCGCCGAACACTGATTCGAAGATGTCGGAGAACTGGCCGAAGTCCGTAGCCCCGAACCCGCTGTGCCCGCCAGAAGCTCCGTTGAATGCGGCGTGGCCGAAACGGTCGTAGGCCGCGCGCTTTTGCGGATCGCGAAGCACGTCGTAGGCCTGGCTTACCGACTTGAACCGCGCTTCGGACGCGGTGCAGCCCGGGTTGCGGTCCGGGTGGCATTCCATCGCAATGCGCCGGTAGGCGGACTTGATCGTCTTGTCGTCGGCGGTGCGCTCAACCTGAAGCAGTTCGTAGAAGTCGTCGGCCATGTTAGCGCCCTGATACGCGGTGCCAGGTTGCCGGAGCGGCTAGGCCGGAGCCCGACGCCCAGCGCGCGGCAACATCGTTCGCGGCGAGGCCGTCGAAACGCCCGTTTTCCGCTGCGGGCGCGGAAGGCGAAGGTTTCGAAAGGCTCAGCCCGAACGGGGGTGAGTGGGTCATGTGCGAAGTGCCGGGCGAGCCCGACCTAGCCCCCTCCCGCTCGCGCGGGAGGGGACGAGGAAGGCGCGTGCTCATCGCGGCTTATTTGTTGTCGTCGACTTCGGAGAACTCGGCGTCGACGACATCGTCGGCTCCGCCGTCCTTGCCGCCTGCCGTCGAGCCGCCGGCCGGCCCGGCCGCGCCCGCGGCGCCGGCCTGCTCGCGCTCGTAGATCGCCTGGCCCATGCGCATCGCGACCTGCTGAAGCGCCTGCGTCTTCTGCTCGATAGTGACGACGTCGCCGCCCTCGATCGCGCTCCGCGTGTCAGCAATCGCGCTCTCGATCTCGCTCTTCAGGCCCGCGTCGATCTTGTCGCCGTGCTCCTGAATCTGCCGCTCGGTCGAATGGATCAGCGACTCAGCATTGTTGCGCGCCTCGGCGCCGGCCCGACGCTTCTTATCCTCCTCGGCGAACTGCTCGGCGTCGCGCACCATCTTCTCGATGTCGGCGTCCGACAGGCCGCCGGAGGCCTGGATGCGGATCTGCTGCTCCTTGCCGGTGCCCTTGTCTTTCGCAGACACGTTGACGATGCCGTTCGCGTCGATGTCGAAGGTGACCTCAATCTGCGGCACACCGCGCGGCGCGGGCGGGATGCCGACCAAGTCGAACTGGCCGAGCATCTTGTTGTCCGCCGCCATCTCACGCTCGCCCTGGAACACGCGGATGGTGACCGCCTGCTGGTTGTCGTCAGCGGTGGAGTAAGTCTGCGACTTCTTGGTCGGAATCGTCGTGTTGCGGTCGATCATGCGCGTGAACACGCCGCCGAGAGTCTCGATGCCCAGGCTCAAAGGCGTCACGTCGAGCAGCAGGACGTCCTTGACCTCGCCTTGCAGCACGCCCGCCTGGATGGCGGCGCCCATGGCGACCACCTCGTCCGGGTTGACGCCCGTGTGCGGCTCCTTGCCGAAGAACTCCTGCACGACCTGGCGGACGCGCGGCATGCGAGTCATGCCGCCGACGAGCACCACCTCGTCGACGTCTGCCGACTTCACGCCCGCGTCGGCGAGCGCCTTGCGGCAAGGCTCCAGCGTGCGCTGGATCAGCTCGCCGACCATGCGCTCGAGGTCCGCCCGCGTGAGGTTACGGACGAGGTGGAGCGGGGTCGTCGAGCCCCCCTCCATGCGCGCGGTGATGAAGGGGAGGTTGATCTCCGTCGACTGGGCGGACGACAGCTCGATCTTCGCCTTCTCCGCAGCTTCCTTGAGCCGCTGCAGTGCGAGTCGGTCATTCTTTAGGTCGATGTTGTTCTCCTTGCGGAATTCTTCCGCCAGGAACTCGACGATCTTGGCGTCGAAATCTTCGCCGCCGAGGAAGGTGTCGCCGTTGGTCGCCTTCACCTCGAACACGCCGTCACCGATCTCGAGGATCGACACGTCGAAGGTGCCGCCGCCGAGATCATAGACCGCGATGGTCTTGCCGTCCTGCTTGTCGAGTCCGTAGGCGAGCGCGGCCGCCGTCGGCTCGTTGATGATGCGGAGCACTTCCAAGCCCGCGATCTGGCCGGCGTCCTTGGTCGCCTGGCGCTGCGCGTCGTTGAAATAGGCCGGGACGGTGATGACGGCCTGGGTGACGGTCTCGCCGAGGTAGGACTCGGCGGTCTCCTTCATCTTCTGCAAGGTAAAGGCGGAGATCTGCGACGGCGAGTAGTCCTTGCCGCCCGCCTGCACCCAAGCGTCTCCGTTCGGCCCGCGGGTGATCTTGTAGGGCACCAGTTCGGTGTCCTTCTTGGTCACGGGGTCGTCGAAGCGGCGGCCGATCAGGCGCTTCACCGCGAACACGGTGTTGTCCGGGTTGGTGACCGCCTGGCGCTTCGCCGGCTGGCCGACCAAGCGCTCGCCATCCTTGGTGAAGGCAACGATGGACGGCGTGGTGCGCGCGCCTTCCGCGTTCTCGACGACCTTGGGCTTGCCGCCCTCCAGCACCGAAACGCAGCTGTTGGTGGTGCCCAGGTCAATGCCGATGACTTTAGCCATAACTCGTTATTTTCCCTCTGTTCCCCAAAAGGCGGAAGCCGCCCGCCCTCCCCGTAGGCAAGGGGGGCGGCGGTTCGTTACGTCGGGCGATATAGGTTACCGTGGAAGGGCTGCAAGAAGCGCTCCGCGGAGCGGGCAGAGAAGAAGGATGGGGCCTGGCTCGCACCCCTACGCCTCGGCCGCGACTTGGGCTAAGCGCCTGCCGTGCCCTACTCTTCCCGGCCGCTCACCGACGCTGAGCGCAACCTCGCCGCCTCCGTCTTCGGCTCCGCGATCGATTACGCGCGCGTCCGCGTCCATCGCGCCAAGTGGTGGCCGTTCCAGCCGCGGCAGGTCGCCATGGCGCCGGACGGCCATCTGTGGCTGTCCCCGCGCGGGGACCTTTACTGCGACGATTTCTGCCAGCAAGCGCTCGGCCGCCAGGGGCTGTTCGTGCACGAGATGACGCATGTCTGGCAGCACCAGTGCGGCGTGTACCTGCCGCTCGCCCGCCACCCCTTCTGCCAGTACAGCTATAGCCTCAAGCCCGGCTGGCCGCTCGGCCGATACGGGCTGGAGCAGCAGGCGGAGATCGTCCGCCACGCCTTTCTGCTTCGCCAGGGCGGGCGGGTCCCAGGCGCGCCGTCGCTAGAGCAGTACCATTCCATCCTTCCCTTCGTGCCCGATGCCGTCAGCTAATAGCCTCGTCATCCGCCGGCTCGGGCCAGACGAGTGGGAACAGGTGCGCGCGTTCCGCCTACTCGCGCTCAAGGCCGCGCCGGGAAGCTTCTTCGTGTCTCACGCGGAGACCGCGGAAAAGCCGCCGAGCTATTGGACGAACATGCTCGGCGACGAGGAAGCGGCACTGTTCGGGCTGTTCGACGGCGATTGCCTCGTCGCCCTCACCGCCGCCTTCGTCGACCGCGACGACCCGAGCGGCGGGACGGCGTTCCTGGGCATGAGCTTCGTGCTGCCGAGCCACCGCGGCCGCGGCCTCGCCCGCCGCTTGTTCAAGGCGCGGTTAGACTGGGCCCGCGCGCGGGGCCTGCGCCGCGCGGTGGTCTATAGCCGCGCGTCGAACCTTTCCTCGCGCGGAGCTATCGAATGCCAGGGGTTCGTCCTCACCGACGAGGTAGACCACGTCTGGCCGGACGGGGAGCGCGACAAGGACCTGAAGTACGAATTGGCGCTGGACGTCCAGGTTGCCGTAAAGCCGCCTTTCACGCCGTTTTAACCGCGGCGCGCGCAGAGTCTCCTGCCATGGGCCTCCAATTCCGCGGCTTGGCCGCTGATCCCTTCGCTGAGCATTTCACCCATCCGCCCGACGAGCGACCCTACCGCATGGTCGTGTTCGGCGGCTTTAGCGGCCATAACGCACCGCTCTACTGGGTAGCGGGAGAAGGGGACAAACTGCTCGGCGCACGCAAGGCGGTTTCCTGCGCGACGGAGAAGCACGGCGAGCGATGCTTCTATTGCGACGGCAAAGGCGAGTTGACGATCGAACACATTCTGCCGAGCGCCTTCGGTGGCACAGACGCCCGCGAGATTTTGGTCCTCTGCTGCAAGCGTTGCAACCAAGATAAGGGTGCTCGGGCGCTGGCCTGCTTCAAACCGTCCACCGCCGCGCGTTGGGCGGCTGCGCGGAAAGCGCACCACCAGCGCCAGCTCGACCGGCTCGTCCTAGCCCGAATCGAGGGTCGACCGGACTGATCGCCTCACCCCGCCTTGGCCACCCCCACCAGCGCGGGCCGCAGCAGGCGGTCCTTGAACATGTAGCCCGCCTGCATTTCCTGGACAATTGTGCCGGGCTCTGCGTCATCAGTCGGCACTTCGATCATCGCTTGGTGACGGTTGGGGTCGAGCGGCTGGCCGACCGCCTCAATGCGCGAGATGCCGTGGCGGCCGAACGCGCCCTCGAGCTCGCGGCCCGTTGCCTCGATGCCGACGACGAGGCCCTTCAGGCGCTCGTCGCCGCGAAGTTCGGCGGGCACCGCGGCCAGCGCGCGGTCCAGGTTATCCTTAATGCTCAGCATATCGCGGGCGAAGCCGGTCGCGGCGTAGGCGGTCGCCGCCGCCTTGTCCTGCTCGAGCCGGCGGCGGACGTTCTGCGTCTCCGCCTGCGCGTAGAGCGCCTGCTGCTTGGCTTCCGCCAGCGCGCGCTCCAGCTCTAGGAAACGCTCGTCCGCGCCGCCTTCCGCGCCGGCCTCCTCGGCCAGCGCGGCTTCGTCCATCACATTCTCTTCGTCGTTCATGCCATCCGTCTCGATAGTGCTTGCGCCGTGAAGTCAACCATAGGGACGACCCGCGCGTAATTCAGCCGGGTCGGGCCGATTACGCCAACCACGCCGATCACCCGTCCGTTCCCAGCGCGGTAGGGCGCGGCGATAACGGAGGAGCCGGACAGGCTAAACAGCTTGTTCTCCGCGCCGATGAAGATGCGGCACCCCGCGCCTTCGCGCGCGCCCTCCAGCAGGCGCAGGATCTCGCCCTTGCTCTCGATCTCGTCGAGCAGCTGGCGGACCCGGTCGAGGTCGGCCGCCGCGCCGTCGTCGATGAGGTTTGCCTGGCCGCGGACGATCAGCACCGGCCGCTCCGCGCCGTCCGTCGACCAAACGGCGAGCCCGCGCCGTACCAGCTCGCGCGCGGCCTCGGTCGCGGCCGCCTTGCCGTCACCCACCTCGCGCTCCAGCCGGACGAGCGCGTCGCCCAGCGTCAGGCCGGACAACCGCGCGGTGACGTAGTTGCCCGCCTCGATCAGCATGGCCGGCGTCGCGCCGCCCGGCAGCTCGACCACGCGGTTCTCGACGGTGCCATCCGCGCCGACGAGCACCGCCAAGGCTTGCGTCGCGGACAAGGGCACAAAGCCGAACTGGCGCAGCACCGGCTCGCGCCTGGGCACCAGCACCATACCCGCGCAGGCAGACAGGCCGGACAGGGTCGCGGTCGCCTGCGCCACCGCCTCCTCGACAGGGCCGGCGCGGTCCAGCCCCTTCTCGATCGCCGCGCGCTCCTCCGCGCTCGGCTCGGCGGCCTGCATGATGCCGTCGACGAAGAGCCGCAACCCCAGCTCCGTCGGCATTCGCCCGGCGGAGGTGTGCGGCGCTAGCAGCAGCCCCTGCTCCTCCAAGTCCTGCATCACGTTACGGATGGAGGCGGGCGAAAGGCGCAGGTCAGCGCGGGCGGCGATGAACTTGGAGCCGACCGGCGCGCCCGACTGGAGATAGCTTTCCACCACCGCGCGGAACACGTCGCGCGCGCGCTCGGACAGCTCGGGGATGGAGACGGGCGGCATCGGAGTGGATGTAGGACGAACGGCGGGGACGCTCAACGGGCCCGCCGCCGGCTCCGGGTGGCGCTCGCCGGCCCGCCCGGCTAGAGCGCGGCGGTTCAAGCCAACCCAAGGACCACGCCCATGCGCCCCTCCGGCCGCGCGCCCGACCAGATGCGCCCCATCGCCATCGTACCCGCCTTCACCCGCCACGCGGAAGGCAGCTGCCTCATCTCTTTCGGCGACACCCGCGTGCTCGTCACCGCGTCGGTCGAGGAGCGCGTGCCGCCGTTCCTGCGCGGCAAGGGCGAGGGCTGGGTGACGGCCGAGTACGGCATGCTACCGCGCGCCACCCACACTCGCGGCCAGCGCGAGGCGGCGCGGGGCAAGCAATCGGGCCGCACCCAGGAGATCCAGCGGCTGATCGGCCGCTCGCTTCGGTCGGTGGTGGACCTGAAGGCGCTGGGCGAGCGGCAGGTAACGCTCGACTGCGACGTGATCCAGGCCGACGGCGGCACGCGCACGGCGGCGATCACCGGCGCCTGGGTGGCGCTGCGCCTGGCGGTGGACGGGTTGCTCCGCAACGGCGCGCTCCAAACGGACCCGATCAAGGCGCAGGTGGCGGCGGTGAGCTGCGGCATCGTGGACGGGACGCCCGTGCTCGATCTCGACTATCCGGAGGACAGCGCGGCGCACGCCGACGGAAACTTCGTGCTGCTGTCCGACGGCAACATGGCCGAGGTGCAGGCTACCGCCGAAGGCGCGACCTACGACGAGGAGGCGCTGCTGCGCCTGCTCCGCCTCGCGCGGATCGGCTGCGGGGAGATCTTCACGGCGCAGGCCCGCGCGGTCGGGCGGTGAGGACGCTCCGCGCCGTGGGCCGGCTGGTGGTCGCCAGCCACAACGGGGGCAAGGTCCGCGAGATCGACGCGCTGCTCCGCCCGTTCGGGGTGGAGCCGGTGTCGGTCGCCGCGCTCGACTTGCCCGAGCCGGAGGAGACGGGAACGACCTTTCATGCCAACGCGCTGCTGAAGGCGCTGTCGGCGACCGACGGTTCCGGCCTGCCCGCGCTCGCCGACGACAGCGGCCTGATGGTGGACGCGCTGGGCGGCGAGCCGGGAGTGTACACGGCGAACTGGGCGGAAGTGGACGGCGGGCGCGACTGGGCGCTCGCCATGCGGCGCGTGGAGGAGCGGCTGGCCGCGCTCGGCCCGGAGGCGTCGCGCGCGGCGCAGTTTGTGTGCACGCTGGTGGTCGCGTGGCCCGACGGCGAGGAGCGCGCCTTTGAGGGCCGTTGCCACGGCTCGCTGGTGTGGCCGCCGCGCGGCGAGCGCGGGTTCGGCTACGATCCGATGTTCGTGCCGGACGGCTACGCGGAGACGTTCGGCGAGATGGACCCGGCGCTCAAGCACCGCATCAGCCACCGGGCGGAGGCGTTCGGCAAGCTGGTGGCGGAACTGTTCTGAGGACCCATGCTGGACACTCCCTCCCCCGTCAGCCCTGAGCTTGTCGAAGGGCGAGACGCGCGACCTGGCGACGGCGCGCGAATCCCGCCCTTCGACAAGCTCAGGTCCGACGGGGAAGGAACGTCGAACCGGGGGATTGACGCTCCCCTCGCCCTCTACATCCACTGGCCCTTCTGCGTTTCGAAGTGCCCCTACTGCGACTTCAACAGCCACGTCCGCGCGAGCGTGGACCACGCCGCCTGGCGCGACGCGCTGCTCGCCGATCTCGCGCACGAGGCGCGGCTGACGCCGAAACGGCGGGTGTCGTCCGTCTTCTTCGGCGGCGGCACCCCATCGCTGATGGAGCCCGCGACAGTCGCCGCGCTGATCGACGCCGCGGCGCGCCACTGGGCGCTCGACCGCGACGCGGAGATCACGCTGGAAGCCAACCCGTCCTCCGTCGAGGCGGCGCGCTTCGCCGACCTGGCCGCCGCCGGGGTGAACCGGGCGTCGCTGGGGCTGCAGGCGCTGGACAATGCCGCGCTGCGCTTCCTCGGCCGCGCGCACGGCGTGGACGAAGGGCTGGCAGCGCTGGACGTCGCGCAGGCGTGCTTCGGCCGGGTGAGCTTCGACCTCATCTACGCCCTGCCCGATCAGTCCCTGGCGGCGTGGGACGCCGAGCTGTGCCGCGCGCTCTCCTTCGGCACCGGCCACCTGTCGCTTTACCAGCTGACCATCGAGCCCGGCACGCGCTTCCATGCGCTCGCCGCCAAGGGCGAGCTTAGCCCCCGCGACCCGGACGAGGCGGCCGAGCTGTGGGACCTTACCGCCGCACGCACCGCGGCCGCGGGCCTGCCGCGCTACGAGACCTCGAACCACGCCGTGCCAGGCGAGGAGAGCCGCCACAATCTCGCCTACTGGCGCTACGCGGACTATCTCGGCGTCGGGCCCGGCGCGCACGGGCGGCGGGGGGCCACCGCCACCGTGCGGCACAAAAAGCCCGAGAACTGGTTCCGCGCGGTGGCGCGCAACGGCCATGGCGTCGCGGAGGAGCAGCCGCTCGAAGACGCGACGCGCGCGGTGGAGGCGCTGCTGATGGGGCTGCGGCTGACGGAGGGCGTCGACTTGTCACGCGCGGACGTGGACTTGCCGTCCGTGCTCGATGGGTCGGCGGTGGAGCGGCTGGCGCGCCAAGGGCTGCTGCGGCGGGAGGGGACCCGGCTCGCGGCAACGGACGCGGGCGCGCTGCTTCTCAACGCGGTGCTGACGGAGGCGGTGCGCTAGGCGGCGCGGGCCGGGCGAGCGTCCCGTTGTGGGACGAAGGTCCCGAAGATCCTACGCGAGATCGAGTTCTGAACCATCGGGCAGCAATGGCAGGACGCGGCGGAGCCGCGCGTCGGGCTGGATTATATGAAGCAAAAAGCCGACCGGCTTATTATCAATCAGCAAGACTGTAGGACAGCGCGAACGAGTCATACCCGGCATGGGTGGGAAGCGGACGTGGTGCCTTATTAAATTCCGCTGCATCCGGGCTATAGCTTGTGTCGTGCGCCCTTGAGGTTCGCAGGACCCTTCTCCTGCTTCATGCGCAATCATTCACATTCTATTTGACGAGCTCTTACAGCAGTTATGGCTAGAGTCGTCGACGGGAACGAGGCCGCAATTTGGATAGGCAGCCCTAGAACTGAGGTTATCTGGCGTCCAGCTGACAACCGAGTTGTGCCTTCAGCGTTGCTAGGCTTAGTCGTAACATTGTATTCCGGCGTCTCCTGGCATCTCAACTTGGTGGTCATCGGTCTGGCGGCTCTGATGCTCTTCTACATACTCGTCATCCGCTTTTTCCACGATGCCGATTAACGAGCTTCGCTCATCTACGAACTGTATTCGAGTAAACTGGTAATCAGGAAGAAGGGCAGCACCAAGGAACTACGTAGTTCAGAGGCAGCGAAGCTGCATGCTGCTAGGATCAGCTTTGTACTGAAAGATAGTTCCGGCACGATACTCCTGCCATGGAGGGAAAGAGGAGCCTTTCCTCGCACAATGGACAACCGGAACATCAATCTTCCAGCCTCACGCCCCTGCAGACGCCTCGAAGTGATCAGAGACGTCCACGGGGTAGCCGATATCCTTATTCAAGCTGCGGCAAGGCCCAAGCGGCATTGCTCGACGCCAATTCGCTGGTGCTTAGACTGCTGTGCGAATGTCCGCGACAGAGCCAAAGCAAATCCATCCAGCGAAACGCGCCGCTTGCAGCCTACGCCCTTGCGCCACTTGCCTGACCGGCTACGCCATCCTTCATGGCCGGCCTCGACCCCGGATTGTACATCGTCGCCACTCCCATCGGGAACCTGGGCGAGCTCTCCCCTCGCGCCGCCGAAGTGCTGCGCGACGCGGACCTGCTCGCGGTGGAGGACTCGCGCGTGACGGGCAAGCTGCTCCGCCACATTGGCGCGCGGACGCCCATGACGCCCTACCACGACCACAACGGCGACCGGGTGCGGCCGGGGCTCGTCGCGCAGCTGGGGGAGCGGGCGATAGCCCTGGTGTCCGACGCGGGGACGCCGCTGATCTCCGACCCCGGGTATAAGTTGGTGCGCGACGCGCGGGCAGCGGGGCATCGGGTGACGACCGTCTCCGGCCCTTGCGCGGCGGTGGCGGGGCTGGTGCTGTCCGGGCTGCCGAGCGACCGCTTCCTGTTCGCGGGCTTTCTACCGGCGAAGCAGGGGGCGCGGGCGGAGGCGATCGCCGAGCTGGCGGGTGTCCGCGCCACCCTGATCTTCTACGAAACCGGCCCGCGCCTCGCCGCCGCGCTCGCGGCGCTGAGCGACGGGCTGGGCGGCCGGCAGGCGGCGGTGGCGCGGGAGATTAGCAAGCTGCACGAGGAGGTGGTGACGGGCACGCTCCCGGAACTCGCCGCTCGCTACGCCGAAGCGCTCCCGCCTAAAGGTGAGATCGTGTTGCTCGTCGGCCCGCCGGGTGATGCGCCACCGCCCGCGCCGGAACAGGATGAGGTGGACGCCGCGCTCCGCGAGGCGCTGGCCCGGCTTCCCGCCGCCAAAGCCGCGGGCGAGGTGGCGAAGGCGTTCGGCCTCGACCGCCGCGCGCTCTACGCGCGGGCGACCGAGCTGAAGTGAACCGGCGCGAGGCCGAAGCCGCCGGCCGCCGCGCCGAGCGGATCGCCGCCTGGTGGCTTCGCCTGCGCGGCTAGCGCATCTTAGCGAAGCGCGCGCGCACCCGCAGTGGCGAGGTGGACTTGGTAGCGCGGCGCGGGCGCGTGCTCGCTTTCGTGGAGGTGAAGGCGCGCGGCTCCGCTGCGGCCGCCGAGCTGGCGCTCGACCAGGGCCGGCGGCGGCGGAGGTGCTGGCCGCGCGCTACGGGCGCGAAGGGGACAGCTTGCGGATCGACGCGGTGTTCGTCGTTCCCGGCCGCTGGCCGCGGCACCTGCCCGACATCTGGCAGGGCTAGCGACCGCGGGGGCGCTTCGCCGCGCCCGCGCGGTCCCAGGCCAGCCGCAGCGCAGCGCCCAAGCCGTCCGCGTCGAGCGCCGCCAAGCGCGCTTGCGTCGCGCCCCGCCGCCCCCAGGCGTTGGGCAACGGCGCGAAGGCGCCCGGGTCCGCCGCGCACAGGTGCGCCTGCTCGTCGGGGCTCAACATCAGGTTCGCGGTCAGCCCGTCAGCGGCGAGCGTCACGTAGATGTGCGCGACCTTGAACGCCGCGCGGTCGAAATGCGGAGCCTCCGTCGTGCCCTCCAGCGCCAGCGCCGCGCGGCGCAGGTCCTCGGCCGTCGCCATCACCTTCCTCCCCGGCGCAGGCTAGCCGTCGCGGGCCGCGGGTGACAAGGCCGGCTCGCTCGCCTAAGCGCCGCGCTTCCCTCCTGGAGAGCCCATGCCCCTTCGCGTCGCCGTGCAGATGGATCCCTTGTCCGCGATCAACGTCGCGGGCGATTCCACCTTCGCGCTGATGCTGGCGGCGCAGGCGCGGGGGCACCGCCTGTTCCACTACGTCGCCGGCGAACTCAGCTACCGCGACGGCCGCGTCACCGCGCGCGCCCACCCGGTCGAGGTGCGGCCGACGCTGGGCGACCATTTCACGCTCGGTGCGCCGGTCCGGCTCGACCTGGCCGACGACGCGGACGTGGTTCTGATGCGCCAAGACCCACCGTTCGACCTCCAGTACATCACCGCTACCCACCTGCTCGAACGGATCGCGGGCGAGACGCTGGTGGTGAACGATCCGGCCTCCGTGCGGAACGCGCCGGAGAAGCTGTGGGTACTCGACTACGCCCGGTTCATGCCGCCGACACTGATCACCCGATCGCTGGACGAAGCGCGCGCGTTCCAGGCGGAGCACGGGGAGGTCGTGGTGAAGCCGCTGCACGGCAACGGCGGCGCGTCGATCTTCCGCATCGGGCGGGACGGGGCGAACCTGTCCAGCCTCGTCGAGCTGTTCGGCGAGGTGTGGCGCGAGCCGTTCGTGGTGCAAGCGTTCCTTCCGCAAGTCGCCAAGGGCGACAAGCGCATCGTGCTGGTCGACGGCGAGGCGGTGGGCGGGGTGAACCGCGTGCCGGGAGCGGGCGAGATCCGCTCCAACCTGGCGGTCGGCGGCACCGCGCACGCGACGGAGCTGAGCGCGCGGGAGCAGGAGATTTGCGCGGCGCTGGGGCCCGAGTTGAAGCGCCGCGGGCTCCTCTTCGTCGGCATCGACGTGATCGCGGGTCATCTTACGGAGATCAACGTCACCTCCCCTACCGGTATCGTCGCGCTCGACCGCTTCAACGGCACGGACACGCCGGGCCTGATCTGGGACGCGATCGAAGGGAAGCTCCGCTAGCGTCATGACCGACTGGGTGTTCCGCCTCATCGACGCGACGGGCTACGTCGGCGTGTTCCTGTTGATGTTCCTGGAAACGGTGTTCCCGCCGATCCCGTCGGAGGTAATCATGCCGGTCGCCGGCTTGCGCGCCGCGCAGGGGCCGCTGGGGCTGCCCGGCGTGATCGCCGCCGGCACGACGGGGGCCATGGTGGGCAACTTCTTCTGGTACCTGCTCGCCCGCGTGATCGGCATGGACCGCTTCCACCCGTTCATCGACCGCCACGGCCGCTGGCTGACGATGGACTGGGGCGACGTGCAGAAGGCCGAGCGGCTCTTCGGCCGCTTCGGCGGCGCGGTGGTGGGGGTGGGCCGGGTGCTGCCCACCGTGCGCTCCGTCGTGTCCATCCCCGCCGGGCTGCTCCACATGCGGCTGAGGAGCTTCCTGATCTGGTCGACGGTCGGCACCGCGCTGTGGAGCGCGGGGCTGGCGATCGCGGGGTATTTGTTGGGCCGCCGGTTTGAGCGGATCGAGGAGATCGTCGGCCCGCTCTCCACCGCGATCATCGCGACGATCGTGCTGACCTACGGGTACCGGCAGCTCACCTGGCGACGGCGGCATCCGCGCTGAGGAGCCTCCCCCCAGGTCCGACCCTTCGCCGTCCGGGCTGAGCTTGTCGAAGCCCTCCCCTTCTCTTCGCCGGCGTGCCGTCCTTACAGGCGCTTCGACAAGCTCAGCGCGAACGGGGTTCTTGAGTCGGCCGAGTTCCTCAAGCCCGCGGGTGCGCCGTCCGGTAGGCGTCGAGCAGGTGCGCCGCGTCCACCGCCGTGTACACCTGGGTCGACGACAAGCTCGCGTGGCCGAGCAGCTCCTGGAGGCTCCGCAGGTCCGCGCCGCGCGCGAGGAGGTGGGTGGCGAAGCTGTGCCGCAGCGCGTGGGGCGTGGTGCGCACGCCCAAGCCGAGCCGCTCCCGGGCGCCCCGCACCGCGCGGCGGATCAGCCCCGCGTCGAGCCGGCCGCCGCGGACGCCGCGGAATAGGGGGGCACCGCGCTGGAGGGCGAAGGGCGCGAGCCGGACGTAGTCCTCCACCGCCGCGCGCACCGGCGGGAGCAGCGGCACCAGCCGCTCCTTATCGCCCTTGCCACGCACGCGGAGCGTTTCACCCAGCGGCAGGACGTCACCGTCGAGCCCGACCGCCTCCCCAACGCGCAGCCCCGCGCCGTAGAGCAGCAGCAGCACGGCGAGGTCGCGCGCGGCAATCCACGGCTCGGTCGCCGCCTCCGCGACGTCCTCGGCGAGCGCCGTCGCCTCCGCCGGGGCGACCGGGCGCGGCACGGTGCGCGCGCGCTTCGGGTTGCGCAGGCGCGCGGGCGGGGCGGCCTCCCCGGCGTGCGACGCGGCGAAGAGCAGGAAGCCGCGCACCGCCGACATCTCGCGCGCGGCGGACGCGTTGCCGATCCCCTGCGCGCGGCGGTGCGTCAGGAAGGCGCGCAGCGCCGACGCTTGCACCCGGGCGAGCGACGCCGGCGTCGGGACCTCGCCCTCGTGCCGCAGGAGAAAGGCGAGCAGCCGGTTGGCGGTCGCCACATAGGCGCGCACTGTGTGCGCTGACCGCCGGCGCCCATCGCCGAGGTGCCGACCCCAAGCCGCGGCAAGCTCGCCGCCGGGCGCGAGTTCGGTCAAAGGATGCGCTGCCCCGTTTTCGCCCAGTCGGCGTTGAAGCTGTCGATCCCGCGGTCGGTGAGCGGGTGGTTGAAGAGGGCGTTGATCACCGAAGGCGGCGCGGTCATCACGTCCGCGCCGATCTTCGCCGCTTCCAGCACGTGGACGGGGTGGCGGACGCTGGCGACCAGGATCTGCGTGGCGAAGCCGTAGTTGTCGTAGATCAGCCGGATATCGCGGATCAGCGCCATCCCGTCGAAGCCCACGTCGTCGTGCCGCCCGACGAAGGGCGAGATGAAGGTCGCCCCCGCCTTGGCGGCCAGGAGCGCCTGGTTGGCCGAGAAGCACAGGGTAACGTTGACCATGGTGCCATCGCCCGTCAGCGCGCGGCAGGTGCGCAGCCCGTCGGGTGTCAGCGGCACCTTGATCGCGACGTTGGGGGCGATGCGGCGTAGCACCTCGGCCTCGGCCATCATCGTCTCGTGGTCGGCGGCGATCACCTCCGCCGAAACGGGGCCGGGCACGGCCTGCGCGATTTCGGCGACTACCTCTACGAAGCGCCGGCCCGACTTGTGGATCAGCGTCGGGTTGGTGGTGACGCCGTCGAGCAGCCCCTGGTCGGCGAGCGCGCGGATGGCGGCGACGTCGGCAGTGTCGGCGAAGAACTTCATGGCGGCTCCGGGGTCGAGTCGGCCTAAGCTCTACACAGTGCCGCCGCCCACCGCACCCCACCCGTCAGCCCTGAGCCTGTCGAAGGGCGGGCGACTCTCTACATCGTCAGCGCATACAGGCCGCCCTTCGACAAGCTCAGGGCTGACGGGCTAGCATGAACGCGCTCAGCTAAACCGGACCATGCCGCCGGCCCTTCAATTTGGGACGAGAGGAGATCATATAGAGAACATGTACGACGCCGGCGCGCGGGTGCGCGTGCTCCTCCTCAACGCGGCGCTGGGCCCGCTCGACTATCGCGTGCCGGCGGGCTCGACGCTGTCCGACGGCTCGGTGGTGGTCGCGCCGCTCGGGCCGCGCCAGCTGCCCGGCGTGGTGTGGGAGGCCGACCGGCTCGACGCGGGCGGGGTCGACGACGCGCGGCTGCGCGCGCTCCACGGCGCCTACGACGTGCCACCGCTTCCCGCGCCGCTCCGGCGGTTGATCGAGTGGACCGCAGATTACTACCTCGCTCCCGCCGGCGCGGTGCTCCGCATGGCGCTGGCCAGCGGCTCCGCCCTCGAAGGCGCGCCCAGCGTGATCGAGTACCGCCCGACCGGGGAGCGGCCCGAGCGGCTCACCCCGCAGCGCGAGCAGGCCCTCGACCGGATCGGCGACCGGCAGGGGCTGGTGCGCGAGTTGGCCACGATCGCGGGCGTGTCGGACGGCGTGATCCGCGGGCTGGTGAAGACGGGCGCGATCGAGGCGGTGACGATCCAGCTCGACGACGACTTTGTCGATCCCGACCCCGACCACGCCGCGCCCGACCTTTCCCACGAGCAGCGCGCCGCCGCTGACCGGCTGGTGGACGCGGTGCGCGCGCGGAGCTTCGCCCCGCTCGTGCTCGACGGCGTCACCGGGTCAGGCAAGACGGAGGTCTATTTCGAAGCGGTCGCCGAGGCGTTGCGCGCCGGCCGGCAGACGCTGGTGCTGCTGCCGGAAATCGCGCTCACCGAACCCTTCCTCGCCCGCTTCACCGCGCGCTTCGGCCACGCGCCCGTCGCCTGGCATTCGGACCTTCGCCAGTCGCAGCGGCGGCGCGCGTGGCGCAAAATTGTGTCGGGCCAGGCCAAGGTGGTGGTGGGGGCGCGCTCCGCCTTGTTCCTGCCCTACGCCGACCTCGGCCTCCTCGTCGTTGACGAAGCGCACGAGCATTCCTTCAAGCAGGAGGAGGGCGTCCCCTACCACGCGCGCGACGTGGCGGTAATGCGCGCCAAGCTGGAGGGCGTGCCGGTCGTGCTCGCTTCCGCCACCCCCGCGCTCGAGACGCGGCAGATGGTGGAGATCGGGCGCTACGAGGCGCTGCACCTACCCGCCCGCTACGGCGGAGCGCAGCTTCCCAAGATTGACGCGCTCGACCTCCTCGCCGACCCGCCGCCGCGCGGGCGCTGGCTCAGCCCCACGCTGGTCCGCGCGATGGAGGAACGGCTGGCGCGGCGCGAGCAGAGCCTGCTGTTCCTCAATCGCCGCGGCTACGCCCCGCTCACGCTGTGCCGCCACTGCGGCCACCGTTTCCAATGCCCCAACTGCACGGCGTGGATGGTCGAGCACCGGCTGGTCGCACGCCTCCAGTGCCACCACTGCGGCCACCTCGTCCCCACGCCCCGCGCCTGCCCCGAGTGCGAGGAAGTCGGCAGCCTCGTCCCCTGCGGTCCCGGCGTGGAGCGTATCGCCGACGAGGTCGCCGCCTTGTTCCCCGACGCGCGCACGGCGGTAGTCACGTCCGACACCATCTGGTCCCCCGCCCGCGCCGCCGAGTTCGTCGCGCGGATGGACGCGGGCGACATCGACGTGGTGATCGGCACGCAGCTGGTGACCAAGGGCTACCACTTCCCCAACCTGACGCTCGTCGGCGTGGTCGACGCGGACCTCGGCCTGTCGGGCGGCGACCTGCGCGCGGCGGAGCGGAGCTTCCAGCAGATCGCCCAGGTCGCCGGCCGCGCCGGACGCGGGGCGAAGCCGGGCCACGTATACGTCCAGACGCACGAGCCCGCCGCTCCCGTCATCCGCGCCCTCGTGTCCGGCGACGCCGAGGGCTTCTACCAAGCGGAGGCCGAGGCGCGGCGCGGCGCGGCGATGCCGCCCTACGGCCGGCTCGCGGCGATCATCGTTTCCTCCGAGGATCAGGCGGAGGCGGTGGAGACCGCGAGGGCGATCGGCCGCGCCGCACCGGAAGTGGAGGGCATGGCGGTGCTCGGCCCCGCCCCCGCGCCCCTCGCGATGCTGCGCGGCCGGCATCGGCAACGGCTGCTCGTCCACGCCGCGCGCTCCTTCGGTCTACAGGACGTGCTGCGCGGCTGGCTCGGCCCGCTCGACTGGCCGCGCAGCGCGCGCGTCGCGGTGGACGTCGATCCTTATAGTTTCCTGTAGCGGCCCGCGCTAATCCTGCCCGAAAAGGGACGGGATCGATGTTTCGCAAGCTCTTGACGGCGCTACTCGTCGCCGCCGCTTCGCCCGCCGCCGCGGCGTGGCACGAGGCGAGCACCCAGCATTTCGTTATCTACGCTGATCAGTCGGCGGCCGAGCTTCGCGCCTTCGCGACCAAGCTGGAAAAGTTCGACCGCGCGCTGCGCTGGCGCTACGGGCTAGAGGACTTTCCGCTCGGCCCCAACAATCGCCTGACCGTCTTTGTGGTCCGCGACGCGGCCGCCGTGCGCCGCCTGGAGGGCAGTGGCCGGCGCACGGTGGCCGGCTTCTATGTCCCGCGCGCTTCCGGCTCCTTCGCCATAGTGCCGCGCCGCTCGGGCGACGGCGGACGCTTCGACTTGGACGAGGACCAAATCTTCTTCCACGAATACGCCCACCACTTCATGCTGGGAAACTTCGCCGGCGCCTTCCCCGCGTGGTTCGTCGAGGGCTTCGCCGAGTTCTACGCCACCGCGCGCTTCGAGCCGGACGGCGCCGTCGGGCTGGGCGACTGGCCGCGGTATCGCGCCTACAGCTTGGTACTCGGCAATAGGTTGCCGCTCGAGCGCATGCTGTCCGGCGCTTACGGGCGGCTGGCGGGCGACCAGTGGGAGTCGATCTACAGTCGGGGCTGGACGCTGCTCCACTACCTGACCTTTGAGCCGACGCGGCAGGGTCAGCTCAAGAGCTACATCGACGCGATCAACGGCGGCGAGCCGGCGGCCCAAGCGGCTTCGCAAGCATTCGGCGATCTCAGGACGCTTGACCGCGAGCTCGACGCTTATTTGCAGCGCAAACGGTTGAAATACATCAAGGTGCCTGCCGCGCAGCTGTCGACCGGCCCCATCGCTGTCCGCCCGCTGTCGCTCGGCGAGGCGGCGTTTATGCCGGTGCGGCTGCGCTCGGTGCGCGGGGTCGACGAGCAAACGGCGGCGGCACTGGTCGCCGACGCGCGCCGGGTCGGAGCCGCCCACCCGAAGGATGCGATCGTGCAGGGTTGGCTCGCTGAGGTCGAACACGACGCGCGAAACTGGGCGGAGGCCGACGCCGCCGCCGACCGAGCGCTCGCGGCGGATCCGAAGTCGGTCCAAGGACTAATCTACAAGGGCCGAATCGCGATGGCACGCGCGGCGCGGGCGGAAGCCAAGGACGCGAAGACTTGGACCGATGTCCGCCGCTGGTTCATCCGCGCGAGCCAAGCCGACACGGAGGATGCGGAGCCCAAGGTGCTGTTTCACGGAAGCTTCCTCGCGCAAGGTGCACCGCCGACCCGCAATGCGGTGGAGGCGCTGACCTACGCGATGGAACTCGCCCCGCAGGACGGTGGCCTACGCATGCAGGTCGCCCGTCAACACCTCATCGACGGCAAGGCCGCCGAGGCGCGCCGCGCGCTCGCGCCCGTCGCCTACAGCCCGCACGGCGGCGGAATGCGCGACTTCGCCGCGCTCCTGCTGGCGCGGCTCGGCAACGGGGACGCGAAAGCGGCGCTGCAAGCGTGGGACGCCGCCGCGCTGGCCGCGTCGGCTCCGGCCGCCGAGTAGCGCGGCCTCAGCGCGACAGGACGATCAGCTCCGTCCGTCGGTTCGCCGCTTGGCCGGGCGCGGACGCGTTGGTCGCCTGCGGGGCCGCTTCGCCGCCCGTCGCGGTCTCGATCCGGTTCGCCGCCACGCCCGCGCCCGTCAATGCGGCCGCGACGGCCTGCGCGCGCTCGGCCCCTAGGTTCGCGTTGACCCCCGCGCCGCCCCGCGCGTCGGCGTAGCCGACCACGCGCACCCGCGCCGTGGGGCGGGCGGCGAGCACTTGGCCGACCTGCGCGATCGCACCGCGCTCTGCGGGCCGGATCGCCGCGCTGCCGGTGTCGAAGTTGAGTTGGTCGAAGGCGAAGGTCCGCTGCCCCGCGCCCGCCGCTGGATCGGCCAGATAACGCTGCAGCGCGGCGGACATTGGCCCGATGTTGGCCGGGGTCGCCGCCACCGTGCGTGCGCCTTCGGCTTTGGAATAGGAGCCGACGTCGTTCTCCTGCCGGTTCTGGTAGGCGTTGATGCCCATCCCCACCGCGAGCAGCACGGAGCCGATGCCCGCGAGCCAAGGGAACAGCGCGCCGCCCTTGCCTGCGCCGCGCACCCCGCCCGCCGCGCCCAGCTCGTGCGAGTCGGCCGGGGCGGCGCCCCGCGCCTCCGTCGCCGACAGGTGGGCGGCACCGTCGCGGTCGCCGTCGCCCACGGAGACGCGGGTGGCGCCCCCCGCCGCGCCCGTCGTTGCCCCTCGCTCCGCGGCCC
>CADCVW010000069.1 GCA_902806235.1 uncultured Sphingomonadaceae bacterium | reverse complement strand
CGGCGCGGCCGCGACCGGGACGGCGGCCTCGGGCGGCGGCGGAGTGGGCGGCTCCGGCGCGTCCTGGCCGGCGGCGGGCAGGGCCAGCAGCAGCAGCGCCGCGCCCGCCGCCCCGCCGGCCAGCGCCTTACTTCGCCAGCGCTGCATTGGTCACGTCCACCTCGATCGGACGCGCGGGTACTTCCGTCGCGCGGCCTTGGAGCCAAAAGATCAGGGCGACGAGCCCAAGCAGGAGGAGCAGCAGGAACAGCGGCGCGCGCGACTTGCGCGGGCCGGTCCGGAAGTTGTTGGACCGTCTCATGGCCGAGCCTTTTGGCCCAAGCGCCTGCCCGCTGTATAGCCCCGCGGACTTGCGGTAGAGGTCCGCTCATGTGCTCCGCCGTTACCAGGCCGATCCTCCTCGTCGGGCTGATGGGCGCGGGCAAGTCGACGATCGGCAGGCGGCTCGCCGCGCGGCTCCGCATCCCATTCGTCGACAGCGACGAGGAGGTTGAGCGCGCCGCGGGCCTGAGCATCGCGGAGATGTGGGAACGCTACGGCGAGGAATCTTTCCGCGACGGCGAGCGCAGGGTGATCGCCCGGCTGATCGCCGGCCCGCCGCGCGTGATCGCCACGGGCGGCGGCGCGTTCAACGATCCGGCGACCCGCGCGCTCGGCAACGAACGCTGTCACACCGTCTGGCTCGACGCGGACGTCGCCGTGCTCGCCGAGCGGGTAGGCCGGCGCAACCACCGCCCTCTGCTCCACGGCCGCGACGCGGGGCAGGTGCTCGCCGACTTGGCGGAGCGCCGCAACCCGCTCTACGCGGAGGCGGCCATCCACATCCGCTCCGCGCCCCAACCGCACGAGGCCACGGTGGACGCGATCCTTCTCAGGCTGCAGGAGGCGCGACCGTGACCCGCATCCCCGTCCGCCTCGTCGACCGCGTCTACGACGTGCTCATCGAGCCCGGCCTGCTCGACCGCGCGGGCGAGCTGCTCGCGCCGCTGCTCCGCGGCCGGCCGGCACTGATCGTCGCCGACGAAGGCGCCGTCGCAGCGCAGGGCGAACGTCTGCTGTCCTCGCTCGACCGGGCCGGCGTCGCCCATCGGCTTCTCGCCCTGCCCGCAGGCGAGGCGACCAAGAGCTGGGCGCGGCTGGAGCAAGTCTGTGAATGGCTGCTTCAGCAGAGCGTCGAGCGCAACGACCACCTGCTCGCCTTTGGCGGCGGGGTGATCGGCGACCTCGCCGGCTTCGGCGCGGCGATCGTCATGCGCGGCTGCCGCTTCGTCCAGCTGCCGACGACGCTGCTGGCGCAAGTCGATTCGAGCGTCGGCGGCAAGACGGCGATCAACGCGCGTGCGGGCAAGAACCTGGTGGGCGCGTTCCACCAGCCCGCGCTGGTGCTGATCGACCCCACGACGCTCCGCACCCTGCCCCCGCGCGAGCTCGCCGCGGGTTATGCGGAGGTGGTGAAGTACGGGCTGATCGACCGGCCGGACTTCTTCAACTGGTGCGAGGGCAGCGGTCGCGCGCTGCTCGCCGGCGACGAGGACGCCCGGGAGCACGCCATCGCGGTCAGCGTGGCGGCCAAGGCGGCGATCGTCGCCGCGGACGAGCGGGAGACGGCGGGGGTGCGCGCGCTCCTTAATCTTGGCCATACCTTCGGCCACGCGCTGGAAGCGGAGGCGGGCTTCTCCGACCGCTTGCTCCACGGCGAAGCGGTCGCAGCGGGCACGGCGCTCGCCTTCCGCTACTCGGTGCGGCGCGGCCTGTGCCCGGCGGAGGACGCGGCGCGCGTGGTGGCGCACCTGCGCGCCGTCGGGCTGCCCGCGTCCTTGCGCGAGGCGGGGATCGACGCCCCCGGCGAGCGGCTGGTCGCGCACATGGCGCAAGACAAAAAGAAGGAGGGGGGCCGCCTCCCCTTCTTGCTCGCGTGCGGCATCGGCCGGACCATCCTGGCGAAGGACGTCGAGCTCGCGGACGTGGCCGCGTTCCTCGACGAGGAGCGCGGGCCCTAGTGTCGTTCTTCCGCCGTCTCCGCCCGCGCCGGCGCCTCCGGCCGGAAGATCATGTGCGCCAGCGCGTGCATGTCGCCCGAGCGCGCCTGCTCCTCCAGCCGCAGCTCGTCGCGACGGCGGTACTCGGTCTCCACCTCGCGGGCGCGCGCCTCGTCCACCCCCGCCGCGACGAGCGCGCCGCGGCCCATCGCCACCGCCGACTCGAAAAGCTCGCGCGTCACTCCCGCCAACTCGAGGCTCGCCAAGGCCATCGCGTTTCGCCGGTCGAAAGCGCGCACGAACACCTTGGCGTTTGGGAAGCTATCGAGCACCGGCCGCAGCTCGGCCGGGGTGAGCGCAACGTCGGTGCAGAACAGGATCAGCCCCGCGTCCGCCGCGCCCGCCTGGCGGAGCAGGTCGATGCGCGTCCCATCGCCGTAGTAGATCTTGGTGCCGAATTCGGCGCTGAGTTCGATTTGCGCCGGCTTCTTGTCGATCAGCGTCACAGACACGCGGCTGGCAAACAGCATCTGCGACACCGTCTGCCCGAACCGCCCGCAGCCGACCACGATCGCGCCCGTCGCCGGGCTGTGCTCCGGCCCTTCGTGCTTCGGCGTGCTGGAAGCATCCTTCCGCACCAATCGGTCGCGCAGCATCATCAGGAACGGCGTGGTCGCCATCGACAGGGTGACCACAGCGCCGAACAGGCTCGCCGCCTCCCCCGTAATTAGGAACGCGTTCTGCGCTTCGGCGAACAGCACGAAACCGAACTCGCCGCCCTGGCTGAGCAGCAGCCCGAGCGCGAAGGCGCGCCGCGTGGTGAAGCCCCAGAGCCGCGCGAGGCCGGTGATGATCCCGGCCTTGATCGCCACTAGGGCGGCCGCCATGCCGATCACGAATAACGGTCGCTGGGCAATCATGCCGAGGTCGAGCATCATGCCGACCGCGAGGAAGAACAGGCCGAGCAGCACCGCGCGGAACGGCTCCACGTCCGCCTCCAGCTCGTGCCGGTATGGCGAATCGGCGAGCATCACTCCCGCCACGAACGCGCCAAGCGCGGTCGATAGCCCCAGCCACTGCATCAGCGCCGCCGCCGCGAGCACGGCGAACAGGCCCACCGCAACGAACAGCTCGCGCTCACCGAGCCGCCCGATCAGCCGGAGTAGCGGGTTGAGCAGGTAGCGCCCAGCGACCACCAGTCCGGCGATCGCCAGCACCGTGTAGATGCCGAGCAGCCAACCCGGCGGCGCGGACGGGTCGGCCGGCGCGCGGGACAGCGCGGCGACCACCGTCAGCAGGGGCACGATCGACAGATCCTGAAAGAGCAGGATGGAGAAGGCGCGCTCGCCGAACGGCGTGTGGATGCGCCCCGACGAGGTCAGGCTTGGCAGCACCTGCGCGGTAGACGAGAGCGCCAGCGGCAGCCCGAGCGCGAAGGCGGCGGCCCAGCTCGTCGTCGTCGCGAGATAGACGAAGGCGGACAGCGCGACGCCGCAGGCGAGCACCTGGACCAGGCCCAGCCCGAAGATCTCGCGCCGCAGCCGCCACAGCCGCGTCGGGTGGAGCTCCAACCCGACGAGGAATAGTAGCAGCACGATACCATAGTCGGCGAGGTGCAGCTTGTCCTCCGCGCCGCCCACCAGCCCCAGCCCATGCGGCCCCACCGCCGCGCCCGCGACGAGGTAGCCGAGCACCGCGCCGAGCCCGAAGCGGCGGAACAGCAGCACCGCGCCGAGCCCCGCGCCGAGCAGCACCACCGCCTCCTGGAGCACCGCCCCGGCGGCTTCGGCTTGCGTGCTCATGTTCTCGTCTCCGCTGCTGCCGCCGCTTCGGCGACTGCCTCCCAAGGCAAGAGGATGGAGGCGTGCCGCCCCGCGTGGGGCCGCGCGGGCGTCAGCACGTCCAACCCCGGCCAGTCGCCCGGGTCGTCGCGGCCGCCCGCCAGATAAGCTCGCAGAGCGTCGCGCGCCGCCGCGAGTTCGGCGGGCGTCCGCCCCACCGCCCCCGCCCCCATCAGCGCCGCCGACGCCTGGCCGAGCGCGCAGGCGCGGACCTCCTGCCCCAGCGCCGCGACCTGCCCGTCCGCGAGCTCCACGTCCACGGTGACGCGGCTCCCGCAGGCGGGCGAGCGCTTCTCGGCGGAGCCGCCCGGCTTGGGAAGCCGACGATGGTGCGGGATGTCCGCGGCGAGCCGCAGGATGCGCGGGTTGTAGAGCGGCGCGTTCACGCTCGCCGCCACGTCGTGCCGCCCGCCCCGTCTTCGAGCAGGATGCCGTGTTCCGCCAAGTCCGCCCGGATGCGGTCCGCTTCGGCGAAGTCGCGGCGCTTGCGGGCGTCGAGCCGCGCCACGATCGCCGCCTCGATCGCGCCCGCGTCCTCCGCGCCGCCTTGGAACCAGCCGTCCGCTGAGCCGCCCAGCAGCCCGAGCAGCGCGGCGCTCGCGCGGATCCCGCCCGCGTCCTCGATCGCCGCCAGTCGCGCAAGCGCCAGCGGGGTGTTCAGGTCGTCGTCGAGCGCGTCCAGCACGCCCGCGTCTGGCTCGGCGGAGGGCGCGTCCCCCGCCGCTCTATATAAGCGGTCCAGCGTCGCCTTGCTCTGCACCAGCAGCGCTTCCGTCCAAGCCAGGGGCTGCCGATATTGCGCGGACAGCAGCGCCAGACGGATCGTCTCGCCGCGGTGCCCTGCCGCCAGCAGTTCGGGCACGGTCGCCACGTTGCCGAGCGACTTCGACATCTTCGCCATTTCGCCCATGTTGAGGAAGCCGTTGTGCAGCCAGTAGCGCGCGAGCGGCACGCCGCGGTGCGCGCAGCGCGACTGCGCCAGCTCGTTCTCGTGGTGCGGGAACTGCAGATCTATGCCTCCGCCGTGGATGTCGATTGTCTCGCCCAAGTGCGCCCCGATCATCGCCGAGCATTCGAGGTGCCACCCCGGCCGCCCCCGCCCCCAGGGCGACTCCCAGCCTATCACCCCCGGCGCGCTCGGCTTCCACAGCACGAAATCCGCCGGGTCGCGCTTGTAGGGCGCGACCTCCACCCGCGCGCCGGCCAGCATCGCCTCCCGGTCGCGGCGGGACAGGACGCCGTAGTCGGGATCACTCGGCACGTGGAACAGCGCGTGGCCTGCCGCTTCATAGGCATGCCCGGCCGCGATCAGCCGCTCGATCAGCGCGATCATCTGCCCGATATGCTCCGTCGCGCGCGGCGCCAGCGTCGGCGGGACCACGCCCAGCGCGGCCGCGTCCTCGGCGTAGGCCGCCTCGTAGCGTGATGCTACCGCACTCGGCGCCACGCCCTCGCGCTCGGCCGCGGCCATGATCTTGTCGTCCACGTCTGTGATGTTGCGCGCGTGGACGAGCGCATTCGCGCCAAAGCGGTGCCTCAGCACGCGCCCGAGCACGTCGAACACCACCTCCGGCCGAAAGTTGCCGACGTGCGCGCGGCCGTAAACGGTCGGACCGCAAACGTACATCGTCACCCGCCCCGGGTCGGCGGGGACGAAGTCGCGCTTCTCCCGCGCCATCGCGTCGTACAGCCGCAACTCGCTCACCCGCGCCGCTCCATGAAGTCCACCAGGGCCCGGCTGCTCGCCTCCATCAGCGGATAGCTGCGCGCGTTGGTCATCCACCCCGGCCGCCCGTCCAACCCGCCGAACGCGTCGAACAGCAGGGTGGCGAACAGGAACAGCAGGCTGGCCGCGATCAAACCCTTCAGTAGCCCGAAGCCGAAGCCCAGCACCCGGTCGAACGGCGCGATCCGCGACCGCTTCGCCGCGCCGCCGAGCTGGCTCGCGAGCAGCTTGCCGCCGACCAGCGTCACCATGAAGATCAGCGCCAGCGCCAGCAGATCCGCCCCGCCGCCGCTCGCCACGTTCGCCCCCAGCCAGCCGGAAACGGGCGCGTGGAGCAGCTTCACCGCGAGCACCGCCGCCACCCAGGCGAGGAGCGTCAGCACCTCCGCGGTGAAGCCGCGCAAGCCCCCGAGGATGGCGGCCCCGCCGACGAGCAGCAGGACGATGATGTCGAGCATGGTCATGGGCGCCCCGGTCGGACCCGGGCTACCCGCGCCCCAGCAGATGGTCAACGAGCGCGGGCAGCCCCGCGAAGCTCTGGAGCGGCAGCCCCGCCCCCTTCGCGTCGACGTTGCGGGGCGTCAGCGCCCGACCGAAACCGAGCTTGGCGCTCTCGCCCAGCCGCAGGTTCGGGTGCGCCGCCGGCCGCAGCTCGCCGGACAGGGCGACCTCGCCGAACGCCACCGTGTCGCTGGCGATCGGGCGCTCCGACAAGGCGGAAACCAGTGCCGCGGCGACCGCGAGATCCGCCGCCGGGTCCGCCACGCGGTAGCCGCCCGCGACGTTGAGGTAGACCTCGGCGGACGAGAAGCTCAGCCCGCAGCGCGCCTCCAACACGGCGAGCACCATCGCCAGCCGCCCCGAGTCCCAGCCCACCACCGACCGGCGGGGCGTCGCCCCGCTCGCCAGCCGAACGGTGAGCGCCTGCATCTCCACCAGCACCGGCCGCGTGCCCTCTAACGCGGGGAAGACGATCGCGCCGGGCACAGCGGAGCCGCGCTCCGTCAGGAACAGGGCGGACGGGTTGGCCACCTCGATCAGGCCGGCGGCTTCCATGCCGAACACGCCGATCTCGTCCGTCCCGCCGAACCGGTTCTTTATCGCGCGCAGGATGCGGTACTGGTGGCTCCGCTCGCCCTCGAAGCTCAACACGGTGTCGACCATGTGCTCGAGGACCCTTGGTCCAGCGATCGCCCCGTCCTTGGTGACGTGGCCGACAAGCATGACGGCCGCCCCGCTCTCCTTGGCGTAGCGGATCAGTTCCTGCGCGGAGGCGCGCACCTGGCTCACCGTCCCCGGCGCGCCTTCGATCAGGTCCGAGTGCATCGTCTGGATCGAGTCGATCACGACGAGCCGCGCCGGCGCGGCGGCCTCCAGAGTGGTCAGGATGTCTCTGACGCTCGTCGCCGCCGCGAGCTTCACCGGCGCGTCGGCCAAGCCCATCCGGCGCGCGCGCAGGCGCACCTGGTCCGCCGCCTCCTCGCCGGACACGTAGGCGACCTCGTGCCCCGCCCGCGCGAGCTTGGCGGCGACCTGGAGCAGCAAAGTCGACTTGCCGATCCCCGGGTCGCCGCCGATCAAGGTGGCCGAGCCCTCCACCAGCCCGCCGCCGATCGCCCGATCGAACTCGGCGATGCCCGTCTTCAGCCGCTCCGGCAATGCTACATCTGCGTCGAGCGGCACCAGCTCCAGCCGCCGCCCGCCGCCCCGCAGATCGTGCTTGGCGGA
Source organism: uncultured Sphingomonadaceae bacterium (assembly GCA_902806235.1). GTDB lineage: Bacteria > Pseudomonadota > Alphaproteobacteria > Sphingomonadales > Sphingomonadaceae > CADCVW01. The sequence continues at coordinate 43,973 of CADCVW010000069.1, read as the reverse complement.
GAAAGGCGTCACGACGCCTGCGGCATCCTCCACCAGCGTGTTCCACGCCTGGCAATCGTCGCACTGCCCCTGCCACCGGCTCGCGACGGAGCCGCAGGCCTGGCAGACATATCGTTTCTTCGGCTTCGCCATGCGAACGATATAAGAACTTGGGGAAGGGTTGGCCACGCGCCGGAGCGTCCCTAAAAGCGCCCCCGCCCATGCTGCTGGTCGCTTCCTACAACATCCGCAAGGCGATCGGCACCGATCGCCGCCGCGACCCCCAGCGGACGCTCGAGGTGCTGAACGAGGTCGGCGCGGACGTGGTCGCGCTGCAGGAAGCCGACCGCCGCTTCGGCGAGCGCGCCAGCGCCATCCCGCCGCACCTCCTCGACGAGCATAGCCCCTACAAGCCGGTAGGCTTGGGCGTGCGCTCGGCGAGCATGGGCTTTCACGGCAACGCTATCCTTGTGCGCAAGGAGGCGGAAGTACTGCACTGCCGCAACCTCCACCTCCCCGCCATCGAGCCGCGCGGCGCGGTGATGGCCGACGTGCGGCTCCACGGCGCCGAGTTCCGCGTTGTCGGCATGCACCTCGACCTGTCGGGCCTGTGGCGGCGGCGGCAGGCGAGCGCGATCCTCGAGCACCTAGAAGGCCAGGAGCGTTGGCTGCCCGCCGTGCTGATGGGCGACCTCAACGAATGGCGCACGTCCGGTGGCTGCCTGCGCGACTTCGGCCACCACCTCCGCTTCGCGCGCACCGGCCGCTCCTTCCACGCGCGCCGCCCCGTCGCCGAACTCGACCGCATCATGGTCAGCGACCGCGTGGAGATCGTCGACTGCGGCACCCACCGCAGCGCGACGGCGCGCCGCGCGTCCGATCACCTGCCGGTCTGGGCGCGGCTCTCGCTGTCATGAGCCGCCGGCCCGGCCGGCTCAGGCGGGGGTAGCCCGGGCAGCTGATCGAGCGGCACGTCCGCCAGCGGCGAGGCCGGCGCTTGGGGCGGCGTGTCGAGCTTCAGCCAGTCGGCGCGCGGCAGGCCGTAGACCATGTCCATCAGCTCGACCTCCAGCCCGAAGGCGCGGCCGTTCGCCGTGTTCCAGAGCGCCACCACGCCCGTCCGCAACTCGGGGTCGAACAGGATCAGCGCCAGGCTGCCGCGCACGCCGCCGTGGTGGCCGACCACGCGGCGCCCGGCGTAGTCGTACACGCGCCAGCCGAGCGCGTAGGCCGGGCTGCTCAGCTGCGGGAACCGCCGCATCCGCCGCGCCTCACCGGGCGTGTACACCCGCGGCGCGTGCACTTGCGCCGCCACCGCGTCCGACACCACCGCATCGTGCTCGCCCATTTGCGCCTGCATCCAGCGCGCGAGATCGAGCACCGAACCGTTCATGCCGCCCGCCGCGGGCACGCGGTAGTAGCTGGTGGTGACCTCCACCGGCTCCGGCGTCGCCCCGTTGCCATGCGGCCGCGCCCAGTGTTTCGCCCGGTGCAGGGCGGCGTGGCTCAGGGACGCGCCCTTCATGCCGAGCGGGCGGAACAACCGCTCCCACGCGACCTCGACGTAGGGCCGCCCGGTGGCCTTCTCCACCGCCTCGCTCGCCGCGTCGAAAGCGACGTTCTGGTAGGCGTGGCAGGCCGCCAGCGCACAGGTGAGCGGCAGGGTCGCCATGCTCGAACGGAGCAGCCTTGCGTCCTCGCCCGCCTCCAGTTTGTCGTCATAAGCGTGGCTCGGCAGCCCGAGCCGGTGCGACAGCACGTCCTCCAGCGTCGCGCGGTTCTCCAGCCCGCCGGCCAGGCGGAGCGACGGAGCCCAGCGCGCGACCGGGTCGTCGAGCCGCAGCTTGCCTTCGGCCGCCAGCATGGCGACCAGCGTCCCCGCCACGCCCTTGGACAAGGACGCCCAGCGGAACACCGTCTCCGGCGTGACGAGGTCGCCGCTCCCCTTCACCGTCTCGCCATAGCCCCGCGCCCAGGTGATGCGGCCGTCCTCCACCACCGCGACGGCGAGCCCGGCCATCTTCGGCTGCTGCATCAGCCGCTGCAGGCGGGCGTCGAACAGCGCGTAATCAATGCGGGTCTCGCCCGGCGGCGCTTCCACCCGCGGCGGCGCGACGGCGGGCAGCTCGGCGCGGACCTCGGCTTCCGGCGCGTCGGCGCCGCCGCAGCCCGGCAGCAGGCAGGCGAGCGCGAGCGCGCCCAGCAGGCGGGAACGGAGCGGCACGGGGGTCAGGCGACGCGGGCTGGGGCCGCGGAGGGACGGGTCACCCCTGCATTCTAGCGGGCCGCCGCCGCCGGGGGAAGCACGCCTTGTCGCCCCGTGACTTCGCCCCGCCGCGCCGTTACCTTCGCGCGCGATGAACTTCCTCCGCACGCTCTTCTGGGTGATCCTGGCCGTGAGCCTCCTGGTCCTCGCCAACCGCAACTGGCACCCGGTGACGATGAACCTGTGGGGCGGGCTGCGCCTTGACGCCAAGCTCCCCGTGCTGCTGCTCGCCGCCTTCCTGCTCGGTTTCCTCCCCACGCTGCTGATGCACCGCGCCTCGCGCTGGACTCTACGCCGGCGGGTGGAGGGGCTGGAGCGCCAACTCGCCGAGGCGCAGGGCATCGCCGCCGCGCCCGGGCCGCCCCCTGCGCTCGTCGCCGAGCCACCCTACTCGGCGGCCGTCGCTCCGCTCTCCGCCGCCGCTTCGCCACTTGAGCGCCCATGAACCCGGTCTACGTCGCGCTGGACACGCCGGACGCGGAGCGCGCAGCCGCGCTCGCGCGCGCCGTCGCGCCTCACGTCGGGGGCGTGAAGCTCGGGCTCGAGTTCTTCGGCGCGAACGGGCCAGACGGCGTGCGGCGCGTGGCTGAGGGAGGCTCGCCCGTCTTCCTCGACCTCAAGCTCCACGATATTCTGAACACGGTGGCGGGCGCGGTGCGCTCGCTGCGCGAGCTGTCCCCCGCCGTCCTCACTGTCCACGCCGCCGGCGGGCGCGCCATGATGGCTGCCGCGCGCGACGTCGCCGCGCCCGAGACCAAGGTCGTTGCGGTGACGGTGCTCACCAGCCTGGACGACGAGGACCTGCGCGCTGCGGGCGTCGGCGGCGGAGCGGCCGAACAGGTCGCCCGCCTCGCCGAGCTCGCCCGCGCCGCGGGCCTCGATGGCGTAGTCTGCTCAGCCCACGAGGCCGCCGCGCTCCGCGCCGGCTGGCCCGACGGTTTGCTCGTCGTCCCCGGCATCCGCCCGGCCGGCGCGCCGGGCAGTGACCAGAAACGCGTCGCTACCCCTCGCGCGGCGCTCGGCGCGGGCGCGAGCCTGCTGGTAATCGGCCGCCCGATCACCTCAGCGCCCGACCCGGCCGAAGCCGCGCGCGCGATCGCGGAAGCGCTGTAGCCGTGCTCGTCCAGGCCAAGATCTGCGGCGTGTCGACGCCCGAAGCCTTGGACGCCGCCGTCACTGGCGGCGCGAGCCACGTCGGCTTCGTCCACTTCGCCGCCAGCCCGCGCCACCTCGCCTCCGACCGCATGGCGGCGCTGGCGCGACGTTTGCCCGACCGCGTCGGCGCGGTGCTGGTGCTCGTCGACGCGAACGACGGGCTCGTCGACGAGCTCGTCCGCGCCGTCCGCCCCCGCGCGCTCCAGCTCCACAGCGCGGAAACCCCCGCCCACGCCGCCGCGCTCCGCGCCCGGCACGGCGTGGAGGTCTGGAAGGCGCTCCCCGTCCGCACCCGAGCCGACCTCGCGTCCGCGCTAGCTTTCCGCGGCGCGGCCGACCGCTTAGTCTACGACGCCAAGCCGCCGGCCGGCGCGGCATTGCCCGGCGGGATGGGGCTGCGCTTCGACTGGGCGCTGCTGGAAGGCTTCGCTCACCCGCTGCCCTGGGCGCTGTCCGGCGGCCTCGACCCCGGCAACATCGCCGACGCCGTCGGTCGCACCGGCGCGCGGCTGGTCGACGTCTCCTCCGGCGTGGAAAGCGCGCCGGGGGTCAAGGACGTGGACAAAATCGCGCGCTTCCTCCAATCGGTCGCGCGCTTATGAACATCCAGAACAGCTTCCGGGCGCAGCCCGACGCGCGCGGCCACTTCGGCCCCTTTGGCGGCCGCTTCGTATCCGAAACGCTGATGCCGCTGATCCTGGAGCTCGAGCGCGAGTACCGCACGGCGAAGAAGGACCCGGCCTTTGCCGCCGAATTCGATGACCTGCTGCGCCACTACGTCGGCCGCCCGAGCCCGCTCTACTTTGCCGAGCGGCTCACCGCCCGCGTCCGCGCCGACGCCGTGCCGGGCAAGGGCGCGAAGATCTATCTCAAGCGCGACGAGCTGAACCACACGGGCGCACACAAGATCAACAACACCGTTGGCCAGATCCTGCTGGCCCGCCGCATGGGCAAAACGCGCATCATCGCCGAAACCGGCGCGGGCCAGCACGGCGTCGCCACCGCCACGGTCGCCGCGCGCTTCGGCCTGCCCTGCGTGATCTACATGGGCGCGCGCGATGTCGCGCGGCAGTCGCCCAACGTGTTCCGCATGAAGCTGCTCGGCGCCGAGGTCCGCGCGGTGGAAAGCGGGGCGAAGACGCTCAAGGACGCGATGAACGACGCGATGCGCGACTGGGTCGCGAACGTCCACAACACCTTCTACATCATAGGCACCGCCGCCGGCCCGCACCCCTATCCCGAGCTCGTCCGCGACTTCCAGTCGGTGATCGGCCGCGAGGCGCGCGAACAGATGCTCGAACGCGAGGGCCGGTTGCCCGACCTGCTCGTCGCCGCGATCGGCGGCGGCTCCAACGCCATCGGTTTGTTCCATCCCTTCCTCGACGACCCGGAGGTCGCGATGCTCGGCGTCGAGGCCGCCGGCCGCGGCCTCCACACGGACGCTCACGCTGCCTCCCTCGCCGGCGGCGCGCCCGGCGTGCTGCACGGCAACCGCACCTACCTTCTCCAGGACGGGGACGGCCAGATTGCCGAGGCGCACTCGATTTCCGCCGGGCTCGACTACCCCGGCATAGGTCCCGAGCATGCCTGGCTGCACGAGACCGGCCGCGTCGAATACGCCAGCGCCACGGACGACGAGGCGCTCGCCGCCTTTCAGCTCCTCTGCCGCGAGGAGGGCATCATCCCCGCGCTGGAGCCGTCCCACGCGCTCGCCCGCGTGGTGGATCGCGCGCGGGAGATGGACGAGGACCGGATCGTGCTGGCCAACCTGTGCGGCCGCGGCGACAAGGACATCTTCACCGTGGCCGAGGCGCTGAGGGTCGCGCTGTGACCAAGGTCGCCGCCCGCCATGCGGCGGCCGCCTTCGTCGTGGCGGCCGCCGCCCAGGCGATCGGCTTTCCGCTGATCAGCCGGCTTTTCGGCTTGGGGGAGCGCTTGCAGGCCCCGTCCTGGGTCGTGATCGTGCTCGTTTCCGCGATCGTGGCGTTCGCCGCCGCGAGCGCACCGCGGGCGAAGTAGGTTGACCCGCCTCGCCGCCGCCTTTGCCCGCGCTCGAGCGGAGCATCGCGCCGCCCTCGTCGCCTTCACCACCGCCGGCGATCCCACCCCCGCCGCGTGTGGAGGCATCCTCGACGCCCTCGTCGCCGGCGGCGCGGACGTGGTCGAGCTCGGCATGGCGTTCACCGACCCGATGGCCGACGGCCCCGCCATCCAGGCCGCCAACCTTCGCGCGCTCGGGGCGGGGACGACCACCGTCCAGATCCTCTCGCTCGCCGCCGCTTTCCGCGCCCGCCACCCGCAGGTCCCGCTCGTCCTGATGGGCTACGCCAACCCAATGCTCCGCCGCGGCCCCGACTGGTTCGCCCGCGCCGTCGCCGAGTCGGGCGTCGACGGGGTGATCTGCGTCGATCTCCCGCCGGAGGAAGACGACCGCCTCGGCCCCGCGCTGCGCCTCCAGGGCGTCGCCCCGATTCGCCTCGCCACCCCCACCACCGACGCCGCGCGCCTCCCCGCCGTGCTCGAAGGCGCGGAGGGCTTCCTTTACTACGTCTCAGTCGCCGGCATCACCGGGCTGCAGCAGGCGGCGCAGGGCAGCATCGACGAGGCGGTCGGCCGGCTACGCGCCGCCACCAGCCTGCCGGTCGCCGTCGGCTTCGGCGTCCGCACCCCGGCCCAAGCCGCCGCCGTCGGCCGCGTCGCCGATGGCGTGGTGGTCGGCTCCGCGCTGGTCGAGCTGGTGGGCGCCCACGGCGAAGCCGCCGTCCCCTACGTCACGCAGGCCGTCCGCGCATTGGCCGACGCGCTGCGCGCGGCCCGCCAGGAGATCGCTGCATGAGCTGGCTCGACCGCGTCCGCAACTCCATCCCCTTCATCGCCAAGCGCGAGACGGCCGAGAACCTGTGGCACAAGTGCGGCAAGTGCGGCTCCATGGTGTTCGTCAAAGAATGGGAGGACAATCTTAATGTCTGCCCGCGCTGCGACCACCACGACCGCATCGGCCCGCGGCGGCGTTTCGCCCAGCTCTTCGACAGCGGCCGCTACCAGCTGATGGCCGAACCGATTGTCGCCGAAGACCCGCTCCGCTTCCGCGATACCAAACGCTACACCGACCGCCTCAAGGCCGCCCGCGCCGCCACCCGCGAGCGCGACGCCTTTCAAAACGCGCGCGGCTGCATCGGCGGGCGCGAGGCCGTGGTCGGCGTGCAGAGCTTCGCCTTCATGGGCGGCTCCATGGGCGCGGCGGTCGGCGCTGCCTTCGTCGTCGGCGCGCGTGAAGCGCTGCAGCACCGCTGCCCCTATGTCGTCGTCACGGCAGCCGGCGGCGCACGGATGCAGGAAGGCATCCTGTCGCTCATGCAGATGGCGCGCACCGCGGTCGCGGTGTCCCAGCTCAAGGACGCCGGCCTGCCCTTCCTGGTGATCCTCAGCGATCCCACCACCGGCGGCGTCACCGCCTCCTACGCGATGCTCGGCGACGTTCACCTCGCCGAACCCGGCGCGCTGATCGGCTTCGCCGGCCAGCGCGTAATCGAGCAGACAATCCGCGAGAAGCTGCCCGAAGGCTTTCAGCGCGCCGAGTACCTGCTGGAGCACGGCATGGTCGACGCCGTGGTCCACCGAAAGGACCTGGCCGGCACGCTGGCCCAGCTTATCGCCTACCTTTCCCCGCGCGAGCGCGAAGCGGCCTAGCTTGGTCGCAAGCCAGTGTTGGGAAGCCGTCGTCGCAGCGCAAGCTGGGACCGCTCTCGCGGAGCACCGCCCCGCATCGCCCGTCGCTGGAGGGTCGTCCGCGTGGAGCGCAGCCCCAGCTTCCGCTTGGGGGACGGCTCGCCTAGGCGGGCGACGCACCCATGCCCGACCACGCCCGCTCCTCGTCCCCCGCCGTCCAGCAGCAGCTCGACCGCCTCGCCGCCCTTTCGCCCGGCCGCGACACGCTCGGTCTTGAGCGGATCGACGCACTCCTCGCCCGTCTCAGCCGTCCCGAGCGCCGCCTGCCGCCCGTGCTCCACGTTGCCGGCACCAACGGCAAGGGCTCGACCTGCGCGTTCCTCCGCGCCGCTTTGGAGGCCTCCGGCTTAACGGTCCACGTCTACACCAGCCCCCACCTCGTCCGGTTCAACGAGCGCATCCGCCTCGCCGGCCGCTTGATCGCCGACGACGCGCTCGCCACCCTGCTCGCGGAGGTGCTCGACGTCGCCGACGGGATCGGCCCCAGCTTCTTCGAGGTCACGACGGCCGCCGCCTTTCTCGCCTTCGCCCGCGTCCCCGCCGACGCGCTGGTGCTTGAAGTCGGCCTGGGCGGCCGCCTCGATGCTACCAACGTCGTCCCGCCGGAAGCGGTCGCCGCCAGCGGCATCGCCGCGCTCGGCCTCGACCACCAGGCCTTCCTCGGCGACCGGCTGATCAGCATCGCCGGCGAGAAGGCCGGCATCGCCAAGCCAGCCAAGCCGCTGGTCACCATGCGCTACCCCGCGCCGCTTGCCGCGCGCGTGGCGGAGATCGCGGACGCCGCGGGCGCGCGCTGGTTGCCGCGCGGCTACGCCTGGGACTTTGCCGCGACGGAGGGCGCGCTGCGCTACCGCGATGCCTCCGGCGCCCTTGACCTGCCGCTCCCTCGCCTGCCCGGCCCGCACCAGGCGGGCAACGCCGCGCTCGCTGTCGCCATGCTGCGCCACCAGGATCACTCGCGGCTGCCCCCGCTCCCCGATTCGGCCTATCGCGCCGCGCTCGGCTGGGCCGACTGGCCCGCCCGCCTGCAGCGACTCGCCCCCGGCCCGCTCCGCGATCTGCTGCCTGCTCGATCCGAGCTCTGGCTGGACGGGGCGCACAACCGGTCGGCGGCCGCGGCGATCGCCGACTACTTCCGCGCCCACCTGCCCGCGGGCGCCCCCTTCCACATCGTCACCGGTCTCCTGGCGAACAAGGACGCGGCCGGCGTGCTGCGTCCATTCTCCCACCGCGCCGTGACCGTGCACGCGGTCCCGGTGCCCGGCCACGCCCACCACGCCCCCGCCGACCTCGCCGCGCTGGCGCGCGAGACGGGCCACCCCGCGCTCGCCCACAACGACCCGGCCGGCGCGCTCCGCTGGATCGCCCGCCACGCCGAACGCGCCCGCCCGCCGATCGTGCTGGTCATGGGCTCGCTTTACCTCGCGGGCGAGGTGCTCGCGGCCAACGATCAGCCGCCGAGCTGACCGGTCACCCCGTCGCCGTCTCCGCCCGCAGCCCTTCCTCTGTCGGCTTGTTCCCCGCCACCGTGCGCGCGTCGTCCGGCCCGGCGATGCCCGCCGAGCCGATGGAGCTGTCGATCAGTCCCGACCGCATCATCAGCCAGAACAGCACTATCCCCGGCACCGCCGCGACGGTGGTGATCAGGTAGAAGTTCACGTAACCGACGGCCTCGATCATCGACCCCGCAGTGGTCCCCGTCAGGAACCGCCCGACGATGGACGCCGCGGCCGAGATCAGCGCGAACTGCGCCGCGGTGAAGCGCAGGTCGCACAGCGCGGAAAAGTAGGCGACCACCACCACGCCGCCGATCCCGCTGGCGAAGTTCTCGAAGCCGATCGCCGCCGCCATGCCGAGGTTCGAATGCCCCGCCGCCGCCAGCGCCGCGAAGCTGGCGTTGCTCACCGCCATCAGCACCAGGCTGAGCAGCACCGAACGCTTGAGCCCCATGCGCGCGTACAGGATGCCGCCGATGAAGATGCCGACAAGGAACGCCCAGAACCCCACGCCCACGTCCCAGATCGCGATCTCGTCGTTGGTGTAGCCGAGATCGTCGAACAACAACCGCAGCGTCAGGTTGGCGAGCGTGTCGCCGATCTTGTGCAACAGCACAAACAGCAGCACCAGAAACGCCCCGCGACGCCGGAAGAACTCGAGGAAGGGCTGCCAGATTGCCCCCACCGCCGCGCCGAAGCCGCGCCGCTCCTGCGGCGCGCGCCGCCGCGCCGGCTCGCCGAGCACCAGCGCGGCGATCATCGCCGGCAGCGCAAGCAACGCACACGAGAGGTAGGCCGCGGTCCAGCCCTGCCGCGCGGCGACCACCAGCGCGAGCGCGCCCGCCCCCGCCGAGCCGATGCGCCAGCCGTATTGCGACATCCCCGAACCCACGCCCAGCTGCCGCGGCTCCAGCGCCTCGATTCGGTAGGCGTCGATCACGATGTCGAAGGTCGCGCCCGCCACCCCTACCAGGATCGCCGCCGTGACCACCGGCCCGACGCCCGCCGCCGGGTCGACAAAGGCGAGATTGGCCACCGCCGCGATCACCAGCACCCCGGCGACGAGCATCCAGCTCACCCGCTGGCCGAGGTGGGCGATCAGCGGCAACCTTACCCCGTCGACGATCCACGCCCACAGAAACTTGAGATTGTAGGCCAGGAACACCAGCGCGAACGCGGTGATGGTCGACTTGTCGATCCCGTCCTGCTTCAGCCGCGTAGTGAGCGTCGCGCCGATCATCGCGTAAGGAAAGCCGGACGACACGCCGAGGAACAGCGCGGCCAACGGCCCGCGCTCCAGATAGGGGGCCACCGCCGCAGACCACCCCGCCCGCCCGCTCGCCGCCGTTGCCAATACGCCCTCCCGCCAAACCGCTCAAAAGAGGAACCCTAGCGGCTTTCCCCGTCCTGAACAGGCTTCGCGGCGGGCGCGAACAGCTGGAGCCCGCCGGGCGCGCGCGGCGCCCGCTCGCCGCCGAGCAGCCTCTCCACCGCGGCGATGGCGCTCTTCAGCTGGCGCGGGTTGTAGGGCTTGGCCAGCCAGCCGACGCCTAAGCCTTCCGCCCCGTCCGGCCGCGAGCCGGACAGGAACAACAGCGGCACGCCCTTGGCCGCCGCCGCCCGCGCGACGTCACGCCCGTCGCCATCGCCGCTCAGCGCCAGGTCGGCGAGCACGAGGTCGAGCCGTCCCACCGCGATTACCGCCAGCGCGTCCGCCGCGTTGTCGACGGTGGCGACCACCTGATAGCCTTCGTGCGCGAGCAGGTTCTCGTTGTCGAACGCGACCAAAGCCTCGTCCTCGACGATCAGGACGCGCCGGATGCGCCGCTCGCGTTTGCCGAAGATCATGCGGAACCCTCGCCGTCCCGCGGGCGCGGATCCGGTCAAGGGCGTAACGATCCGGAGTAGCGCGCGTTGCACGGCCGCGGCGCGCTTGACCGCGCGCGCGAAACCGTTTGTGGCGGCCGCTGTGCCTGCCTCCCCGCCCCGCGACGATCAGCGTATCGCCAAGCTCCTCGCCCGCGCGGGCGTCGCCTCGCGCCGGGAGGTCGAGCGAATGATCGCCGACGGCCGCGTCGCGCTCGACGGGGTGGCGCTGACCACCCCCGCTACCCTGCTCCGCTCGCTCCGCGGCGTTACCGTCGACGGGGTGGCCGTCGCCGCCCCTGCCCCCGCGCGCCTGTTCCGCTTCCACAAGCCGCCGGGCCTGCTCACCGCCGAACGCGACCCGCGCGACCGCCCGACGATCTACTCGCGCCTGCCGCCGGGCTTGCCGCGCCTGGTCCCGGTCGGCCGGCTCGACCTCAACACCGAAGGGCTGCTGCTGCTGACCACCGACGGTGAGCTCAAGCGCCAACTCGAGCTGCCCGCCACCGGCGTCGAGCGCACCTACCGCGCCCGCGCCTTCGGCGACGTGCGCCAGGAGCAGCTCGAGGAACTGATCGAGGGCGTGGAGGTCGAGGGCGTCCGCTACGGCGCGATCGACGCCAACCTCGAACGCCGCACCGGCCGCAACGTCTGGATCGAGCTGCGGCTGACCGAGGGCAAAAACCGCGAGGTCCGCCGCGTGCTGGAGCATCTAGGGCTGAAGGTCAGCCGCCTGATCCGCACGGCCTACGGCCCCTTCGGCCTGGGCGACCTCGCCGCGGGCGCGGTCGAGGAGATCAGGCAGCACGAGTTGATGGCGTTCCGGCAGGAGCTGAGGAAAGCGCCGCGTCCAGAGCAGCGGCCCGCGCCCGTGCCGGGCGATCCCGGCCACGTGCCCCGTAAGGCCCGGCCGTGGCGCGTGTCGCCCCGCCGCGCGCCCGACCGGCAGCGCTGATTGCGCATTGTCGCCGGCCGCTGGCGGGGCCTGCCCCTCGTCGCCCCGCCCGGCCGCGGCACTCGCCCGACCACCGATCGGACGCGCGAAGCGCTCTTCTCCATGCTCGCCGCGCGCGTCGGCTCCTTCGAGGGCTTGGCCGTCCTCGATCTCTTTGCCGGCACGGGCGCGCTGGGCTTGGAGGCGCTGTCGCGCGGCGCGGCGCGCTGCACCTTCGTGGAACGCGAGCCCGCCGCGCTTGCCGCGCTCCGCGCCAACCTCCTCAAGCTCAGCGTCAAGCCGGGGGTCGCCGATGTCCGCCAGGCTTCTGCGCTCCACGCGGTCGGCGGCCCGTTCGACGTCTTGCTTGTCGATCCGCCCTACGGCAGCGGCGACGGCCCCCGCGCGCTCGCCGCGGCGCGCCCCGCCCCGGGCGCCTGGGCCAGCCTGGAGACCGCCCGGGACGAGAGCCCCGCCGCGCCCCCCGGCTGGGCGCTCGACGCTGAACGCGTGCACGGCAAGGCCAAGCTCACCCTCTTTCGCTACGAGGGCTGAGCCGGGGCCGGCGTCATTCCCAGCGCTGCCGACATCCGCGGCACCACCGCGTGCAGCGCCTTCATCGGTCGAATCATCACCTTGAAACGCGTGATCAGCCCGCGCTCGTTCCAATGCACGATGTCCACGCCGTTGACCTGGAGCCCGTCGACCACGCACTCGAACTCGAGCACGGCAGACTGCTCCGCCCGCCACTCGTCCAGGTAGCGGAACCCGCCCTCGCCCAGCACCTGCGCCGCCGCGCGCAGGTATTTGAACGCGACCGCCTTCCCCACCTGCGGCGTGTGGACCGCCGGGGATTGGAACATGACGTCGTCTGCAAGCAGCGCGTCCAGCAGAGCCGGGTCGTCCGTCCTCATGTACTCGTGCCACCGCGCGATCGGGTCCATGCTCACCTCCTCGTCTCGCCCGACTCCTAGCACGATTCGAGCAGTTCCGCCGCCCGGCCGAGCGCCGTCCTGATCCGCTCCTCCACCGCCGAGCTCGTGCAAATGAATACCGGGCTGGGATGTGGCATTGCCAGCACCTCGACCTCGGGACACTTCACGTGCAGCACCGGCCACGCTGCCTCCGCCAACCGTCCGGCGAGCACCGCTACCTCCAGCCGCGGCAGCAGCGCGAGCAGCTCTGGCAGCAGCCGCAGCCCTTCCGTCAGCTCCGCCCGCCGCACCGGCCAGTTCCTCGCGCCCGGTTCGTGGACCACTCAGGGCACCGTGTTCCAGATCACCACGTCCTCCCGCGCGATCGCCGCCTAGCCCAGAAAGCGCCTGAGATTGCGCGCCGTTGGCGTCCGGTTGTCGCGCGATACAAACCGCGGTCCCTCGAACCCGGCCGGTTCCGGCTTTTCGAGCAGCAGCAGCAGTCGCGCCCCCGCCCCGCCGTCGAGCGGGTCGAAGGGGGCAAGCGCCTCCCCGCCGCGATAAATCCCCCGCGCACCGGCTCCAGCGCGAGGACGTGCGGCGCGGCGCGGCGCGCAGCGTCGCCGACCGCCGTTCCGCCTTTGCCGGATCATCTAGCAGCGCGGCCATCCGGCCGCGCAACCCACACCGCGCGCCGCTGCCACCGCTCAGCGCCGGTTCACCGCCGCCCACCTACCCGCGTCGATGTCATGACCGCCTACCGCCGCAGCAACGAGGAACGCTGGAAGGGTGCGATCCCGGCCGTCCTCGCGCACCTCGCGCTCGGCTTCGTCTTTCTCCAGGGCATGACGCAGGGCTCCCCGGCGGTCGACGACGAAGCGATTACCCTGCTCGAACTGCCCGCCGAGCTCCCCTCCATACCCGCGCCGCCCCCGCCGCCGCCCCCCGCGGCCGGGCGCGAGGACGCGAAGCGCCGCGCCGACCCGCGCGAGGAGGGCGCGGCCTCCCCGCCCAATCTCCTTTCCGACCCCACGCCGTTCGTCGCGCCGGAGCCGATCATCCAGCCGCTCCGCCTCCCACCCCTCCCCGCCGCGTCGCTTGCCGGAACGGGGAGCGATCCGTCGGCCGGGGCCGCCCCCGTGCGCGGCCCCGGCATGGGGAGCGGCGGGCTCGGCACGGGCACCGGTAGCGGGAACGGCGGCGACGGACTCGGCGGGGGCGGTGGAGGCGGCGGCGGAGGCGACGGCGCCGGTTCGGCCGAGACCCCGCCCCGCCGCCTCCGCGGCCGCCTTCGCCTCGACGACCTGCCGGCGGAACTGGAGGAGGCGGGCGTCGGCGGGGTCGTGCAGGTGCGCTACGCGGTGGAGACCGACGGCCGCGTCACCGGCTGCGTCGCCACCGCGTCCAGCGGCAGCGCGCTCCTCGACCGCACCACCTGCCGCCTGATCGAGCAGCGCTACCGCTACCGCCCCTCGCTCGACGCCGCGGGCCGCCCGGTGCGGAGCTTCGTTGAGCACGCGGAGGAGTGGGTCGTCGAACTGCTGCCTCCCGACCCGAACGAGGAGCCCGTCCGTCGCCGCCGCCGCATCTTTTAGGCGCCGCGGCGGCTCCGACGCCGCATCTTCTGGGAGCGCCGGCCGTTGATTGCAGCTACCCGCCCCGTTCTCTAAGTGTTCGCGCCGTGAACCAGCTGTCCCCCGTCCCCGCCGGCGCTCCGCTTCCCGAGCCGCCCTACCTACAGGGCCTTAACGCGCCCCAGCGCGAGGCGGTGCTCACCACCGAAGGTCCTGTGCTCGTCCTTGCCGGCGCGGGCACAGGCAAGACCGCCGCGCTCACCGCGCGGCTGGCACACCTAGTCTACACCCGCCGCGCCTACCCGTCCGAGATCCTCGGGGTCACCTTCACCAACAAGGCCGCGCGCGAGATGCGCGAGCGCGTGGCGCGCATCGTCGGCCCGGGCGCGGAAGGGATGCCGTGGCTCGGCACCTTCCACTCGGTCGCCGCGCGCATGCTCCGCCGCCACGCCGAACTCGTCGGCCTCCAGTCCAACTTCACCATCCTCGACACCGACGACCAGCTCCGCCTTTTGAAGCAGCTGATCGTCGCCGCCGACCTCGACGAGAAGCGCTGGCCCGCCCGCGCGCTCGCTGGCCTGATCGACCGCTGGAAGAACCGCGGCTGCGGCCCGGACGACATCGACGCGGGCGAGAGCGAGGCCTTCGCTAACGGCCGCGGCCAGGAGCTCTACCGGGCTTATCAGCAACGCCTGAGAGCGCTCAACGCCTGCGACTTCGGCGACCTCCTCCTCCACATGCTCCACATCCTGAAGACCGAGCGCGAAGTGCTCGAATTCTACGGGAACCGCTTCCGCTACGTCCTAGTCGACGAGTATCAGGACACCAACCAGGCGCAGTACCTCTGGCTCCGCCTCCTCGCGCAGGGGCGCAAGAACATCTGCTGCGTCGGCGATGACGACCAGTCGATCTACTCGTGGCGCGGCGCGGAGGTCGCCAATATCCTCCGCTTCGAGCGCGACTTCCCCGGAGCGAAGGTGATCCGGCTGGAGCAGAACTACCGTTCCACTCCCCACATCCTCGGCGCCGCATCCGGCGTGATCGCCAAGAACGGCGGGCGGCTCGGCAAGACGCTCTGGACCGAGGTCGACGCCGGCGACAAGGTCCGCGTCGTCGGCGTGTGGGACGGCCCGGAGGAGGCCCGCCGCATCGGCGAGCTGATCGAGGCGCACCGCCGCAACGGCGGCCGGCACAGCGACTGCGCGATCCTCGTCCGCGCCCAGTTTCAGACGCGCGAGCTGGAGGACCGCTTCATCGCCATCGGCCTGCCCTACCGCATCGTCGGCGGCTTCCGCTTCTACGAGCGCGCGGAGATCAGGGACGCGCTCGCCTACCTCCGCGTTATTGCCCAGCCCGCCGACGACCTCGCCTTCGAGCGCATCGTCAACGTTCCCAAGCGCGGCTTGGGCGACAAGGCGCTGAGCCGCATCCACGCTGTTTCCCGCGCCAACCGCGTCCCGCTCTACACCGCCGCAGCGCAAATCCTCGACTCGGACGAGCTGGCAGGCGCGGCCCGCAAATCCTTGACTAACTTGGTGGCTGATTTCGCCCGCTGGCGCGCCCGCGCGTCGGAACTCCCGCATCCCGAGCTCGCCCGCCTCGTCCTCGACGAGAGCGGCTACACGCTCGCGCTCCAGGCGGACCGCTCCGCCGAAAGCGCCGGCCGCCTGGAGAACCTCGCCGAGCTCACCCGCGCGATGGAAGAATACGAGAGCCTCGGCTCCTTTCTCGAGCACGTCAGCCTCGTAATGGACAACGACTCCGCCGAGGAGCGCGACAAGGTCACCATCATGACCATCCACGGCGCCAAGGGGCTCGAGTTCGACACGCTGTTCCTCGCCGGCTGGGAGGAAGGCGTTTTCCCATCGCAGCGCGCGCTCGACGAGGGCGGCACCGCGGCGCTCGAGGAGGAACGCCGCCTCGCCTACGTCGCCATCACCCGCGCGCGGCGTTCCTGCACCATCTTCCACGCCGCCAACCGCCGCATCTACGGCCAGTGGACCTCGTCCATCCCGTCCCGCTTCGTCGGCGAGCTGCCGCCCGAGCACGTCGAGCACGAGACCAGCATGACCGGCGGCGAGTCGCTCTGGCGCGCCAACTGGAGCGAGCGCAGCGACCCCTTCGCCGACGTCGCTCGCGCCGCCGGCCGCGGCCCCGGCTGGCAGCGGGCCGCCACCGGCGGCGGCTTCGACCGCAGCGGCGGCCCCCGCGTCGTCGAGGCTCGCGCGAGTGCGGTGAGCCTCGGCAACCGCGGCCGCGGCGACCTGTCCGTGGGCGACCGCGTGTTCCACGCCAAGTTCGGCTACGGCGCGATCGCCGAGGTCGAGGGCAACAAACTGGAGATCGACTTCGAGCAGACGGGGCGCAAGCGGGTGCTGGATAGCTTCGTGACAAAGGCCTGAGGCGCGCTCAGCGCCGCGCCATCGAGAAGACGAGCAGCGCGGGCGCGGCTGCCAAGCCTTCTTCGCTCCTGAAGTAGCGGAACCGGCCTCCGTTGAAGCCGATTGCGTAGGCTCTCCCCGGCTCCACTCGGCAGCGCAAGGTGAAACTCCGCAGATCGGGCGAGGGCTCGGCTCACACCGCCCAGGCGGGGAGTGGCGCGACGTGCGTCGTCGTGAACGAGAAGCTGTCCGGCCGCATCGGCCCCTCGAAAGTGACGCGCACGGCCAGCGCGCCCGGCCGCACCGCAGCACCGGAGGCGGGCTGCGTAGCGGTCAAGCGCGGCACGCTCGACGGGGCGTCGGCCCACGTCTGGGCGGCGAGCATGGCAACGGCGGTCGCGGACAGAGCGGCGATGAGCATAGCGGCTGGAGCTCCCAAACGCGCGGGACCGGGATCGGCGTCTGCGGCCCGCCCAGCGGGCACGATCGCGACTGCCACCACCGACGCGGCGCCAGCGCCCCCTATTGGCTCGTCCCCGAGTTTGTGGGGGTCGGCCGCGTCCGCCGCAGCGAGCAGCCGCGCGGCTTCCTGGCTGCTCGTCGCGCCCAGCTTCGCCCGCGCGTCGCGGAGCCGCTCATTCACGGCGTGCACCGACAGGCCCTGCTCAAACGCGATGCTCTTCGCGTCGTGCCCGCGCAGTAGCAGGCGCAGTGTCACCCCTCCCGGTCATTAAACGCGCCGTTCCGTCGGCCACCGCTCCCGTCCTTCTCGCCCGCGCTCCGTCTTGCTAAGCTTCCACCGCCGAGAGGGGTCAAGGTCGAGCGGGGGTGGGCCGGGATGACGGACGTTGCCACGGCCAGACTCGACGATTTCACTGATGCAGCCTTTGCCTTCGCCGTCACCCTGCTGCTGATCGCCGGCGGGGCGGAGCTCGACAGCTATGCCGAGCTCGTCGCCGCCATGCGCAACGTGCCCGCCTTTCTCGTCGGCTTCGCGCTGATCTGCTCCTTCTGGCACGGCCACGTCCGCTGGCGGCGGCTCGGCGCGGACGCGGGCGGGCTATCCACCCTGCTCACGCTGGCGCTCGTCTTCTTGGTGCTGATCTATGTCTACCCGCTGCGCTTGATGGCCGATTCGCTCGCCGCCTACGCGACGGGGATGCCGTCCCGGCTCGCCACCGCCGACCTGCCGGGGGTGTTCACCATCTACGGCGTCGGCTTCGCCGCCATGGCGCTGCTCGAGGCCACGCTGTTCGCCGCCGCGCTGCGCGCGCCCGGCCTGCCCGCCGCGGCGCGGGAGAGCGCGCGCGACGAGGCGGTCGTCTGGTCGATCCAGGCCGGCACTGGCGCGCTCTCGGCGTCGCTGGCGCAGCTGGACGGGCTGCGCTTCTTCGCCCCCTTCACTTACCTGCTGCTGCCGGTGGTGATCCCGCTCTACCACGCACGCCGGAGCCGGCCGGGCGCGCCGCGCTGAGGCGCTGTCCTACAGCCCCGCCCGTCGCGTAAGAGGCGGGCATGGCCGCTCGCCCTCTCCTCCCCCATTGCGCCTCGCCCGAACGCCGCGAGGGGGCGGAATTTATCATCTCCTGGAACTTTGAGGACCTTCGTCCCAATACGGGACGCCCTGCCTCCCTCCACCCCGCCCCGCCCCGCGTTGTCGTCCCGCGACTCGGCCGTTAATCCCACGCCCGTGGCCGCCCCCTCCTCCCCGCTCGCCGTGCCCGACTTCCGGCGCTACTGGGCGGCGCGCTTCCTCGCCGTGCTCGCCACCATGTCGATGGTGGTGGTCATCGGCTGGCAGGTCTACGATCTCGCCCGCACCGACTACGCCATGGCCCCGCGCGAGGCGGCGTTCCTGCTGGGAATGCTCGGCCTCGCCCAGTTCGTGCCTCTGGCCGCGCTCACGCCCGTCGCCGGCTGGGTCGCCGACCGGTATGAGCGGCGCACGGTGGCCCGCGCCGCCAACGCCATCGACCTCGGCATCGCGCTTGCCCTCGGGCTGCTGACCGCGGCCGACGCGCTGACGCTCCCTGTGCTGTTCGTCATGGCCGCGCTGCACGGCGTTGCCCGCGTCTTCGTCGGCCCCGCCATGGCGGCGATCGCCCCCAACCTCGTGCCGCCCGAGCTCCTGCCGCGCGCCATCGCGATGAGCAGCATCGCTTGGCAATCGGCCAGCGTCGGCGGCCCCGCGCTCGGCGGCCTCCTTTACGCGATCGATCCGGCGCTGCCCTACTGGTTCGCCGCGGGCGCGCTCCTCGCGGCCATCGCCGCGCTCACCCCGATCCGCCGCATCGATCCGCCGCCGATGGCGGGGAGCGCGCGTCCCGTGCAGCAGATGGTCGACGGCCTCCGCTACGTCCGCGGCCATCGCTTCCTCCTCGGCGCAATCACGCTCGACCTGTTCGCCGTGCTGCTCGGCGGCGCGACCGCGCTGCTGCCAGTCTACGCGCGCGACATCCTGCACGTCGGCGCGCTCGGCAACGGCCTGCTCCGCGCCGCGCCCGCCGCCGGGGCCGCGCTCGTCGCGCTCTGGTTCTCCTTCCGCCCGCTGCGGAACGAAGTGGGCGTTAAGATGCTCTGGGCCGTCGCCGTGTTCGGCCTCGCCACCGTCATCTTCGGCCTGTCGCGCAGCTTCGCCCTGTCGCTCGGCGCGCTCTTCGTGCTCGGCGCGGCCGACATGCTCTCAGTTTACGTGCGCTCCAGCCTCGTCCAGCTCCACACCCCCGACGCGATGCGCGGCCGCGTGTCCGCCGTCTCCGGCCTCGCCATCTCTGCCTCCAACGAATTGGGCGAGGTTCAGTCGGGCTTCGCCGCCGCCCTGCTCGGCCCCGTCGGCGCGGCGGTCGGCGGCGGGGTGGGCGCGATCATCGTCACCGCGCTCTACGCCCGCTGGTTCCCCGAACTGCGCCGCGCCCGCACCTTCGATCCCCCTTCGCGCGTTCCCGCGCCGCACTCCCAGGAGACCATCATATGAAGGCGCAGAGCATCCTCGACACCATCGGCCACACCGCCTGCGTGCGCATGGCCCGGCTATTTCCCGACCGCGAAGTCTGGATCAAGTCGGAGCGGGCCAATCCCGGCGGCTCCATCAAGGACCGCATCGCGCTCGCCATGATCGAGGCGGCCGAAGCGTCCGGTGAACTCGCCCCCGGCGGCACCATCGTCGAGCCCACCTCCGGCAACACCGGCATTGGCCTTGCCATGGTCGCCGCGGTGAAGGGCTACCGCCTCGTCCTCGTGATGCCCGAATCGATGTCGCTCGAGCGCCGCCGCCTGATGCTCGCCTACGGCGCGACCTTCGACCTTACCCCGCGCGAGAAGGGCATGAAGGGCGCGATTGAGCGCGCGCAGGAGATCGTACGCGAGCAGCCCGGCGCCTGGATGCCACAACAGTTCGAGAACCCGGCGAACGTCGACGTCCACCTTAGGACGACGGTCCCCGAGCTGCTGGAAGACTTCGCTGACTCACCCCCCGACGTCATCATCACCGGCGTCGGCACTGGCGGCCACATCACCGCCTGCGCCGAGGGGCTGAAGCCGCACTGGCCGCAGCTGAAGGTCTACGCGGTCGAGCCTACGCTGTCCCCCGTCATCTCCGGCGGCCAGCCCGGCCCGCACCCGATTCAGGGCATCGGCGCGGGCTTCATCCCGGCCAACCTCCACACCCAGTCGATCGACGGCGTGATTCAGGTTGACCCGGCCGACGCCAAGGAAATGGCCCGCCGCTGCGCGCGCGAGGAGGGCATGCTGGTCGGCATCAGCTCGGGCGCGACCTTGGCGGCGATCAGCCAGAAGTTCGCCGAGCTGCCCGCCGACGCCCGCGTGCTCGGCTTCAACTACGATACCGGCGAGCGTTACCTGTCCGTGCCGGACTTCCTGCCAGAATAAGCGCGCACAGCCTCGGCCAAGGCGCGCGCCCGCTCCTCCGCGAGGTCCAGCACCACGACCCCGCGCAGCGCGGGCGCGCCCGCTGTGTCGAACAACAGGCTGGCGAGCCCCAGCCGCCGCTGGAGCCAGCTCCGCGACAGCGCCACCGAATGCACCTTGGCCAGCGGCACCACCCACAGCGCCTGCCGCCACCAGCCCCGCGCGACGAACAGCAGCTCGCGGTCGAGCAGGTAACGGTGGTATCGTCGCTCGAGCCACGCGCCGACCGCGAGCGCCGGCAGCAGCGCGAGCGCGAACAGCGCCGGCCGGTAGAACCAGGCCGCGGTTAGCACGCCCACCGTCAGCGGCAGCGCGCTCCGCAGCAGCACGCGCACGACGTGCCCGCTCGACACGCGCTGCAGCCGCTTCTCGTCGGGCAGCTCCAGCGTGCCCGCCGCGCGCAGGATGCCCACTGCCTCCGTCGCCGTGGCGAAGGGCGCGACGGTCTGCCGCCCGCCCCCGCCCTCGCCCGAACTCAAGGTCTGCAGGAACAGCTCGCGCCCGTCGAACCGCTTCCGCACCGGCCCAGTCAGCAGCTGCGCCAGCTGCACCCGCCGCCGCGGGATGACGATCTCCGTCCGGGTGAACAGCCCCCGCGTCCGCCGCAGCCGCGCGCCCTCGCGCACCAGCCGGAAGCCGTAGTCGCGCAAGCCCGTTCGCACGATGCCCGTCACCACGCCGAGCAGCCCGGCGAACAGCAGCACGGCCGCCACCGTCGCCGGCGTCACCCGCCCCCGCGCGCTTTCCGTCACGCCCATCCACGCCGCCGGGTCGCGCACCCAGTCCGGCAGGAGCCGGCCCGCCGACTGCAGGGCGCCGAACAGCGCCGCGATCCAGATCAGCGACCAATTGAACAGCCCCGCCGCGATCAGCCGCGGCACGCTGAGCGCGTACAGCACCTCATCAGCGTGCTCCGCCGCCCGCGTCTCCGCGCGCGGAGCGTCGGCGTCCCGCCCCGCGCGCACCGCGGCGCGCAGCCGCTCGGCTTCGGCCAGCGAAACGCTGTCGAGCACGCCCTCGTCGCCGCCTGCGCCGCCCGTCTCCACCCGCACCTTCGCGAGCCCAAACAGCCGCTGCACCGGCCCTTGCTCGATGTCGACGTCCTGCACCCGCGCGAAGGGGATGGAGCGCCGGTTACGGCTCAGGATGCCGCTCTCAATCACCAGCTCGGCCGCGCCCACGCCGTAGCGGAAGCGCCGCCACGCGACCCAGTTTAACAGCGCCACCAGCGCGAACAGCCCGCCCGCGAGCCCCAGCGCCGAGCGCCAGCCGACGTCCGAAGTGAAGGCGAAGAGCGCGGGCGCGCCCAGCACCGTCTGCGGCGCTTGCGTGAGCACCTGCAGCGGCACGGTGGCGGGGTGGACGCGGCGGTCAGCTACCACGGAGCCGGCGGCCGCCGCTCCGCTCACTCCTCCTCCGCCCGGATGCGCGCGCGTATCTCGTCGCGCATCGCCTCGGCCGTCGCGCGCGACAGACCGGGCAGCACGACCAGGCTATGCGCCGTACCGGCCGTGTGGAGGAACAGCCGACACACGGCGAACGCCCGCTCCAACGGGCCTTGCGCGATGTCGATGTGCTGCACGCGGCCGAGTGGCACCGCCGTCTCCACCCGTGTCCACACGCCGCGGCGGAGCTCCAGCTCGTCCGACGCCATGCGGTAGGCCCAGGCGCGATAACGGCGCAGCGGCGCGACGATCACGAGATAGCCGACCAGCAGCAACAGCGGGCCGACGATCACGACCGGCGGCACGCCCGCCCGCAGCTGCGCCGCGCGCGCCGCGCCCGATCCGAGCATCAGCAGGATGAGCCCGAACAGCCCGGCCCGGACGATCATCAGCCACAACTGTCCGCGTTCGAGCGCCTGCACCCGCCCCCTCACGCACGGGACGGGCCCAAGGTCAACGGGCCCGCGTCAGCCGCCGCGCCGCACCGCCCGGCGCGCGTCGCGTTCCGCCTCCCGGCGCTCCCGCTCGGCGAGCCGCGCCTGCTCGCGCTCCTTGACCTCCGCGAGCCGCGCCTCGCGGCCGCGCCGCTCGTCCTCGCGCCGCGCCTGCCGCCCGCGCTTGCGATCGGCCTCGGCCTGAGTGGTAGTGGTCGCGTCGATCGTCCCGGATACGACGGCCGTCGCCGCCTTGACCGGCAGGGTGGCAACGTCGACCACAGTGCTGCAGCCCCCGGCCGCCAGCAACGGCAACGCCAACAACAAACGCTTCATGCTCTTCCTCCCGCTCCGCTCGTGCCTACCCGAGCGGAGGTGAACGACGGCTAAACCCAGCGGCTCAGTCGCGCGCGGGCCAGTCGGCTTCAGCGCGCTCGCGGAAGCGCGCGTCGTCATGATAGTTGTCTTCGTGGGCACCGTCGTCGGCGCCGACGAACTGCTCCTCCGTCGTGATCGGCTCGTCGGCAGCCGGCTCGAGCGTTTCCCGCACCATCGGCTCGGGCGCGGCGGCCTGCGCGGTAACCACCGCCGATCCCTCGTCGATCACCTGCACGTCCGTCGCGACCGGAGCCGCGATCATGGGCGCCGCCGGTGCTCGGACGACCGGCAAGGGGGCCGGAACCGGAGTGAGAACTGGGTTCGGCTGCATGGGCGCCTGCGCCGAAGCGAAACTCAGCGCGCAGTGGCCACCGGGTAACGCCATCGTCACGCCAAGCCGCTCCTCGATGGCGAGCAGGCGGAAGCCGTCGCCGCGCGCGTTGGCGGCCTCGATCGCCGTGTTGCGCGCCGCGCGGCAGAGCGCTGGGTCAGTGCCTGCGTCGCCGTAATGGTTGGCGAGCGCAGTCGCGAAGCGGTCGTACTCGTCCTGGCCGCGCGCGCCGTACTGCGCGTTGAAATAGGCCTTGAGCACCCCGTTGGCGCCCTGGATCGTCGCCTTGTTCGCCTCGACGAACGCGTTGTACTCGTTGCTGATGTCAAATTGCATCGCGTTGCAGCGCAGGGTCGCGACCATCATCCGCGACTGGAGATCGCGCACCTTCGCCGCGGCGACCTGCTCCATGCTCCAGCAGCCCGCCGCCTGCGCCGGGACCGCCGCGCCCACGCCCGCCAGCGCGAGCACCGCCAATATCGTCGTCCGAGCCATACGCCATCCCCTCCGAATCGCGACCGCGTCGCGGGAACCCGCCATTCGGAAAGGCGTTATGGCCGATCGCTCTGGCTAGACCTCCTTACCAGAGTAGATGTGCGATCGGTTAACCACCGGGAAAGCAACGGAATCGTTCTAGCGCGTTCCTGCCACGTTCTGGCGCTCTGAACAGCTCAGAACGCCTCGGCTGGCAGAGCCATGATCGCTTCCGCCCCGCCCTCGATTTTGGCGCGCAGCGCGGCGGCGTCGGGCATCATCCGCTCCGCGAAAAAGCGCGCGGTGATCAGCTTGGCGCGCAGGAACGCGTCCTCGCCCCCTTCCGCGGCAACGCGCTGGGCGGCGACCGACATGCGCAGCCACATCAGCCCGACGGAGACGATGCCCATCACCTCCATGTACGGGTACGCTCCGGCGCCGGCCTGGTTCGGGTCGCGCATCGCGTTGGCCATCAGCCACAGCGTGGCCGCCTGCAGCTCGGCGAGCGCCTTGCCGAGCCGCTCGGCGACTTCGGCCGCCTCGCCCCCTGCCGCCCGCGCTTCGCCCACCTCGCGCGCGACGATGCCGAGGAAGCTCTGCAACGCGCGCCCGCCGTGGCTCGCCAGCTTGCGCCCGACGAGGTCCATCGCCTGCACGCCGTTGGTGCCTTCGTAGATCTGCGCGATCCGCGCGTCGCGGACGAACTGCTCCAGCCCCCACTCGCGGACGTAGCCGTGCCCGCCGAGAACCTGCTGCGCCAGGTTGGCGACGAGAAAGCCCTTGTCGGTCGCGTAGGCCTTGATCACGGGCGTGAGCAGCCCAACGAGGTCGTCCGCTTCCAGCCGCTCGGCTTCGTCGGGCGCCTTAGCCGAGAGGTCGCCGAGCAACGCGACCCACAGGATCAGCGCGCGCAACCCCTCGTTGTAGGCGCGCCCTTCCATCAGCATCCGCCGTACGTCCGGGTGGACGATGATCGGGTCGGCGCGCGCGGCCGGCTCGGCCGGCCCGGTCAGCGCGCGCCCTTGCCGCCGGTCCTTCGCGTAGGCGGCCGCGTTCTGATAGGCGACCTCGCCGATGCCGAGCCCCTGCAGCCCGACGCCGAGCCGCGCCGCGTTCATCATCACGAACATGCCGGCGAGGCCCTTGTTCTCCTCACCGACCATGTAGCCGACCGCGTCGTCGTAGTTCATGACGCAGGTTGAGTTGCCGTGGATGCCCATCTTGTGCTCGATCGAGCCGCAGGTGACGCCGTTCCGCGCTCCCGGGCTCCCGTCGCCGTCCACCAGGAACTTCGGCACGATGAAGAGCGAGATGCCCTTGACGCTGTCCGGCGCGCCGGGTGTCTTGGCGAGCACCAGGTGGACAATGTTCTCCGCCAGATCGTGCTCGCCCGAGGAGATAAAGATCTTGGTCCCCGTCAGCCGGTAGCTCCCGTCCGCCGCCGGCTCCGCGCGGGTGCGGATCATGCCGAGGTCGGTGCCGCACTGCGGCTCCGTCAGGTTCATGGTGCCGGTCCAGCGCCCTTCCACCATCGGCGGCACGTAGCGGGCGACCTGCTCATCCGAACCCGCCGCCGTGATCGCCGCGATTGCGCCCGTGGTGAGCCCCGGGTACATGGCGAAGGCCATGTTGGCGCTGTTCAGGTACTCCTGGAACGCCATAGCGAGCACGTGCGGCAGCCCCTGCCCGCCCACGTCCACCGGTTGCGCGAGCGTCGCCCAGCCGCCCTCGACGAACTGGCGATAGGCGTCCTTGTAGCTCGCCGGCGTGGTCACGGAGCCGTCGGGGTGGCGCGTGCAGCCCTCCTGGTCGCCCGGCTGGTTGGTCGGCGCGATTACCTCGGAGACGAAGCGACCACCCTCTTCCAGCACCGCGTCGATGGTGTCGGGCGTCGCCGCTTCAAAACCGGGCAGGTTGGCGTAGCGACCGATCTCGAGCACCTGGTCGAGGATGAACTTGGTGTCGCGCACCGGCGCGGCGTAGCTGGGCATGGTCGGTCCTGTTGTCGGGCTTTGCCTCGCTCAAGCATGACCGGTGGCGGGATGCAACCTACCTAGTCGCGGACCAGCTTTGCGCCGTCCCACCGCCGGTAGAAGCAGCTCCGCGCGCCCGTGTGGCACGCCGGCCCCGCCGGCTCGCAGCGCAGCCACACCGCGTCCTGGTCGCAGTCGACCCGCGCCTCCAGGACGCGCAGCACGTTCCCGCTCGTCTCACCCTTGCGCCACAGCCGCCGCCGCGAGCGTGAGTAGAACCATGCTTCGCCGCTCTCCAGCGTACGCTTGAGCGCCTCCGCGTCCATGTGCGCGACCATCAGCGGCTCGCCCGTGCGGTGGTCGGTGACGACCGCAGTCACCAGCCCCGCCGCGTCCCAGCGCGGGTCGAGGATGCTCGTCGTCTCGCGTTCGTCGCCCGTCACCGTCCGCTCCGGTCAAACCCATGTTAAGACGCGACAAGCGCCGGCCCCGCCCCTATATGCGCGCCAGCCGCCCCTGGACGAGTCCATGCTGACCACCCAACCTTTCGACGACGACAAGCTCCGGGAGGAGTGCGGCGTGTTCGGCGTGTGGAACGCCGACGGCGCGGCCGCGCTCGCCGCGCTTGGCCTCCACGCGCTCCAGCATCGCGGCCAGGAAGCGGGCGGCATCACCAGCTGGGACGGCCGCGGCTTCCATTCGCACCGCGCGCTCGGCCACGTCGCGGGCAATTTCGACCGCGAAGACGTGATCCGCGCGCTGCCCGGCCGCGCCGCGATCGGCCACGTCCGCTATTCGACCGCGGGCTCCAGCGCGCTGCGCAACGTCCAGCCGCTCTACGCCGAGCTGGCGACCGGCGGCTTCGCGGTGGCGCACAACGGCAACCTGTCCAACGCCGAAACGCTCCGCCGGCAGCTGAACGACCGCGGGTCGATCTTCCAGTCGACCTCGGACACCGAGGTGTTCATCCACCTCATCGCCACCAGCCCGTTTCGAACCCTGCACGATCGCTTCATCGACGCCTGCAAGCGGGTGGAAGGCGCCTACTCGCTCGTCTGCTTGACGCCCGAGGGCATGATTGCCTGCCGCGACCCGCTCGGCTTTCGCCCGCTGGTGATGGGGAGGCTGGGTGACAGCGTGATCTTCGCATCGGAGACGGTGGCGCTCGACGTCGCCGGCGCGCGCTTCATCCGCCAGGTCGAGCCGGGCGAAATGGTGATCGTCTCGCCGCGTGGGATGCGCTCGCTTCGCCCCTTCGCGCCCGTGCGCCCGCGCCCGTGCATCTTCGAGCACGTCTATTTCTCGCGCCCCGACTCGATCAGCGACGGCCGCTCGATCTACGAGGTGCGCAAGCGGATCGGCGCGGAGCTCGCCGAGGAGAACCCGGTCGAAGCCGACCTCGTCGTGCCCGTGCCCGACAGCGGCACCCCCGCCGCACTCGGCTACGCACAAGCGTCGGGCATCCCCTTCGAGCTCGGCATCATCCGCTCGCACTACGTCGGCCGCACCTTCATCCAGCCGGGCGAGCAGGTTCGGCATTTAGGCGTCCGGTTGAAGCACAACGCCAACCGCGCGCTGATCGACGGAAAGCGGCTGGTGCTCGTGGACGACTCGATCGTCCGCGGCACCACCTCGCTCAAGATCGTGCAGATGCTGCGCGAGGCGGGCGCGCGCGAGGTGCATATGCGGATCGCCAGCCCGCCGACGCGGCACAGCTGCTTCTACGGCGTGGACACGCCCGAGCGGGGCAAGCTTCTCGCCGCGCAGATGAGCGTTGCGGAAATGGCGGAGTACATCAAGGCGGACAGCTTGTCCTTCCTGTCCATCGACGGGCTGTACCGCGCCGTCGGCCACGAGGTGCGCGACGACGCGCAGCCGCAGCACTGCGACGCCTGCTTCACCGGCGACTACCCGACGACGCTGACGGATGTCGCGGCCCAAACCGGGTGCGACGACTTCCCGCTGCTCCGGCAACGGGTCGTCTGATGGTGGCGCTCCAGGGCAAGCTCGCGTTGGTCACCGGCGCGAGCCGCGGCATCGGCGCGGCGACGGCCGAGGCGCTCGGCCGGGCGGGCGCGCACGTCATCCTCGTTGCGCGCACGGGCGGCGGGCTGGAGGAGGTGGAGGAGCGCATCCACGCCGCCGGCGGCAGCGCCACCATTGCCCCGCTCGACCTGACGGACGGCGAGAGCATCGGTCGGCTGGCGGGCGCGGTGGCGGGCCGCTGGCCGGCGCTGGACGTGCTGGTGCTCAACGCCGCGCTGCTCGGCAGCCTGATGCCCGTTGCCACGATCGACGCGCGTGAGTTCAACAAGGTGCTGACGCTCAACGTGCTGGCGCAGCAGGCCGTGATCGCCGCGTTCGACCCGCTGCTCCGGGCGTCGCCGGCCGGTTGCCTCCTCGCGCTCACCTCCAGCGTCGGCCGGGTTCCCCGCGCCTATTGGGGCGCCTACGGGGCGAGCAAGGCGGCGCTCGAAACCCTGGTCGCGGCCTACGGCCAGGAGGTGTCGGGCGCGTCCCCGGTCCGCACGGCGATCGTCGATCCGGGCGCCACGCGGACGCAGATGCGCGCACGGGCCTTCCCCGGCGAGGACGCGGCGACCGTGAAACCGCCAGAAACGGTCGCCGAGGCAATCGTTCGACTTATCGATCAGGGCTACGAGGACGGAGCCCGCATCAGGGTCGACTAGCTGTTGTTCGAGATCCGAACTACTCGCGAGTAGCTGCGATTATAGTCGAATTTCCCCAACGAAACCCCTGACGTCTGGGGTGCGAGTGGACGCAGCGCTCTGTTGCTTATAGCGCGGCAGCCGCCCGTGGGACAGCCGCCGGCTAGCGCCGCAGCACCACCTGCGCGACGTCGATCCCGCCGCCGCGGAAGCCGCCCTCGCAGTACATCAGGTAGTAGCGCCACAGCTCGCAAAAGCGCTCGTCGTAGCCCACGGGCAGCCGCTCCTCCCAGACCGCCTCGTCAAAACGCTCGCGCCACCGCCGCAACGTTTCGGCGTAGTGCGGGCCGTAGCCATCGCGCGACTCCCAGCGCAGCCCGGCCCGCGCGGCTTCGCCGCGGAACTCCGCCTCGCCGATCAGCATCCCGCCGGGGAAAATATAGGCCTGGATGAAATCGGCGCTTGCCGCGTAGCGGGGGAAGATCTCGTCGTCGATGGAGATGAGCTGCAGCGCGGCCGCGCCGCCCGGCTTCAGCCGCGCCGCGAGCGCGCGGAGGTAGTTCGGCCAGTAGCGCCGCCCCACCGCTTCGGCCATCTCGACGCTGGCGATCGCGTCGTAGGCGCCGTCCACCTCGCGATAGTCGGCAATGCGGACCTCTACCCGGTTGGCGAGGCCTGCCGCGGCGATCCGCGCCTCCGCATAGGCGCACTGCTCGGCCGATAGGGTAACAGCCGTAACGTGCACCCCGAACTCGCGTGCGGCGAGCTCAGCCAGCGCGCCCCAACCGCAACCGAGTTCAAGGAGATGCTGGCCTGGTTTCAGACCGAGCCTGAGTAGGAGCGTGCGATTCTTGTGCTCTTGCGCGTCCTCCAGCGACTGTTCGGGATGGCCGAAGATCGCGCTCGAATAGTTCATCCCGGGGTCGAGCCACGCGGCATAAAAGGCGTTGCCGAGGTCATAGTGCGCCCGGATGTTGCGCCGGGCGCCGTCAGGATCGTTGCGGCGGATGAGGTGCGCGGCGCGGTTCAGCAACCGCCAAGCTCCCTTGGCGCGCGCGGAGCCGCCCAGGGTACGGGCGTTGGCCATGAACAAGGCGAACAAGGGCACCGGGTCGGGGCTCGACCATTCGCCGAGCTCCCACGCTTTGTACCAGCCGACGGAGCCGGAGGTCGCCAACCGCGCCAGCGCGCGCCAGTTGCGGAGGTGGACCACCGGCTCGAACCCCGGCGCGCGGCCGCCGAGCGTGCGGCGTGTCCCGTCGGGCAGGGTCGCATGGATCGCGCCGGTTGCCAGCCCTTCGTCGATCGAGCGCAGCACGCGGCGCACCGCGGGCCGGACGAGCGCTTGCGCTACCGGGCCGCCGCCGGTGAGGAAGCCGCGGTCGGCAGTGGCGAGGTGCCGGCCGGGGCGGCTGTCCATGTTCATCGGCGGGCGGATGCCAAGGTGCGGGGGCGAGGGCAACCGGAAAGCCCCTCCCCTTCCGGAGCGTCAGGTCGGTCAGGCCCCCGGCATGACCTGAACCGGGCGGGGCACGGCTCATCTGATGCCGGGTTGGGGTGCGGACGAATCGTGGCGGTCCACCGCTCGAGGGGATGGGATGTCGGACAGCCCCACCTCGACCCCCCTCCTAGAGGGGAGGGGCTTAGCCTTCCCCTACTCCACCCGGGGCTGCTTTTCGACCATCCAGCTCTGGCCGCGGGAGACGAGTGCCTGGAGGTCCGGCTTCTTGCCGGCGGCGACCGCCGCGTTCTGTTCGAGCAGCGCGGAGTCGAAGGTCGGCGCGGGGTCGTCGTAGAGTGTGCCCAGCGCCATCGGGAAGTCGCCGAAGGGCATCTCGGCGAGCAGGTGCGCGAGCGTGCGGTTGCGGACGTCGTGGCGCAGCACGCCCGCGGCTTGCCAATCGCCTTCGGCGACCTCGGCCACCTTAAGCCCGAGCGTGCCGACGTCGAGCGCCAGCCCGCGCGTCCCGCCGGCGAAGAGCAGCGGCTCGCCGTGGCGGAGCCACAGCTGCGCGGTCGGCGCGCGCGCCTTGTCGGTGAAGGAGGCGAAGACGTCGTCGTTGTAGACCACGCAGTTTTGGTAGATTTCGACGAAGGCCGCGCCGCGGTGGGCGTGGGCGGCCTTGAGCACGTCTGGCAGGTTTTTGTGGACGTCGATGCCGCGGGCGACGAAGCGCGCACCGGAGCCGAGCGCGAAAGCGCAGGCGTTGGCCGGGCGGTCGACCGAGCCGAAAGGGGTCGAGGGCGACCGCGTCCCTTCGCGCGAGGTGGGCGAATATTGCCCCTTGGTCAGGCCGTAAATCTCGTTGTTGAAAAGGAGAATTTGACAGTCGAGATTGCGCCGCAGCACGTGCAGCGTGTGGTTGCCGCCGATGGACAATGCGTCGCCGTCCCCGGTGATGATCCACACGTCGAGTTGCGGGTTGGCAAGCTTCACACCCGTGGCCACCGCCGGCGCGCGACCGTGGATCGTGTGGAAGCCGTAAGTCTCCATGTAGTAGGGGAAGCGGCTGGAGCAGCCGATGCCGGACACGAACACGGTGTTCTCCGGCCGCGCACCTATCTCCGGCAGGGTACGCTGCACGGCTTTCAGCACCGCATAGTCGCCACAGCCGGGGCACCAGCGGACCTCCTGGTCGGTGGCGAAGTCCTTGGCGGTGAGCTTGGTCATGTCGTTCATGGTTTTCGTCCGATCTATCGCGACTGCGGCGACAGCGCTTCCGCGCGGCGGCCGTCGTCGTAGTCCGAATCCTTGCCCGGCAGCTGGGTGTCGTCCGCCGCCAGATTGCCGCCGGGATGCCCGGCGAGCGCCTCGGCGATCGCCGCCTCGATCTCCGCAATCTTGAACGGCTGGCCCGACACCTTGGTCAGCGGCTTGGCATCGACGAGGTATTGGTCGCGCAGCAGCGTCTTGAACTGGCCGGTGTTCATCTCCGGCACGACGATCGAGTCGAAGCTCCGGAGCAGGTCGCCCAGGTTGCGCGGCAGCGGCCAGATATGGCGGACATGGACGTGCGCGACGTCCAGCCCGCGACGCCTCGCCCGCCGCACCGCCTGGTGGATTGGGCCGAAGGTCGAGCCCCAGCCGACGACCGCGAGCTTCGCCCCCCGCTCGCCCAGCGTCACCTCCTGCTCGGGCGTGCCGGCCGCGACGCCGAGCACCTTGTCCCGGCGGACGTTGGTCATGTGCTGGTGGTTATCGGGCGAATAGTCGAGGTTGCCGGTACCGTCGCGCTTCTCGATCCCGCCGATGCGGTGCATCAGCCCCGGGGTGCCCGGCTTGATCCAGTCGAGGGCGAGGTTGCGGTCGCGGTCGTAGGGGCGCACGCCGTCCTCACCCGCCGGCTCCGCGCGGAAGCGCGCGGGGAAAGGCTGATAGCCTGCCATGTCCGGCACGCGCCACGGTTCGGCGGCGTTGGCGATGTAGCCGTCGGTCAGCAGCATCACCGGCGTCATGTACTGGGTGGCGATCCGTACCGCCTCGATCGCGCAGTCGAAGGCGTCGGCGGGCGAGCGCGCGGCGAGCACGGGCATGGGCGCATCGCCGTTTCGGCCGTACACCGCCTGGTAGAGGTCCGACTGCTCCGTCTTGGTCGGCAGCCCGGTGGACGGCCCCCCGCGCTGCGAGTTGATGATCACCAAGGGCAGTTCCGTCATGATCGCCAGCCCCATCGCCTCCCCCTTGAGGGCGATGCCGGGGCCGGAGGACGAGGTCACGCCCAGCGACCCGGCGAAGCTCGCGCCGATCGCGGACGCGATCGCGGCGATCTCGTCCTCCGCCTGAAAGGTGATGACGCCGTATTCCTTGTAGCGCGCGAGGTGGTGGAGGATCGCGCTCGCCGGGGTGATCGGGTATCCGCCGAAAAACATGGGCAGGCTGGCGAGCTGCGCGCCGGCGACCAGCCCGATGGAGATCGCCTCCGCGCCCGTCACCGTGCGGTACAGCCCCGGCTCGGCGGGCGCGGCAGCAATGCTATGCTGTTTGATCGGCCCAGCGAGCTCGGCGGTCTCGCCGTAGGCGTGGCCCGCGTTGAGCGCGGCGATGTTTGCCTCGGCGAGCTCGGGCATCTTGGCGAACTTGGCGCGGAGCCAGTCGACGATCGCCCCCCGGTCGCGGTCGAACATCCAGAGCGCCAGCCCGAGCGTCCACATGTTCTTGCAGCGCAGCGCTTCCTTGTTGCCCAGCCCGAACGGCTTGACGCTCTCCAGGGTCAGCTGGCTGATGTTGAAGGACAGCACCTGCCACCGGGCGAGGGCGTCGTCCTCCAACGGGTTACCGTCATAGCCCGCCTTGGCGAGCGCGCGCGCGTTGAACTCGCCGCTGTCGACGATGACGAGGCCGCCAGGCTTCAGGTCCGACACGTTCACTTTGAGCGCCGCCGGGTTCATCGCGATCAGCACGTCGGGCGCGTCGCCCGCCGTCTCGATGTCGGTGGAGCCGAAGTTGATCTGGAAGGCGGAGACGCCAAATGTCGTGCCCTGCGGCGCGCGGATCTCCGCGGGGAAGTCGGGAAAAGTCGCGAGGTCGTTTCCTGCTAAAGCAGTCGCCAGCGTGAACTGTCCGCCGGTAAGCTGCATCCCGTCGCCGCTATCGCCCGCGAAGCGGACGACGATCGACTCGGGCGTCGGGTGCGCGCCCGCTTCTTCGGGGGTGAGGAGGTGGACGGCGGTCGCCATGGAGAACGGTCCTAAGGTCGGGGGACAGGCCGGGCAGCTAAGGGCCGGAGCGGCGGCCCTCAACCTAGATTTTGTGGCGCGTTAATCAACGAAGCTTCGCGCCCGGCGCGCTTCGTCAGCGAGCGTGCGGATGGTGCGGACGTGCCGCGCCGCGATCTCGCGCCGGTCGTCGCCGTAGCCTCCGCCGAGCGTGCTCGCCAGCGGCACGCCCCGCCGCGCGGCTTCGCGCATCACCTGCCGGTCGCGCGCGTCGACGCCGGCCGGGGTCAGTGACAGCCGCCCGAGCTTGTCGTCGGCGAGCACGTCGACCCCCGCCTGGTATAGGATCAGGTCCGGGCCGAATGCGAAGACCGCGGCGAGCGCGCCGTCGAGCGCCCGGAGATAGTCGGCGTCCCCGGTCCCGTCGGGGAGGCCGACGTCCAGGCTCGACCGCGCCTTGCGGACGGGGAAGTTCTTCTCGGCGTGAAGCGACAGGGTGAAGGCGTCCGGCCGCCCGGCGAGCAACGCCGCGGTGCCGTCACCCTGGTGGACATCCAGGTCCACAATCGCGACCCGGCGCGCGTCGCCCTCCTCCAAAAGCCTGATCGCCGTGACCGCCAAGTCATTGAAAACGCAGTAGCCAGCGCCAGTATCGTGCAGCGCGTGATGGCTGCCGCCCGCCGTGTTCGCCGCGAAGCCGTGCTCCTTCGCCACGCGAGCCGCGAGCCACGTCCCACCCGGCGCGAGCACCGCGCGGCGGGCGACAGACTCAGTGATCGGGAAGCCGATCCGCCGCTCTTTGGCCGGCGGCACGCGGACGTTGACGACCTCGTCGACGTAGGCGGGATCGTGCACCGCCTCTAGCCAGCGGCGCGGAATCGGCTCCGGCTCGTGCAAGCGGAGGTTTCCGCTCTCGCGCAGCAACTCGATGACATGGCCGTATTTGTCGTGCTGGTAGGCGCTGCCGCCGCGCGCGGGCAGGACGTAGGCGGGGTGGTGGACGGCGTGAAGCATCTGCTAACGCAACGCCCCGACCGGCGAAACCGCCGCAAGATGGAGGAGGCCCGGCCATGAACGCCCCGACCCAGCAGCCCTACGTCCGCCCGGACGTGCGCGCCTTTCTCGACTTCCTCAACAACCTGCCGGGGCCGAAGACGCACGAGGTCGGCGCGGTAGAGGCGCGCAAGATGATGCTCGCCATGCGCGAGGTCGCCGACCTACCGGTTGGCGAACTCGCGGTGCAGGCGGACATCGCCATCGCCGGGCCAGGGGGCGGCGAGCTGCCGATGCGCCTGTTCGACGCGCGCGAGAGCCGCGAGGCCGGACCGCTGGTGCTGTTCTTCCACGGCGGCGGCTGGGTGATCGGCGACATCGACACCCACGCACCCTTCTGCGCGGAGATGGCGCGCGCGCTCGACCTGCCGGTAGTGTCCGTGGACTACCGGCTCGCCCCCGAGCATCCCTGGCCCGCCGCCCCCGAAGACTGCGAAGCGGCCGCGCGCTGGGCGGCGGCCGGGGCAGAAGGGCTCGGGCGCGAGGTCACCGGCCTAGTGCTCGCCGGCGACAGCGCGGGCGGCAACCTCGCCATCGTCACAGCGCTCGCGCTGCGCGACCGGCCAGCCGAACGGCCGGTGCTGGCACAGTTTCCAATCTACCCCGCCACCGACATGGAGACGGTGTTCCCGTCCTATGAGCAGTTCGCGGCGGGCCACCTGCTCACCCGCGAGGCGATGGACTGGTTCGGCGAGTGCTACTCGGCGGACGTCGCCCACTGGCGCGGCTCGCCGATCAAGGCGGACCAGGCGGGGATGCCGCCCACGCTCGTCATCACCGCCAGCCTCGACCCGATCCGCGACCAGGGCCGCGCTTACGCCGCGGCAACCGCGGCGGCGGGGGTGGAGACGGTGTTCCTGGAGGCGGCGGGCAGCATCCACGGCTTCATCAGTCTGACCAAGGCGATCCCTTCGGCGCGGGCCGACAACGCGCGCGCGCTGGCGCACTTGAAGCAGATGATCGCCGACGCGGCGGCGCGGCGCGCGGCGGCGTGAGCGGGGAGGGCTACCGCCCTGCGGCGGGCGTCATGCTGGTGAACGACGAGGGGCGCGTGTTCGTCGCCCAGCGACTCGATACGGCCTACGACGCTTGGCAAATGCCGCAGGGCGGGCTCGACGAGGGCGAGGACGCGCTGGAAGGCGCGATGCGGGAGCTGGAGGAGGAGACGGGCATCCCGCGCCGGCTAATCGAGCTGATCGCGCGCGCGCCCGAGGAGCTGCGCTACGACCTGCCAGCCGAGCTGGCGGGCAAGTTGTGGCGCGGGCGCTGGCGCGGGCAACGGCAGGCTTGGTTCCTGTTCCGCTTCTTGGGGACCGACGAGGACGTGGACCTCCAGACGGCGCACCCGGAATTCAGCCGCTGGCGCTGGGTGGAGCCCGACGCGCTGCCAGAGCTGATCGTGCCGTTCAAGCGCGAGCTGTACCGCGACGTGCTCGCGGCATTTCGGCCCTACCTTGTCCGAGCTTGAGGGCCGCGTGGATCCACAGTTCATTCTCGAACGCGACACCGCGGAGCGCGCGGCCGCCGCGCCGATGCTCGGCTGGACGGAGGCCTGGGCGGCGGTGAACAGCGGGTCGGGCAACCTGGCCGGGCTGGGCGAAATCGCGGCGATGCTCGCCGACGCCTTTTCCGCGCTGCCGGGGGAGGTCGAGTTGCTCCCTCCAGCGCCCGCCGAGCGGGTGGACGCGCGGGGCGAGGTCCACGCCCAAGAGCACGGGCGCAACCTGCGCCTGCGCGTGCGGCGGCAAGCGCCGCTGCAGCTGCTGCTGACCGGGCACATGGACACGGTGTATGGGGCGGACCACCCATTCCAGG
The DNA here is from genome assembly GCA_902806235.1 of uncultured Sphingomonadaceae bacterium. Classification (GTDB taxonomy): domain Bacteria; phylum Pseudomonadota; class Alphaproteobacteria; order Sphingomonadales; family Sphingomonadaceae; genus CADCVW01. The sequence continues at coordinate 8,524 of CADCVW010000069.1, read as the reverse complement.
CGACGCGCTGGCTCGGGCGAGGCATTCTCAACGGTCCGGGTGTAGCGGACATGAAGGGCGGGTTGGCGATCATGCTGGGCGCTCTGCTCGCAGTAGAGGGAAGCGCCGCGCGCGACCGGATCGGCTACGAGGTGGTGATCAACTCGGACGAGGAGGTCGGCTCGCCGGGGTCCGCCCAGCTGCTCGCGGCCGCGGCGCGGGGCAAGGCGGCGGCGCTGACCTACGAGCCCGCCGCGCTGCCCGACGGTACCCTGGCGGGCGCGCGGCCGGGGAGCGGTAATTTCAGCCTGGCGGTGGAGGGGCGGAGCGCGCACGCCGGGCGCGACCCGGGGAACGGGCGCAACGCGCTGCTCGCCGCGGCTGACCTCGCGCTGCGGCTGGAGCGCGCGCGCGCGCCGGGGTTGTCGGTCAACCCGGCCCGGATCGACGGGGGCGGGCCCAACAACGTAGTGCCCGACCGCGCGGTGCTGCGGGTGAACCTGCGGCCGCGCAGTGCGGAGGATCAGGCGCGCGCGCAGGCCGCGCTGGACGCGGCGGCGGCAGCGGTCTCGGCCGAGCGCGAAGTAAGGATTACTACGCACGGTGGCTTTGCGCGCCCGCCGAGGCCGCTAGACGCGCGGGCTGAAGCCCTCTTCGCGCTCGTCGAGCGGGCGAGCGCCGACCTCGGCCGACCCCTCGCTCACCGCGCTACCGGCGGCGTATGCGACGGCAACAACATCGCTGCCGCGGGCGTCCCCGTGGTCGACACCATGGGCGCGCGCGGCGGCTCCATCCATTCGGCGGACGAGTATCTGATCGCGGACAGCCTGCCCGAGCGCGCGGCGCTGTCGGCAGTGACGATGCTCCGGTTGGCGGAGGGCGCATGACGTTCGTCGTCCGGGCCAGCCGCGAGGACGACCTCGACGCGCTCTACGAGATGGCCAAGCTCACCGGCGGCGGCTTCACCAACCTGCCGCCCGAGCGGGCGACGCTGCGCGACAAGCTCGCCCGCTCGGCCGAGGCCTTTGCGCGCGACGGTGAGGGCGTCGGCGACGACCTGTTCGTGCTGGTGCTGGAGAACGCGAGGACCGGCCAAGTGCGCGGCACCAGCCAGATCTTCAGCAAGGTCGGCACGCGCTGGCCCTTCTATTCCTACCGGCTGACGAGCTTTACCAAGCACAGCCGCGAGCTCGCGCGCACTGTGCGGGCGGAGATGCTGGTGCTGACCACCGACCTCGAAGGATCGACGGAGGTGGGCGGGTTGTTCCTCCACCCGGCCGAGCGCGCCGGCGGCCTCGGCCTGCTGCTCGCGCGCAGCCGCTACCTGTTCATTCGGCAGCACCGCACGCTCTTCGGCGACCGCATTATCGCCGAGCTGCGCGGCGTGATCGACGAGGCGGGCGGCTCCCCCTTCTGGGACGGCCTAGCCGGCAAGTTCTTCGCGATGAACTTCCAGGAAGCCGACGAATTCAACGCCATCCACGGCAACCAGTTCATCGCCGACCTGATGCCCAAGACGCCGATCTACACCGCGATGCTGAACGAGGGCGCGCGCGCCGTGATCGGCCTACCCCACCCCACGGGCCGCGCCGCGATGCGGATGCTTGAAGGCGAGGGCTTCACCTCGGCCGGCGGCTACGTCGACATCTTCGACGGCGGGCCGACGATGATCGCGGAAACCTCGCGGGTGCGCTCGGTGGTGCAGGCGCGTGAGATGTTGTTCGCCGGGACCGGCGAGGGCGGGGTGCAGGGCCTCGCCGCGAGCGGGCGGCTGGGCGATTTCCGCGCCGTGCTGGCGCGCGTAGCGGAGGGCGACGACGGCGCGGCGATGGACGCCGACGGCGCGGCGGCGCTCGGGACCGAGCCCGGGGCGCCCATCCTGTTCGTCGAGCGCTGACGCAATGCTCGTCGAGATCAACTTCGACGGAATCGTCGGCCCGTCGCACAACTACGCGGGCTTGAGCCCCGGCAACCTCGCCTCCCAGCGCAACCGGGGCGCGACCTCGCACCCGCGCGCCGCCGCGCTGCAGGGGCTGGAGAAGATGCGGGCCAACCTCCACCGCGGGCTCGCCCAAGGCTTCTTCCTACCCCAGCCGCGACCCGACACGGCCTGGCTCGCCGCGTTGGGATGCTCAGCCGCCGACGCGCCGCCGGCGCTGCTCGCGGCGGCCATGTCCGCCTCGCCGATGTGGGCGGCGAACGCCGCCACCGTGTCGCCCGCGCCGGATTGCGCGGACGGGCGCTGCCACCTGACGGTCGCGAACCTCCGCTCGATGGCTCACCGCAGCCACGAATGGCCGTTCACGCTGCGCCAGCTCGAGCTGGCGTTCAGCGATGGCCAGACCTTCGCTGTCCACGGCCCGGTGCCGCCTGCCTTCGGCGACGAGGGCGCGGCGAACCACATGCGGCTCAGCGCCGGGCACGCGGCGCCGGGCGTCGAGGTCTTCGTGTACGGCTGCGGCGGCGGCGCCTTTCCCGCCCGCCAGCACGAGCAGGCGAGCCGCGCGGTGGCGCGGCTGCACCGGCTGGACCCTGCGCGGACGCTGTTCGCGTGCCAGAGCGCCAATGCCATCGCTGCCGGCGCGTTCCACAACGACGTCGTCGCCGTGGCCAACGGACACGTCCTGCTCGCCCACGAGCAGGCGTTCGAGGAGCCGGCCGCCTTGTACGCCGCGCTCCGCGCGGCCGTGCCCGAGTTCGAGCTGGTCGAGGTGCCCGCCGCCCTGGTCACCCTGGAGGAAGCCATAGGCTCCTACCTGTTCAACGCGCAGCTGCTGAGCCTGCCCGGCGGCGGCATGACGCTGTTGCTGCCGACGGACGCGAAGGAGATCCCCGCCGTGGTGCGCTGGCTGGAGCACGTCGCGGCGGGCAATTCGGCGATCCGCGAGGTCGACTTCGCCGACGTGCGGGAGTCGATGGCGAACGGCGGGGGACCGGCGTGCCTGCGGCTGCGCGTCGTCGCCGACCCGGCGACGGTGGACCCGCGCTTCCTCGCTACGGCCACGAAGCTGAACCGGATCGCCGAGGTCGTCGAGGCGCGCTGGCCCGAGTCGATCGCGCCCGCCGAACTGGCCGACCCGCGGCTGCACGCGCGGCTGCGGGATGCGCACGAGGCGCTGGCGGACGCGCTGGACCTGCCGGAGTTGTGCCAAGCTTAAGCAGGCCGCAACATTCGTGGTTAACGGCGCTTAAGACGTGTTGCCGAATTCGTCGCCGACGCGTTTAGTCTCCCGTGATGGGCCGGATCGCCAGATTGTTTGTTATCAAGACGCGCTGGGAGGCCTGGGCGGTGATCTACGCGCTCGCGCTCGGCGCGGTGGAGCGCGGGCAGGCGTATCGGGAGGTCTATCCCGGCGCGATCGGCTGGCTGTTCTTCGTCGTTTGCACCGCGGCGGTGTTCATGGCTGGCGGCATACTCCTGGACGCGACGCGCCGGCGGCCGGCGGAGGCGCGGACGCGCGCTTCGGACTTGGCGCGGGCGGGGTAGCCGGCGAGACGATGTCGCGCCGCGGCGAAGCCGGTTCCCGCCGGACGGCGGCGTAAGCGGACGGACGATCTAGCCTCCGCCGCCCCGCTCGGGCTAGGGCGCGCGGCATGGCGGAATATATCCTCGACTGGGAAGTGGCGAAGCTGTGGCTCGTCGGCGCGCTCGGCTTCGGTAAGCCGCTGCTCCACGTCTACTTCGGGCTGGGCATCTTCGTCGCGGCGGCCATGCTGCTCCGCCGCCCGTTCGGCTCCTTGCTGCCGATCTCGGTCGTGGTGCTCGCGCAGACCGTTAACGAGGCGCTCGACTGGGCCCGCTACCGGCTCGACGGCTATCCTTGGGGGTTCGCTAACTGGGCGGGCGACACCGGGCACAGCCTGTTCTGGCCGGTCCTGCTATTCCTCCTCGCGCGCTATACGCGGCTCGGCCACCAGCCGCAGCGGGCTACTCGAACTCGAGGATGACCGCGTCGACGGCCAGGCTCTCGCCCTGCCTCGCCGCAACGCGCTTCACGGTCGCCGCCTTCTCGGCGCGCAGCACGTTTTCCATTTTCATCGCCTCGACGATCGCCAGCGGCTGGCCGGGCTGCACCTCGTCGCCTTCCGCCACGTTGAGCGCGACTACCAGCCCTGGCATCGGGCAAAGGAGGAAGCGCGACAGGTCGGGCGGGACCTTCTCGATCATGTGCCGCGCGAGCTCGGCCGCGCGCGGGGTGAGGACGCGGACGCGGTGCTGAGAGCCGCGCGAGGCGAGCCGGTAGCCGACAGGCAGCGGGTCGGTCTGAATCGCGACGAGGCGACTGTCGATCGTCGCGACGCAGGTGTGGTCGCCGGGGCGCCACAGCGTTTCGACGACATGTTCGTGATCGCCGTGGGCGACATGCCAGGCGTCGTCCTCGGCGCGGAGCTCGACGCGCACTGGCACCTGCTCGCGGTCGAACTCGACCACCCAGTCCAGCTCGACGCGGGGCGTCGCGCCGCGGTCGTCGAGCTGGCCGTCGATTGCGCCGTCGCGGCCGACCCGCACCGCGTTGATCACGGCGGCGACGGCGATCAAGTCGTGCCTCGTGCGCTCCGGCAACGGCGCGCCCGCGAAGCCGTCGGGATATTCCTCGGCGATGAAGCCGGTGGTGAACTCGCCCGAGCGGAACCGGGGATGCTGCATCACCGCCGATAGGAAGTCGACGTTGTGGCCGATGCCGCGGATCGCGTAGCGGTCGAGCGCGTCGAGCTGAAGGTCGATCGCCTCCTCGCGGGTCGCGCCGTGGGTCACCAACTTGGCGATCATGGGGTCGTAGAACAGCGAGATCTCCGACCCGGGGACCACGCCGGTGTCGACGCGCACACCCCCGTGCTGGTCGGGAGAACGGTAGGCGGTGAGCCGCCCGGTGGACGGCAGGAAGCCGCGGTACGGGTCTTCCGCGTAGACGCGATTCTCCACCGCCCAGCCGTTCAGCCGAACCTGTGCCTGGCCGAAGTCGAGCGGCTGGCCGGCCGCGATCCGGATCATCCATTCAACGAGGTCGAGCCCGGTGATCATCTCGGTCACGGGGTGCTCGACCTGGAGCCGGGTGTTCATCTCGAGGAAGTAGAAGGAGCGGTCCGCCCCCGCGATGAACTCGACGGTGCCGGCGGAGGTGTAGCCCACCGCGCGGGCCAGCGCGACGGCCTGCTCGCCCATCGCGCGGCGCATCTCGGGCGTGACGAAGGGCGACGGCGCTTCCTCCACCACCTTCTGGTGGCGGCGCTGGATGGAGCACTCGCGCTCGTGGAGGTAGACGATGTTGCCGTGCTGGTCGCCGAGCAGCTGGATCTCGATGTGGCGGGGCTGCTCGACGAACTTCTCGATGAACAGCCGGTCGTCGCCGAATGAGGCGCGCGCTTCGGAGCGCACGCGGTCGAAGCCCTCGCGCAGTTCGCCTTCCGAGTACGCCAGCCGCATCCCCTTGCCGCCGCCGCCGGCGGAGGCCTTCATCATCACCGGGTAGCCGATGTCGGCGGCGATCGCCGCCGCGTGGTCGGCGTCGGCGATCTCGCCGACGAAGCCGGGGACGACCGACACGCCCGCCTGGCGCGCGAGCTTCTTCGATTCGATCTTGTCGCCCATGGCGGCGATAGCAGCCGGCGGCGGGCCGATGAAGGCGACGCCGGCGTCCGCGAGCTGGCGGGCGAACGCTTCGCGCTCGGACAGGAAGCCGTAGCCGGGGTGGACCGCCTCGGCCCCGGTGGACAGGCAGGCGGCGACGATCGCATCGCCGAGCAGGTAGCTCTGCGTCGCGGGCGGGGGGCCGAGCCGCACCGCCTCGTCCGCCATCTCGACGTGGAGCGCGCCGGCGTCCGCGTCCGAATAGACGGCGACCGTCTTGATGCCCATCCGCCGCGCGGTCTTCATCACGCGGCAGGCGATCTCGCCGCGGTTGGCGATCAGGATCTTCTTGAACATGCCACCTCAGCTGGCCGGAACCGTGCCCCCGCCTATGAGTGCGTCCGCATAGGCCCGCAAGGCCGGGAGGTAATGCGGGGCGGCGCGACGCGCGTCCTCGCCGGCGCTTAGGTCGGCTACGGCGTCGGCGAGGTCGGCGACGAGCGCGGGCGGCAGCGCATCGAGGCGGCAAAGGTGGACGCCGATGCCGAACAGGACCGCGCCGGAGGCGGGCAGCCGGCGAAAGGTCTGCCGCTCGCAGCGCACCCAGAGCGTGCGGCCGGCGTTGGCGGGGGTGACGTGAGCGAAGCGCTCGGCCGGCGGTCCTTCGGGCAGGTAGGCGAGCGCGTCGCTTTCCACCACGAACCAGTTCGCCCGGCCGAAGATCGCGGCCGGCGCGAGGCCCGCGAGGAAGTGCTCCACCCCTGCCGCCAGCTTTTCGGCGTAGCCGTGGATGGGCGCGTGGACGGCGGCAACGGGGAGTCCGAGCTTATCGGCGAGCCGCCAGTCGGTCGGGAAGCCGACCGCGCCGCCGATCAGGACGTGCTCGTGCCCACGCGGGGCGACGAGGCACAGGTCCTCCCACCCGGCGAGCGCCGCCCCGCGCAGGCCGCCGGGAACGCCGAGTAGCGCCGCCGTCTCGAGGCCGGCGTTTCTCGCCTCCGCCAGTTCTACCACCGCGCCCGGCATGGCGAGCGCCCGCTCGCGCGCGGAGCGGTCGAAGGCCGGCTGCCGCCACATCCGCTCTTCGACCCTGGACAACCCCATGCGCAGTCCCGCGCGCCCGCCGCGCCAAGGTGCGAGCTCCACGACGGAGAAGCCGAGCGTCACGCGCGCGGCGACCGCGCCCTCACTCCGCCGCCTCGGCGAGCGGCGGCATGTTGTGGCCGAGGAGGCGCAGCACCTCCGCCGCCGCCTCGACCAAGTTGGTGCCCGGCCCGAAAATCGCCTGCACGCCCGCCGCGCGGAGGATGTCGTAATCCTGGGCCGGGATTACACCGCCCGCCACCACGCGGATGTCCGCCCTCCCCGCGTCGCGCAGGCTCGCAATGAGTTCGGGAATCAGGGTCTTGTGCCCGGCGGCGAGCGAGGACGCGCCGACCACGTCGACGTCGCGGGCGACGGCCATCGTCGCGGCCTCGCCCGGAGTCTGGAACAGCGGGCCGGGCACCACCTCGAAGCCGAGGTCGGCGAAGGCAGAGGCGACGAGGTTCGCGCCGCGATCGTGGCCGTCCTGGCCCATCTTGGCGACGAGCATGCGGGGGCGGCGGCCGAGGCGGCGCTCGACCGCGGCGACGCCCTCGCCGGCTTGGCGCCAGCGCGCGTCGCCGTCGAACGCGCCGCCGTACACCCCCGACACGGGCCGGGGCACGGTGTCGTAGCGGCCGAACACGTCCTCCATCGCCGAGGAGATCTCGCCCAGCGTGGCGCGGGCGCGGGCGCACTCCACGGCGAGCGCGAGCAGGTTGCCGTCGCCCCGCGCACCATCGCGCAGCCGGTCGAGAGCGTCCCGGCACGCGCGCTCGTCGCGGTTCGCCCGGTTGCGCTCGATGCGCGCCACCTGCGCGGCGCGCACCGCCTCGTTGTCGATAGCGAGGATGTCGACTTGGGCCTCCTCGGCGAGCCGGTATCTGTTGACGCCGACGATCACGTCCTCGCCCCGGTCCACCCGCGCGGCGCGGGCGGCGCTGGCCTCCTCGATCATTGCCTTGGGCCAGCCGCTCTCGATGGCGCGGGGCATGCCGCCCTCCGCCTCGACGCGCTCGATGATCGCCCAGGCCTCGTCGGCAAGCTTCTTGGTCAGCGCCTCGACGTAGTAACTGCCGCCGAGCGGGTCGACGACGTGGGGAATGCCCGTCTCCTCCGCGAGGATCAGCTGGGTGTTGCGCGCGATGCGCGCGGAGAAATCGGTAGGGAGGGCTATCGCCTCGTCGAAGCTGTTGGTGTGAAGCGACTGGGTGCCGCCGAGCACCGCCGCCATCGCTTCGAACGCGGTGCGGACGATGTTGTTGTACGGGTCCTGCTCGGTCAGGCTGACTCCGGAAGTTTGGCAGTGGGTGCGGAGCATCTTGGACCGCTCGTCCCTCGCCCCGAACTCCGTCATGATCCGGTGCCACAAGGTGCGTGCCGCGCGGAGCTTCGCCACTTCCATGAAGAAGTTCATGCCGATGGCGAAGAAGAAGGACAGGCGACCGGCGAAGGCGTCGACGTCGAGCCCGCGGGCCTGCGCCGCGCGGACGTAGGCCATGCCGTCGGCGAGCGTGAAGGCGAGCTCCTGCGTCGCGGTCGCCCCGGCTTCCTGCATATGGTAGCCGGAGATGGAGATGCTGTTGAACTTGGGCATCCACTCGGACGTGTAGGCGATGATGTCCGCGACGAGCCGCATCGATGGCTCGGGCGGGTAGATGTACGTGTTGCGGACCATGAACTCCTTGAGAATGTCGTTCTGGATGGTGCCTTCCAGCGCGCTGGCCGGCACCCCCTGCTCCTCCGCCGCGACGATGAAAAAGGCGAGCACGGGGATCACCGCGCCGTTCATCGTCATGGACACCGACATCTTGTCGAGCGGGATGCCGCCGAAGAGGATCGCCATGTCCTCCACCGTTTCGATCGCCACGCCCGCCTTGCCGACGTCGGGCC
>CADCVW010000068.1 GCA_902806235.1 uncultured Sphingomonadaceae bacterium | reverse complement strand
GATGCCCGCCGGGCGATGTTCGAGAGCGGGTCCGGTTTCGACTGGGCGACCGCCGAGGCGCTCGCTTTCGGCGCACTGCTCGACGAGGGCTTTGCGGTCCGGCTCTCCGGCCAGGACAGCGGCCGCGGCACGTTCAGCCAGCGCCACGCCGTCTGGGTGGCGCAGGACACGGCCGAGAAATACATCCCGCTGACCAAGCTCGGCGGCCGTTTCGAAGTCCGTGACAGCCCGCTTTCCGAATTCGGGGTGCTCGGCTTCGAGTACGGCTATTCGATCGCAGACCCCCGCACGCTGGTGCTTTGGGAGGCGCAGTTCGGCGATTTCGCCAACGGCGCGCAGGTCATCATCGACCAGTTCATCGCCGCGGGCGAGGCCAAGTGGCTACGCGCCAGCGGGCTCGTCCTGCTCCTGCCCCATGGCTACGAAGGGCAAGGTCCGGAGCACAGCTCGGCCCGGCCGGAGCGGTGGCTGCAGCTCTGCGCCCAAGACAATATCCAGGTCGCGAACTGCACGACCCCGGCCAATTACTTCCACATCCTCCGCCGCCAGATGCTGCGCGATTTCCGGAAGCCGCTCTTCATCATGACTCCGAAGTCGCTGCTCCGGCACCGGCTGGCCGTCTCGGGCGTGAAGGACCTCACCGGCGACAGCCATTTCATGCGATTGCTCTCCGACCCGGCGGCGCCCACCGACGAGGACGTGCGCCGCCTCGTGCTCTGCTCCGGTAAGGTCGCCTACGATCTCATCGAGGCGCGAGACAATGCCGACGACAAGAACACCGCGATCGTCCGGGTCGAGCAGCTCTATCCCTTCCCGTCCGAGCCGCTCACGAAGCGCCTCAAGCGCATGACCAACCTCGAAGAGGTCGTGTGGGCGCAGGAGGAGCCGAAGAACAACGGCTACTGGAACTTCGTCGAGGAGTTCGTCGAAGCTTGCATGGTCGAGGCTGGAGTGAGGCCCAAGCGTCCAGTCTATGCGGGCCGCCCGTCCTCCGCGTCACCGGCCACGGGACTTGCCAAGCGGCACGCGTCGGAACAGGCGGCATTGATCGCGGAGGCGCTAGGGCATAGTTCGACGGCGCTCACTACGGGTAGCGGCGAAGCCGAGCAGCAGCGCAAGGCGGGCTAAAGGAAGAACATGGCAACCGACGTACTCGTCCCGACGCTGGGAGAATCGATCACCGAAGCGACGCTTGGGGCATGGATCAAGAAGCCCGGCGATCCGGTGAAGGTCGACGAGCCGATCGCGAGCCTCGAGACCGACAAGGTCGCGGTCGAGGTCCCCTCGCCGGTAGCAGGAACGATGGGCGAGCAGGTGGTCGCCGAGGGCGAGACCGTCGCCGTGGGGGCGCTTATCGCCCGCATCGAGAACGGCGCGGCCGCCCCTGCCGAAGCCCAGGCGCCGCAACCGGCCCCGCTCGCCACGCCTATCAATCCCGCAGGCGCAGGCGAGACCCCGGCGCTGAAGGAAGATCCGGTAGCGCCGCACCCGGACGAAAGCGGCGACGGATACGGCGAAGGTCCGCTGACCCTCTCGCCGGCCGTGCGTCGCGTCGTGCTGGAGCATGGGCTCGACCCCTCGAAGATCAGAGGCAGCGGCAAGGACGGCCGCCTCACCAAGGACGATGTGTTGGCCGCGGCAAAGGCCGAAAAGGCCCAGCCGGCGCCGCAAGCACCCGCGCCTGCGCCCGCCGCCGCTGCAGCTCCCGCGCCTCAGCCTGCCGCGACCGGCGAGCGCCGCGAAGAGCGGGTGCGGATGACTCGGCTTCGCCAGACGATCGCGCGCCGTCTCAAGGAAGCGCAGAACACCGCCGCCATGCTGACGACGTTCAACGACGTCGACATGACCGCGGCGATGGACGCGCGCGCGCGCTACAAGGAGCTGTTCGAGAAAAAGCACAACGTCCGGCTCGGCTTCATGAGCTTTTTCGTGAAGGCCGCCTGCCTGGCGCTCAAGGACGTGCCGGCGGTCAACGCGTCGATCGAGGGCGACGAGATCGTCTACCGCGACTACGCGGACGTGTCCGTGGCGGTGAGCGCGCCGGGCGGCCTTGTCGTCCCCGTGATCCGCGACGCGCAGCGCTTGAGCTTCGCGGGCGTGGAGACCACCATCGCCGACTTCGGCCGCCGCGCGAAGGACGGCACGCTGAAGATGGACGAGATGCGCGGCGGCACCTTCACCATCTCCAATGGCGGCGTGTTCGGGAGCCTGATGAGCACGCCGATCATCAACCCGCCGCAGTCGGCGGTGCTCGGCCTCCACCGCATCGAGGAACGGCCGGTGGTGCGCGGCGGACAGGTCGTGGTGCGGCCGATGATGTACTTGGCGCTGTCCTACGACCACCGGCTGATCGACGGGCGCGAGGCGGTGACCTTCCTGGTGCGGATCAAGGAAGCGATCGAGGACCCGATGCGGCTGCTGGTGGACCTGTGATCGACTGGCGCGAGCACATCCACTCCGACCCCGAGATCCTGGGCGGCAAGCCCGTGTTCCGGGGCACGCGGATCGGCGTGGAGACCGTGCTGAAGTTGCTCGCGGCCGGCTGGGACGCGACGCGCATGGCCGACGAGTACCCCGGCATCTTACCCGAACACGTCCGCGCGGCGGCCGGGTTCGCGGCCGAGCTCGTCCATGACGAGAGCTTCGTGGCGATCGGGCGGGCCAAGGCCGCTTGAATTTCCTGCTCGACGTCAACGTCGGCACCACCGTCGCTCGGGCGCTGGCCGGCGCGGGGCACGACGTGGTTCGGGCGGCGCTGGTCGATGCCAAGCTGCGCGACGGCGATATCCTGGGCTGGGCCGTGCGCGAGAAGCTCGTGCTCGTTTCCTGCGACGCCGACTTCGGCGAGCTCATCTACCTGCATGGCGCTCCCGCGCCGCCGCGATCATCTACATCCAATACGAGCCGGACGAGGTGGCGGAAGTCGCCGAGCGCGTCATGGCCGTCCTCGACGCGGGGCTGCGCGAAGCCCATATGGCCGTGATCGGACTGGACTTCACCCGCCTCCGCCCGTTTCCCAAGAAGAGCGACAACGATGGCTGACTACGACTACGACGTTTTGGTGATCGGCGCCGGCCCCGGCGGCTACGTCGCGGCGATCCGCGCGGCGCAGCTCGGTCTCAAGACCGCCTGCGCGGAAGCGCGCGAGACGCTCGGTGGCACCTGCCTCAACGTCGGCTGCATCCCGTCCAAGGCGCTGCTCCACGCGTCCGAGCTTTACGAGGAGGCGCACTCGGGCGCGCTCGCCAAGTGGGGCGTGAAGATTGAGGGCGCGACGCTCGACCTGTCCACCATGCACGGCGAGAAGGCGAAGGCGGTCAAGGAGCTGACCGGCGGGATCGAGTTCCTGTTCAAGAAGAACAAGGTCGAATGGCTCAAGGGCCATGCCAAGTTCGCGGGCAAGGACGCGGTCGACGTCGCCGGGCGCACCGTGCGCGCCAAAAACATCGTGATCGCCACCGGCTCGTCCGTTACGACGCTGCCGGGCATCGCCATCGACAACGAAGTCGTGCTCGACAGCACGGGCGCACTCGCGCTGCCGCAGGTGCCGGGCCATCTCGTTGTGATCGGCGGCGGGGTGATCGGGCTGGAGCTCGGTTCGGTGTGGAAGCGGCTCGGCGCCAAGGTGACGGTGGTCGAATATCTCGACCAGATCCTGCCCGGCATGGACGAGGAAGTGCGCCGCGAGTCCGCCAAAATCTTCAAGAAGCAAGGCTTCGAGCTGCGCACGGGCACCAAGGTCACGGGCGTCGAGCGTGCCGGGAGCACCGCCCACGTCACCGTGGAGCCCGCGGAGGGCGGTCCGGCGGAGGTGCTGGAGGCCGACGCGGTGCTCGTCGCCATCGGCCGGCGGCCGAACACGGACGGGCTGAACCTCGAAGCGGCGGGGCTGCGGGTCAACAACCGCGGGCAGGTGGAGGTCGACCACGACTTCGCCACCGCCGTGCCGGGCGTGTGGGCGATCGGCGACGCCACCCCCGGCCCGATGCTCGCGCACAAGGCGGAGGACGAGGGCATCGCCGTGGCCGAGAACATCGCGGGGCTCACCGGCATCGTCAACCACGCGGTGATCCCGGCGGTGGTCTACACAAACCCCGAGATCGCGGGCGTCGGGCTAACGGAGGAGCAGGCGCGCGAGGCGGGCGAGGTCAAGGTGGGCAAGTTCCCCTTCGCCGCCAACAGCCGCGCCAAGACGAACCGCGACACCGACGGCTTCGTCAAGGTGATCGCCGACGCGAAGACCGATCGCGTGCTCGGCGTCCACATCGTGTCTTCCTTGGCTGGCACCCTGATCGCTCAGGCCGCGCAGGCGATGGAATTCGGCGCCACTTCCGAAGACATCGCCTATACCTGCCACGCCCACCCGACGCATTCGGAAGCGATGAAGGAGGCGGCGATGGCAGTGACGGGCAAGCCGATCCACATCTGAGGGCTCGGCGGTGAGGCCGTCGCCCCGGCGCAAGCCGGGGCCGCTCTCGCGCGGGACCGCCCGCTTCACCGGCCGTAGCGGGGCAGCCCTCGCCGCGAGCGATCCCAGCTTGCGCTGGGACGATGCAATCCCGGCCGGATGGGGTTGGACCTGACCCGATGTCCGATCGTCTCCTTTCCGCCTGGAGCCTGTTCGACTTGGCCGCCATCTTCGTTTTTGCGCTCACCGGCGCGTTGACGGCGGCGGCGCACCGGCAGACGCTGGTCACCTTCGCCTTTTTCGCGCTGGTCACCGGCGTCGGCGGCGGCACCGCGCGCGACCTGCTGATCGGCGCGCCCGTGTTCTGGCTGCGGCAGAACGCCGCGCTCGCCGTGTGCCTCCTGGCTGCCCTGGCGGTCTGGGTCGGCCCGCGCGGCTGGTGGCGCGGGCGACTGCTCGACTGGCTCGACGCGCTCGGCCTCGCCGCCTACGCCACCTTCGGCGCGGTGAAAGGGCTCGCCTTCGGCGTCGCGCCCCTGCCCGCGGTCGCCATGGGGGTGCTCACCGCCTGCCTCGGCGGCATTGTCCGCGACGTGCTCGCCGGCCAGCCGTCCATCCTGATGCGGCCGGAACTCTACGTCACTGCCGCCGCGCTCGCCGCCGGCTTAGCGGTCGGGCTGATCCTGCTCGGGCTGCCGCCGATCGTTGCCGGGCCGCTCGGGGCGGCCGCCGGCTTCTCCCTGCGCGCGCTGGCGATCGCCAGAGGGCTGCGCCTGCCCGCTTACCGCGCGCGCGAGGCTTGACCGCCGGAGCTTGACGGGAAGTCTGGCCGCGGCGAGCTTCGGTCTCGTGGACCCGGCGACCGCCTTCTCCCTGGGCAACGCCGTCGCGCTCGCCGCCTGGCTGCTACTCGCCGTTTCGCTGTTCCTGCCCCGGCTGCGGGGTTGGGCGTGGCCGGCGACCGCCCTCGTCGTGCCCGCGCTGCTCGGCGGGGCCTACGCGCTGTTGCTCGCCGGCGCGCTGGTGGGGAGCGGCGGGGACGGGGCCGGCGGGGACGGCGCACGGCCGGGCTTCGACACGATCGAAGGCGTGCGCGCGATCTCCGCCACCGACACCGGCGTCGCCGCGGGGTGGCTGCACTATCTCGCCTTCGACCTGTTCGTGGGGAGCTGGATCGTGCGGAGCGGGGCGCGGCTCGGCCTCCATCCGCTCCTCCTGCTGCCGTGCTTGGCGCTTGCCTTCGTCGCCGGGCCGGTCGGGCTGCTGCTGTTCCTGGGCCTGCGCGCGGCGCTGCGCCGCCGGGCGGCGCTGGCGGTCGACTAGGACGCAAGAAAGCGCCGCCGGTCGGGGGACCGGCGGCGCCAGGCTCGCCTGCTCGGGATGGTGAGCGGCGGTTCAGGCCGCCTGGGCGAAGCGCAGCGCGGGGCGGCGGCGCATCGCGTGGCCGACCGCGCCGAAGCCGATCAGCATCATCGCCTAGGTGGACGGTTCAGGCACGGCCGGGGCGGTCATCCGGATCGCTACGTTGTCGAGGAGCATCTTCGTGTGCACGCCAGCGCCCGCCGTTGGCGAACGGAAGGTGAGCGTGTCCGTCGCCGCCTTAGCGACAAAGCTGGACGTCGTGAACGGCCCGACGCCGCTCGCGTATTGGGTGAGCTCGAACCGGTTCGCCAGCCCGCTCGCGGCGGCGGACACGCGCAGCACGTCGTCGTCGCTGGCGTAGAGCATCGCCGTGTTGAAGGAAATTGCGTAGCTCGCGCCGACGACCAATTCGGCGAACTGTAGCGACAGGCTACCCGCGCCGGGATCGAACACGGTGGTGTCGCTGGGGTCGAACCTGCTTTCCACGTCCCAGCGGTCGGCAATGGTGAGCATGTAGCCAACCTGGCCCGCGCCCGCGCCGAAGGTCGCCTCGGGCAGGTCGTACACGCCCGCGTTGCCCTGAAAAGCGGCGGTCGGGTTCTTGCTCCACTGGCCGTCGGCGACCGCCTACTGCTCAAAATTACCGTTCACCACCGTTGCCGCCTGCGCGCTCCCCGCGCCCGCCGTCGCCAACAGCACCGCCGATGTCGCCTTGCGTGCCATGTTCCCGCTCGTCACCGCCGCCCCGATCAGCGCCCGGCAAGTCATAGGAAAGGGAGCGCGTGTCCCACCAGCCATCGGCCAGCGCGTTGTTCGGCCTGTCCTCTTACGGAGCTGAACGGCTGGTTTTAACTTCAACTGCGGCGGCCGGCGTGGGAATCGTAGTTAACTAGGCCGTTACTACCCCCAGCAAGCGCGCGAGTAGTCCTCCGCCGGTCGTTCGCGGCGCGGGCGTGCCGGCGGCCGTCGCGCACTGGAGGCAGCGCGCCTGGATCGCCGGGCCGGCCAGGATCACCTCGGCGTCGGCGAGCGCGCGGGCGAGTAGCGCCTCCGGCCGGTCGGCGAGGCGCGAGAAGGCGTCCACCCGCGCGGTGCGCTCGCCGCCGTCGTCGCCGCCGCGGAACGCTTCGGCAAGCTGCTCGCGGAGCGATAGCGGCGCGTCGATGAAGGCGGGGCGGACGTTCGCCGGGTCGAGCTTGGCTAGCCGCGCGGCGTGCGCCACCGCCTCCGACAGGCCGCCGAACCGGTCGACTAGGCCGATCTGGCGCGCGGTGCCGCCGTCCCACACGCGGCCCTGCGCGATCTGGTCGACGCGCGCGGGCTGCATCCGCCGCGACTTGCCGACGATGTTCAGGAAGCGCCGGTAGGTGCTCTCCACGCCGAGCTGCAGGAGCTGGTTGGCCTCCGCCGAGGGGCCGCGCAGCACGTCCGGCTCGCCGGACAAGGGCGTGGTCTTTACCCCATCCACGCCGAGGTCGAGCTTCTGCAGCGAGCCCTGAAAGGAGGGCAGCACGCCGAACACGCCGATGGAGCCGGTGATCGTCGAGGGTTCGGCGAAGATCGCGCTCGCGGGCGTCGCTACCCAGTAACCGCCGCTGGCGGCGACCGAGCCCATGGAGGCGACTACGGGGATGCCCCGGCCCTTCGCGTCGAGGATCGCCTGGCGGATCACCTCGGACGCGGTGACGGAGCCGCCGCCGGAGTCGATGCGGACCACCAGCGCCTTCAGGTCGCGCTCGTCGAGCGCGCGGCGGATGGTGCGCGCGATCCGGTCGCCGCCCGCAGTGCCGGGCTGCGCGTCGCCGTCGACGATATTGCCGGCGACGGTGACCACGCCGATCTGGCTCCTGTTGTCGCCCGCCGGGTTAGCGGCGAGCCAGGCCGACAGCTTGGTGTGCGCGTAGTCGCCGGGGATGTCTGTCAGCGGGTCGTCGCCCGCGAGCTCGGCCACGCGGCGGCCGAAAGCCGTGCGGTCGCCGACTTGATCGACGAGGCCGAAGCGGAGCGCGGCTTGGCCGAGGTCGCCGCCAGCGCTCGCCACGGCGCGCGCGGGGGCGGCGGCGTAGGCGGCGAGTTGCGCTTTTGGCCGCGCACGGCGCACGTCGTCCTGGTAGGTCGACCAGAGCGCCCCCGCGAGCTGCTGCAGGTTCTGCTCGGCCTCCGGCGAGGCGTCCTGGCGGGTGAAGGGCTCGACCGCCGCCTTGTAGGTGCCGACGCGGTACACGTTGGCGGTGACGCCCAGCCGGTCGAGCAGCCCCTTGAAGTAAAGGTTGTTGCCGCCCGGCCCGGCGACTGCCACCGCGCCCAGTGGGTTCAGCCACACCTCGCTCGCGTGGGCGGCGAGCTGATAGCCGTCGTCGGTGTAGCCGGTGGCGTAGGCGAGCACGGGCTTGTTGGCGCGGCGCACGGCGTCCAGCGCGCCGCCAAGGTCGTTCAGCGCCGTCTGCCCCGCGCCGCCGAAGCGGTCGAGGTCGAGCACCACCGCCTTGATCCGGTCGTCGGTCGCCGCCGCTTCCGTCGCGTGGACGAGATCGCGCAGCCGATATTCGCGGCCGACGTCGCCGCCGGAGGCGAGCGCGAAGGGGTCCACCGGAGCGGGCTGTTCGGTGATCGAGCCGTCGAGCGCGAGCAGCAGCGCGCCTTCGCGCACTGCGCCCGCGTTGGGGCTCGCCGAGAGCGCCGCGTAAATCAGCCCGAAGAAGAGCAGCAGGAAAAGCAGGACGAGCGCGTCCTTGACGCCCACCAGCACACGCCACACACCGCGCAGGAACCGCATCTCTTCACCTCGCCTCGAATAGCCCGCGCTATCGCACGGCCGGGGATAAGTCTAAAGGAAATGGGCCGGCGGTGGGCAACGCCGGACGCCCGCGCTAGGGCGGCGCGCCCATGTCCGCCGTCGTCCTCCCTCCCGCCGCCGCCGGCCCGGCCCCCGCCACGGCGGGCGCGGAAATGCGCGCGCTGCTGCGGCTCGCGGGGCCGCTGGTCGGCGCCAACCTGCTGCAGATGGCGGTCTACGCGGTGGACGTGGTGTTCGTCGCCCGGCTCGGGCAGGTCGAACTCGCCGCCGCCACGCTCGGCGTCTACGTTTACAGCCTCGTTATGTGGGCGCTGGTCGGCATGACGGGCGCGGCCGCGCCGCTGATCGCCGCCGAGCTGGGCGCGCGGCGCCACGCGGTCAGGGAAGTGCGGCGCTCGTTCCGCATGGCGCTGTGGCTGGCGGTGCTGGGCGGCGCGCCGTTCCTGGCCGTGCTGGCACAGGGCGAGGCGCTGCTGCTGCTCGCCGGGCAGGACGCGCGGGTGGCGGCGCGGGCGGACGCCTTTCTCGACATCCTGTTGTGGGCGCTGATCCCGTCAATCTTCGTGGGCGTGATGCGCACGGCGGCGGCCGCGCTCGGCCGACCGGGCTACGCGATGGCGGTGACGGGCGGCGCGCTCGGGCTGTCGATCCTGCTCAACTGGCTCTTGGTGTTCGGCAACTTCGGTGTGCCGCGGTTGGGGCTGGAGGGCTCGGCGCTGGCGAGCGTGCTGACGACCTTCGCCATGGCGCTGGCCTACGCGGCGATCTTGGCTCTCAACCCTCGCTTGCGCCGCTATCGGCTGTTCGGGCGCTGGTGGCGGCCGGAGTGGGGGCGGATGGGGGAGATCGCGCGGCTCGGCGCGCCCATCGCGGTGATGATGACGTTCGAGGGTGCCCTGTTTGGCGGGGCGGGGTTCCTCATGGGGCTCCTCGGTGTGACGGAGGTCGCGGCGCACGCGGTGGCGCTCAACATCGCCGCCGTGTGCTTCCAGTTCCCCTTCGGCATCGCCCAGGCCGCGACCATCCGCGTCGGGCTCGCCTACGGCGCGCGCGACCGGCGGTGGATCGCGCAGGCGGGGTGGACGGCGCTGGCCTTGTGCACCGCGATCATGGCCGCCACCGCGCTGCTCCTGCTCCTCGCGCCGCGCTTGTTCGCCTCCGCCTATGTCGACGTAGACGCGGCGGAGAACGCGCGGCTGGTCGCCTTGGCGGTGGACCTGCTGCTGCTCGCCGCCTTGTTCCAGCTGTTCGACGGCGGGCAGGCGGTGCTCGCGGGCGTGCTGCGCGGGCTGCAGGACACCCGCGGGCCCATGCTCATCGCGCTCGGCGGCTACTGGGTCGCGGGGTTCGGCACGGCCATGCTGCTCGGCTTCGCCGCGGGCTGGGGCGGGGTGGGGATCTGGACCGGATTGCTCGTCGGCGTGCTGGTCGTGTCCGTGCTGCTGGGCTGGCGCTGGGCGGCGCGCGAACGGTTCGGGCTGCTGCCCACCTGAACCGTTCATTCATTTTCGCAGGCCGGACCCGTTGACGGCGCGGCCCTGCGGACGCATATGCGCCCCGTTGGCACTCGCATCGGCTGAGTGCCAAATCAGGTTCACATCAGCAAAGGGCAAACAGGCATGGCATTTCGTCCGTTGCACGATCGCGTCCTCGTCGAGCGCGTCGAGGCCGAGGAGAAGACCGCCGGCGGGATCATCATCCCCGACACGGCCAAGGAGAAGCCGCAGGAAGGCCGCGTGGTCGCCGCCGGTTCCGGCGCGCGCAACGAGCAGGGTGAGATCACCCCGCTCGAGGTCAAGACCGGCGACAAGATCCTGTTCGGCAAATGGTCGGGCACCGAGGTCCGGCTGGAGGGCAAGGACCTCCTGATCATGAAGGAATCCGACATCCTCGGCATCGTCGAGAGCGCGGGCTGAACCGCCCCTCCGATCGCCGACCCACCCAGATAAGGAAGCAGACACATGGCAGCCAAGGACGTTAAATTCAGCCGCGACGCGCGCGAGCGGATCACGCGCGGCGTGGACATCCTCGCCGACGCGGTGAAGGTGACGCTGGGCCCCAAGGGCCGCAACGTCGTGATCGACAAGAGCTTCGGCGCGCCGCGCATCACCAAGGACGGCGTCACCGTCGCCAAGGAGATCGAGCTCAAGGACAAGTTCGAGAACATGGGCGCGCAGATGCTGCGCGAGGTCGCGTCCAAGACCAACGACGCGGCCGGCGACGGCACTACCACCGCCACCGTGCTCGCCCAGTCGATCGTGCGCGAAGGCATGAAGTCGGTCGCCGCCGGCATGAACCCGATGGACCTGAAGCGCGGCATCGACATGGCCGTCATCGCCGTGGTCGAGAATATCAAGGGCCAGTCCAACCCCGTTTCCGGCACCCAGGAGATCGCCCAGGTCGGCGTGATCTCCGCCAACGGCGACACGGTGGTCGGCGAGAAGATCGCCGAAGCGATGGAGAAGGTCGGCAAGGAAGGCGTGATCACCGTCGAGGAGGCCAAGGGCCTCGAGTTCGAGCTCGACGTGGTCGAAGGCATGCAGTTCGACCGCGGCTACCTGAGCCCCTACTTCATCACCAACCCGGAGAAGATGCAGGTCGAGCTTTCCGACCCGCTGATCCTGATCCACGAGAAGAAGCTGTCCAACCTGCAGGCGATGCTGCCGATCCTCGAGGCGGTGGTCCAGTCGGGCCGTCCGTTGCTCATCATCGCGGAGGACATCGAGGGCGAGGCGCTGGCGACGCTGGTCGTCAACAAGCTGCGCGGCGGCCTCAAGGTCGCGGCGGTCAAGGCCCCCGGCTTCGGCGATCGCCGCAAGGCGATGCTGGAGGACATCGCGATCCTGACCGGCGGCGAGATGATCTCGGAGGACCTCGGCATCAAGCTCGAGTCCGTCACCGTGCAGATGCTCGGTTCCGCCAAGCGCGTATCGATCGACAAGGACAACACGACCATCGTCGACGGCGCAGGGCAAGGTGAGAACATCAAGGGCCGCGTGGAGGCGATCCGCCAGCAGATCGAAAACACCACCTCCGACTACGATCGCGAGAAGCTGCAGGAGCGGCTGGCCAAGCTCGCCGGCGGCGTCGCGGTGATCAAGGTCGGCGGCGCCACGGAGATCGAGGTGAAGGAGCGCAAGGACCGCGTCGACGACGCGCTCCACGCGACCCGCGCCGCGGTGGAGGAAGGCATCGTCCCCGGCGGCGGCACCGCGCTCCTCTACGCCGCGAAGGCGCTGGACGGGCTGAAGGGCCGCAACGACGACATGCAGCGCGGCATCGACATCGTGCGCCGCGCGCTGCAGGCCCCCGTGCGGCAGATCGCCGAGAACGCGGGCCACGACGGCGCGGTGGTTGCGGGCAAGCTGATCGACGGCAACGACCCGACCATGGGCTTCAACGCCCAGACGGAGGTGTACGAGAACCTGGTCCAGGCCGGCGTGATCGACCCGACCAAGGTCGTCCGCACCGCGCTGCAGGACGCGGCGTCGGTGGCTGGCCTCCTCATCACGACCGAGGCGACGGTGGCGGATGCGCCGGAGGACAAGCCTTCGATGCCTCCGATGCCGGGTGGCGGCGGTATGGGTGGTATGGACTTCTAAGCCGAAGCGCGGCCACGAATAGCGGAGCTATTCGCGGACTCGCGCTCGGCCGGACGGCGGGCGGCGGCTTTCGAGCCGCCGTCCCGACCGACGAAGCGCGGAGCTTCGCTTCGCGCTCATCCGAGCACCCACGCAGAAGGGCCGGGGAGGCGACTCCCCGGCCCTGTCTCGTTCTACTCTTCTCCCGTCACCCCGGGCTTGACCCGCAGTCCCGCTTCCTTCTCTCCACCGTCGCAGTAAGAAGCCGGACCCCGGCTCAAGGCCGGGGTGACGAGGGAAGGAGCAGGCTCGATGTACGACATCGCCCTCAACCCGGCCTACCGCCGCGTCTCCGTCGAGGAGTTCCGGTCTTTCGACCTCCGTGCTCCGGCCGAGCTGGAGGACCGGCAGATCCGCGTGAAGGCGTTCGCCACCGAGGAGCACGCGCGCGTCGCCGGTTACATCTTCGCCTTCTTCCACGCCCGCCTGCGCGGCACCGGCTGCCGCCCCTACGGTTCGGACCTCGCAGTGCGGACGGGTGAGGCCACCGTCCGCTACCCCGACGTGAGCGTCTACTGCGGCGACCCTAGCGCGCCGGACAACGACGCGAAGAAGCTCCTCGGCGCTACTGTTGGAGCTCTGTCCGGTAGCGGCTCCGCTACTACGGGCGACGTAAACAACAGCGTTCAGGTTGAAGCGGCTCGCGAAGCTGCAGGAGTACTAAGCAGTCTAAAGGCGCTTCTCGAAAGCAACGGCTCGCTCGTTGACGCGGCAAATAGTAAGGTTGTGGAGGAGGCTTCGGTAGCTCCAACGAGAAGTCGTGTCGAACAGGTACTGTCTTGATCTAAAGTCGCGCGTGAAGGAGGTATCGTCGCTTCGGCGACCGCGGCAGATGCTGCTGGTATTATCGAACAATAACAGCGCTTGATACCGCACTTAGGATAGATTGACTGGGGGGCCGTGCGCTTTTCCCGCGCGGCTCCTCCCTCACTCTGCGACGCCCCTAGCTCGTCGCCTACTCCGCCTCCTCGCTCACCTCCCGGCCCACCTTCTTCGCCGCCGCGCCCACCGCGTCCGCGGCGTTCTCCACCGCCGGGGCGGCCGCGTCCGCGACGTTCTCCGCGCCCTGCGCGGCGTCGTCGAGCGCTTGATCGGCGGCGTTGAGCGCGCCTTCGGTGGCGTCGCCGGCCTCGGCCGCGGCGCCCTCGACGTCGCTGGCGGCCTCCTGCGCGACGGCTTCGGTCTCGGCCGCGGTGTCGTCGTTCTCGGCGGCGCTGCCGCCGCAGGCTGCCAGGCCGAACGCGGCGGCGGCGAGGATGAGGGGAAGGCGCATGATGATCTCCTCTTCAGCGCCCGAGGCGGCCCCGGCGCACAACGCGGGCAATTAACGGAGGGCGATGCTCGACGCAATCAGCGGGGTGCGTATCCGTATGCGGAGCATCCTAAACTGCTGCCTTGACGTGCATATAAACGTTTCTTTATGTGTTGAGCATGAAGGCGCACGCCCCCGACATTTTCCGCGCGCTCGCCGACCCCACGCGGCTGCGCGTGCTGCTGCTGCTGCGCGAGATGGAGCTCAGCGTCGGCGAGGTGGCGCAGGTGATGGGACAGTCCCAGCCCCGCATCTCCCACCACGTCCGCATCCTCGGCGAAGCGGCGCTCGTCGAGCGGCGCAAGGAGGGGAGCTGGGTGTTCCTGCGGCTCGGCCACGCCAAGCGCGTCCAACCCTTGTTCGACGCTATCGACGCCTGGGCGGCGGCCTACGGCCCCGACGCGACCGGCGCGGGCGACCTCCATCGGCTGGCGGCGGTGCGCGCCGAGCGGAGCGAGGCCGCGGAGCGCTACTTCGCCGAGCACGCCGCGCGCTGGGACGAAATCCGCTCGCTCCACGTCGCGGAGAACGAGGTGGAAGGCGCGATAGCGAGCGCGCTGGCGGGCGCGCCGCTCGGGCGGCTGCTCGACGTCGGCACGGGGACGGGGCGGATGCTCGCGCTGCACGCCGACCGGGCTGACGCTGCCGTCGGCGTCGACCGGTCGAGCGAGATGCTGCGCGTCGCCCGCGCTCGGCTCGCCGCGGCGGGGGTGGACCGCGCGGAGCTGCGGCAGGCGGACATGTATGCGCTGCCCTTGCCCGCGGGTTCGGCCGACACGGTGATCGTGCACCAGGTGCTGCACTACGCGCAGCAGCCGGGGCAGGCGATCGCGGAGGCGGGGCGAGTGCTCGCGCCGGGCGGGCGGCTGCTGATCGTCGATTTCGCGCCGCACGAGCGCGAGGAGCTGCGCGGGCGCGATGCCCACGCGCGGCTCGGCTTTTCGGACGAGGCTGTGCTCGAATGGATGGGCGCGGCGGGGCTCGAGGCGCGGGTGGCGGACCGGTTGGCCGGCGAGCTGACGGTGACATTGTGGCTGGGCGTCAAGCCGGCCCGGGCGGTGAGGGTGGCGGCATGAGCGGCATCGAAGCGCGGCGGAGCGGGGCTTCGCCCTTGTTCGCGGACAAGCACGGCGACATCGAGGTGTCCTTCGAGTTCTTCCCGCCGCGGTCGGACAAGATGATGGAGAGCCTGTGGGCCGCGGTGGAGACCTTGTCGCCGCTGGCCCCGCGCTTCCTGTCCGTTACCTACGGCGCCGGCGGCTCCACGCGCGAGCGGACGCA
>CADCVW010000067.1 GCA_902806235.1 uncultured Sphingomonadaceae bacterium | reverse complement strand
CAACCCGCGCGTACGATGTCGGTTGCTGCGCGAACGGCTCAAGCGGGAACCACAGGCTGGCGTTGAGGAGTGCAGCGTAGCCCAGTAACAAAGCCCAGTAACCACCGCCCGCCGCCCCGCGATCGAATCTGGATCGACCAAGGCTCGCTGTTCCGGTCCGCAGGGCGTGGATCAGTAGATACGCCGTTGGCAAGCCGACGATGTAGAACAATGTGACCCGAACGGCGTGGTTGGTCAGGTCGGCGGGAAGCTCCGCGACGTGCCAAGCCACCACGGCGAGGCCGAGCGCCGCGTAAGCGACGCGGCACCAGAACTCCACCGGTTGATCATCGCGGTCGTACACCTTGCTGCCGGCCTTCAGCCGTCCGGAGCGCAACCCCTTGGCCGCAGGCACGACCAGAAACAGCACGTAGAGGAGCAGTCCCAGGTTGGGCACGCGGTCGAGCATGGCAGTACGTCATGTCCTACGCCTGTCCGGGTCGGAAGCGAAGCGAAGTCCCGGGAGTGCGGATCCGCTTCTACCCTCGGCCAACCTTTGCGGCGGCGGTCCGCTTTCGACACATTGCGGACATCAGGTGCTGGCATGTTTTGGTAGTGTCTCAGTTCGAAATCAGCCGCTGATCAAAGGTCCGCTGTCGATCTATAGCGGAAGTGCAACCATCGCCTTACACAACGCTGCAATCTGATGCGCAGCCCATAGAAGGTCGTTGATGGTCCTTCACCTACTTGCGGCCGTCGCTGCACAAGGAACGCTGCCGCCGTCGTTGCCCCCCGTTGTTATCTGTGATCCTCCCGTGATCTTCTTTGAAGAAGGAAGTGCGAAGGTGCCCGGTTGGGCGAGGAGAGATGTTGATAGCATCGCGGCGGCTTGGGCTAGGGGCCGTGCGGGTGCCAAGCCAACTTGGAAGCTGGGTAGTTACGCAGACGCTCCCGGGCCGGAGGACTACAATCTCGAGTTGTCCCGGTTGCGCGGTGAAGCGGTGAAAGCGGCCCTGGTCGCCAAAGGAATGCCTTTGGGCATGCTGATCGTCGACGCCCCATTCGCGGAATATATGCCGCTGTTCAGGCGGGAGCGCACCCACGCCAGATCGGTAAGCGCCCGTGCTGGTGGCCCTGGAAGGTAACGCCGCGCTGGTGGTCGAGGTTGGATGGCCCCGCTCACGCCATCTAAGTGCTAAGCTCGTGAAAGCTGTAGAAGCGACCACAAGTGAGAGTAGCCACCCGCTGTAGGGCAGTTCCAGGGCAGACGACCCAGTGTCGGACGACCACGTTAACGGTCCGGCTGCCCATATGCAGACACCCATCAAAATTCGGCTCGTGACCAATGGAGCGCCACTTACCAATCGCGCAAGGGGGTGCCGAGGAGGGTCGCGACGGTGGAAAGGTCGCGTGAGGCGTGCGTTGGGTGGCCGTCAGAAGTTCGCGATGAGGGCATGATGAAGAGGCTGGCTGCGCTACTCGGGCTGCTGATGGCGCCGCTCGGCCCCGCGTTCGGCCAGACTCCAGTCGGCCCAAACAGCCGCGCCGAAGCGGTGAAGATCATCGCCGGCCTCCGCGAAATCGTCAGCCCGCAAGGGCTGCAGGCGATTGAGACGGTCCCGATCGGCGGCATCAAACAGGTTGTGTCGATCCGCAGCCAAGACCTGCGCAACCCGGTCCTCATCTATTTCCACGGCGGCCCCGGCTTCGTCGAGATGCCGCTCGACTGGTGGTGGAACCGCGGCTGGGACGAGTACTTCACCGTCGTCCAGTGGGACCAGCGCAACGCAGGCAAGACCTACGTCGCGAGCGGCCCGAACGACCCCGCCCTGCTCACGCCCGAACGCTATCAGGCGGATGCGGAGGAGCTGGTTCAATGGGCGAGGACGCGCTTCAGCAAGCGCAAGGTGTTCGTGCTCGGCCATAGCTGGGGCAGCATGCTGGGGCTGAAGCTCGCCGCCGCCCATCCCGAATGGCTCCACGCCTATATCGGCATGGGCCAGGCGACGAACAGCCTGGAGAGCGAGCGCCGCGGCTGGATCTGGACGATGATCCAAGCCCAGGCGGACCGGAATGTGCAGGCGATTGCCGAGCTGAGATCGGTGGCACCTTACGCGACGAAACCCGGCCCCATCCCGGTCAAGTCGATCCTGACCCAGCGCAAATGGCTCGGCCACTACGGCGGCGCGGCCTGGCGGCGCAGGGGCGGCGACTTCGAGGCTGCGGCGATCAAGCTCGCGCCCGAGTATAGCGACGAGGACGTCCGGAACGCCTTCAAGGGCCAGGCTGCGGTCACCAACGCGCTGCTGCCGCGCATCCTGTCCACCGATCTATCGACGATCCGCACGCTCAAGGTGCCCCTGCTCCTGATCCTGGGCCGTCACGACAGGAACGTGTCGAGCGAGGTCGCGGCCGAATGGTTCGCGACGCTACGCGCGCCGTCGAAGCGGCTGATCTGGTTCGAGCGCTCCGCGCACCACATGACCAGCGAGGAGCCGGGCAAGCTGCTGACAACACTTGTTGCGCACGCCCGCCCGATCGCCGAGAAAGCTGGCGACGCCGCGCCTTAATGGGCTGCAGAGTTGCCGCGGCGGACAGGCCGACTTCACGGTTGCATGCTGCCCTGAAGCAGGTGAACGGTCACGCCATCTGCAGCGCCTCTGGCGCACTCACCGGTGCTTCTTGGCATCCTTCTCGATCAGAACTGCCTGTTGCCAACGGCTGGGCGCCTTGTCCGCGCGGTGGATGCACCCCGCCCAGCAGCACGGCCGCTTCTTTCCCTCCAACAGTTCCTCGCAGGTTCGCTCGATGCGACGTCGGCGCGTCGTCGGCTGTTTCGCGTCGTCGACCCAGCAGATGAACTCGTTGCGACCAAGCGGCGTCAATCCTTCCCATAGGGCGAGCAGAGCCGGGCTCGAACGGATCGCTGATTGGAACTCGTCACTTGCCTCGTGAACCGTGCCATCAAGGAAAGCGCCTGCCACGGGACCTCCATGCGATGCCGCCCGATAGCCGAACTCAACGGCTCGCGATGGAGCGACGGCCAACTCTGATCGGTGGATTGTCGGAAGTCCACCATCTGGCCACGCGCACTCGACCGCTAATCGAGGGATGCCGCGATGAGCTGTTGTATGAGCAAGCGGGCCCGTCCAGCCGCTCGATGACCCATAGTCAGTCATTGAAAGTACCTTCGCCACTTTCCCAAGAATAGACCTTCGTTCAGAGGAGTCTCGTGGCTCTGGCGCGGCCATTCCCATGATGCAGGGCGATCGTAGCTCCTGGCAAAGCGGATAGCGGACATTGGGTCAGGTTCTTGTTTCGAAAACGAGTGATATACTACCGTATCCTTCCCTAGCCCCGTGCTATCCTTATTAGCCGCTTTCGCTCCCGATCATCGCGCGCCCGCGCCCAGGCGGCCGGGTTCACCCCCATTGGCGTCGATGCAGGCAAAGTGCGGGCTTCGCGCGGACGTGGCGGCAGCGTAGCCGGCGGCGGCCCCTCCGTTTGCCAAGCGACCCGCGGACCATGCGCGCCGCATGCGGTGCAGCGCAGCTTCTGCGCGAAGCTCGGCCACATGGCCGCCCAGCCCTTGTGCGTGAAGTGCGCCAGCAGCTCGCGCGTGTCGAAGAAGGCAACCCGGCCGCACGGGCATTCGACGCGGATGGAGCCGCCCCTGGTGGCGTTCTCGGTCAGGTCTCAGATCGCTTGTGCCATGAGAACAGAATAGGAACACAATCTCTGGCCCGCCAGCCTCGGCTAGTCGCGGGTAGCCGCCCCGGCGGGATGGGATTACGACGGCACCGATGATGGTGTCCGCCCTTTTCACGTTGCTGCTAGCGGCCGCCACCCAGCCGGCTGCGCCAAGTCAAAGCTGTGCCGCGCACTTCCTAGATGGCGCCGAACCCAAGCTGGTCAACGCCCGACTTGCGCCGACCACACGCCCGCTGTGCTTCCGCGCCTTCGCCGTGCTGCACTCGGGCGTGACGCGCGGCTCACTCTGGTCCGCCGAGCGCCTGACCGCGTCGAGCGTGCGCGCGGCGATCGCGATTGAAGGCAGGAGCAACCGCTTCCACGCCGAGGAACGCCTGCCCACGAGCGAGCGCGCTGAGCTGGACGACTACGTCCGATCCGGCCTCGACCGCGGCCACATGGCTCCGTCCGGAGATATGCCCTCGCGCGCGGCAGACGACGAGAGTTTCAGCCTGGCGAACATCGTCCCACAGGCGCCCAAGCTGAATCAGGGCACATGGTCGAAACTCGAAGGCATGGTGCGCGACATGGCACTCGCGCACGGCACGGCGTACGTCGTCACTGGGCCACTGTTCGAAGGCGAGCGGGTCCGGTCGCTCAAGGGCCGGGTGCTCGTGCCCACGTCGACATGGAAGGCGATCTATGTTCCCGGCCGGGGTGCAGCTGCGTACATCGCCACGAACAGCAGCCGCCCGCGCTGGCGTTTTGTTCCCGTGGCCGAACTCGCGCAGCGGGCGGGCGTCGACCCGTTCCCCAGCCTTTCGATCGCGGCGAAGGCGAAGGCTGCGGCGTTCCCGCTGCCTACGTCGACGCGAGCAAGGAGAGCCGGCCGGTGAAGCCGTTTGCGGATAACGAAGCGTCGAACAGCATCGGCGAACTGACGATGGAGAACGGCACCTCTGCCGTGTCGATCTACGGCAGCCTGCGGATCACGCGCGATCAAGCCGGGCTGAAGCGGGCGAAGCAGCTCAAGGCACTGGTGGACGCTGCCGTGGGTGCGCTTGAGGCCGCGCCGGACCTGCCGGCCAAAGTCGAGGAGCAGGCCGAGCGAACCGTTGAGGTTGATAACCCGTTCGCGTGAACGACGCCGAGGTGGCCCAGTACCGACCGAGTGAGAGTTGTGGGCCTTGCCTTCCGGGCCCATCCGCCGACAAGCTGACAATGCTGCGCGTTACCAGAATGCTGTTGATGAAGCTTCGTCAGACTGATTGCCATCAGCGCCCGGCCAAGCGCGTTACGATCGGTCACAGAAGGCAGATCATAGCAGGTCGCCGCGAACGCCGTTCGCTCTCTCTTCCGATGAATGCCGGTATTGGAGAACTCGGGACTGCCTGATTTCAAGCGATTGACACGCGGCGGGTAGCGGGATCACGTCTCGCTCGGGGGAGATCTGATATACAGACTGGGGCGAAGATTGCGTGGGGGATCGGCGGGATCCTGCTGCTGAAAATATGCTCGAACACGCCGGAGGCCGTGGAAGCGGAGGCACCGGTCACCGCAGCCGGGTTCGCCTCTTCGCCGCTGCCGCCCGCCTCCCCGCTGCTGACGACGGGCGTGTCGCCGCCGGAAAGCGAGGACACTTCCTCCGCCTCCGGTGACTCGTCGGACCTCGGGTCCGGATCGGAAGACAGCGATGCCGCAAGCTGGTCCGACGACGCCGTCGCCGATCTCGAAGAGGAAGCGGATCAGTTAGCTGTTGCTGACTATGACCCACCACTAGAGGCGAAGCCGGTGAAAGCATCTTACACCTACTTCGCCAACTGTTCTGCTGCCCGTGCAGTCGGTGCCGCTCCCGTCTACTCCGACGATCCCGGCTACTCGGGGACGCTCGACCGTGACGGTGATGGGATTGGCTGCGAGTAGGGCACGGGTGCTCACCGACTGGGAACTGTGGGCCGTTGCCGTCGAGACGGTGCGCCAGCACCGCGAAGCTGCCGGCGCGTTCACAACAGCGAGGGTCGCGGCACTTCGGCTTGCCGGCGACGAGCGCGGGGCCGCGGTGTGGGAAGCGATAGCGAGCCGCATCGTAGACATGGCAGCGCAGAGCGCGCCCGGCACGGTCCAATGAAGCGGCCGTTCTTCTCAAGCTGGCAGTTCATGGCAGGCGCCTTGTCCACGCTGATCGCGGCGGCGGTCGCCTTCGTGAGCATGGTGGCATGGCGAGGCAAGCGGCACTATCGGCACGCCTGCTCAGACCCACGCGACAGCCGCGCGACCCGTACAAAATTTTGGCGACTGTCTAGCAAGGTTGGATGACGATACTTCGTGCACTAGGCTGATCGAGCATCTGGAGTGCTGGTTATGAAATTTACCATCCTACTCGCTTTTGCCTGCGTGGCGGCCTGCGGCTCCGATGCGGGAAACTCCGGCGAAACCATGGCGTCGAAGGTCCGGTAGCAAGTGCGCCAGAGGTCGAAGACGGGGTATCCGCATGTGTACAACGATCGTGATTGAGGAGCGCGAGGTGACCGCCGCCGACCGCCTCCCACTCCGGTTCGCGCCGGGCGGCGGGCAGGCGGTCCGCTTCATCGCTCCACCCGCACGCGGGCGGCGATGAGCGAGCTCGTCGCGGTCGACGTCGGCGGCACCCATGCCCGCTTCGCGCTCGCCCGGACGGCGGGCGGGCGCGTCGCGGCGCTCGCCCACGAAGCGGTGCTGAAGGCCGCCGAGCACGCCAGCTTCCAGACCGCCTGGGAAGCCTACGCCGCCCGGCTCGGCCGTCCGCTGCCGGCCGCCGCAGGGATCGCGGTCGCCTGCCCGGTCGGGGGCGAGGTGCTGCAGCTCACCAACAACCCCTGGGTGATCCGCCCCGCGTTGCTGCCTGAGCAGCTCGGCGTCGAGCGGCTGACGCTCGTCAACGACTTCGCCGCGGTGGCGCACGCGGTGGCTGGGGCCGGGCCGGGCCGGGCGCCAACCTTGTAGCTAGCCGGGGGTTCGGCTTCACCTAGCAAATAGCTGACCTAGATCTTCAAAGGCCTTCATCTCGATGGCGTTACCGCTGGGATCGCGAAAGAACATGGTGGCCTGCTCCCCCGGCTGACCTTCGAAACGGACATAGGGTTCGACCACGAACTTGGTTTGCGCGGCTACGAGGCGCTCCGCCAACGTACGCCAGTCCTTCATCTCAAGCACGATCCCAAAATGCGGCACGGGTACATGATGGCCGTCCACAGCATTGCCGCCTGCATCCGGCGTTTCGAGACCCGGCACGACGTGCGCGACGATTTGATGGCCGAAAAAGTCGAAGTCGATCCACTCGCTCGAACTGCGTCCCTCCGGACAGCCCATCGTGCCGCCCCAGAAAGCGCGAGCGGCGTCGAGATCGTGGACCGGGAAGGCGAGGTGGAAAGGTCGTAGGGTCATGTTCGTCTCCTCGGTTAGTGTCTGCGGCATTAGATGGCGATTTGGGGGGCACTGCAGCTCGGTGCGATGCCGCTTGCCAGCGAAGAGCGACAGGTACGCCGATCAAGGTGGAGCGACGCTCAGCATGGCGAGCAGCAATGCGTCGTATTGAACCGCCATCATCAGGAATGCGGTCAGTATGATTAGCTGCCCGACGACCAGCAGCACGACCGCTACATGCCTGAGCCGGCCGTCGATCGCCACGGCCGCAGGCGCGAGCAAGCTCACCGGCCCGGCAAGGCCGGTGGCGACCGTCAAGCGGTAGTCTTGGAGCGTCGCCGCCCAGGGCAGGGCGAACGGATCGGTGATGAGCAGCTCGACGTCGAACACCTGACCGAACTCACCAACGACGAACGGGTACAGCACGACAGACAAGGCAATGGACGCCAGGTGACCGACACCGATCACCAGGTAGGAGCGAAGAACGGTTCCAACCTTAAGCATTGGCCTACCCGCCGCTTTTGATGGCCTTGCTTACCCAGCGTTCACGATCCTCCGTTAGCGTAGTTTCAGACCTGACTGGAGATCGCCCGAGCGATGTCCGTTTTCGGGTAGCCGCCCGGCACGGCCGAGCGAGGCCGCTTTCTCGGCCATGATCTCCGTTCCCAGGACGCTGGCGCCGTTTTTCCGGCTGAGCTGCGTGATAAGCTCCAAGGCAGACGGAACAACAATGCTCGCCGCTCATGGGCTGAGCTTACGCTGCCGCCTCGTCCCGTTGCTGCCCGGCCGCCACGACCTTCAGCTCGCCATCAGGCAGCGGCCGTTGCAGCGTCAGCGCTTCCTCGGCCGGCACGGTTAACCATCGTGCCCACTCGTCCGGCCCTGTCAGCAGCACGGGCATAGCCTTGGGGTGCACGGGCGCGGCCCAGCGCCGCATCGAGCGGGCGCCGACCAAGCTTGACTTGTAGGACTTCAGCCTAGAACAAAAAGGGAACGAATCGAAACGTCTCGCGTCAGGGCGCGTATGGCAAGGGTAGCACAGGTCAGCGTCGTCGAGCGACTGCGGGACGAGATCGCCCGCATCGCGCATGGCGAGCAGCGCGTCGCTCAGCAGTCGACGCTGCCGTTCGGCTTGCACGAGATCGACGGCCTCCTCGTTCATGGCGGTCTTGACCGTCACGCGCTGCACGAGGTCGCAGCAGGCTCGTCGGCGTTGTGCGACGACGCCGCTGCGACGCTGTTCATCGGCGGCCTGGGTGCGCGGCTCGCGAAAGGAACCGGCACGGTCCTGTGGATCATGACGCGCCTCGACCTGTACGCGCCTGGCCTCGAGCAGGCCGGCCTGTCCGCCGGCCGCGTGCTTCACGCCGAGGCCGACGACGACGCACAGGCGCTGGCGCTCGTTGAGGACGGCCTGCGCCACGGTACGCTAGCCGCTGTCGTGGCCGAGGTGCGCCGGGCCGACATGACGGCCACCCGCCGCCTGCAACTCGCCTCGGCCGAGAGCCGTACGCCCGTCGTCCTGCTTCGTCGCTGGCGGAAGCGCGACGTCTGCCCTCTGACTGAGCCGTCCGCCGCCGCCACGCGATGGCGGATTACCTGCGCGCCTTCGGCCCCACTCGGCCATGCCGGCGTCGGTCGGGGTCGATGGGTCGTCGAACTCGCCCGCCAGCGCAACGGCAATCCTTTCACCCTCACGCTGGAGGCCTGCGATGACCAGGGTCGCCTCGCTCTACCTGCCGATGCTGCCGATCGAGCGGCTGCGGCGGGCGGAGCGGTCGCTCGCGCCGCCTGAGCCGCGCGCGCGAGCCCTCCCGCCGGTCGACGACGATCCGGGCGCCTGCTCCGTGCCGCGCGGCGGCGGGTGGCGGCCGGGCGCGCGCTGGGCGTGGTCGGAGCGCGCGCGGGATGAGTCGGAAGCGGATATTGAAGCTCTGCCCGCCCACCAGCGTCCGTCCATGCGCGAGCTGGGCCGTCGGTCGGAAGCGGCGGAGCACCCCTTCGTGGGACGTCGCGGCCGAGGCGCGCCGAGCATGGCCTCGCAGCCGGCGTCCGCCGCCGAGCAGCCCCCGGCGGCTCCGCTGATCCTCGTCGCCAAGGTCGGCGCGCGCGAGTTGACCACCGCATTGTGCCACGCGGCGAGAGGCTTGGGCCTGACTATCGGGATGGCGGCGTCCCAGGCCCGCGCGCTCGTTCCCGGCCTCGACGTGCGCCCGGCCGATCCGAACGCGGACGCCGCACTGCTCGAGCGCCTCGCGCTGCACGCCGTCCGGCACTGGACGCCGACGGCGGCCCGCTCCGGGCCGGACGGGCTGTGGCTGGAACTCACGGGCGTCACGCACCTGTTCGGGGGCGAGGAGCGCTTCTGCTGGCGGCTGATGCGCTTCCTCGCCCGACTTGGCCTCACGGCACGCGTTGCCGTAGCATCGACGGCGGGCGCGGCGTACGCGCTCGCCCGCTACGCGGCATCGGCCGTCACGATCGTTCCGGCCGGCGACCACGTCGAGGCCGTGGCGCCGCTGCCCCTGGCTGCCCTCCGGCTCGAACCGGCCGCGCTGACCGCCGCCGCCCGGTTCGGCCTGGAGCGCGTTGCGGACCTCCTGCCGCTCCCGCGCGGCCCTCTCGCGCGCCGGCTGGGCCTGCCGGCAATTGCCCGCCTCGACCAAGCCGTCGGGCGCGTGGCGGAGCCGATCACGGGCGTCGTTCCGTTTGAGGCGCCGTGCGCGGAGCGTCGCCTGCTGGAGCCGATCGGCACCGCCGAGGCGATCATGACCATCATTGGCGACCTCGTGCCGGATCTCGTCGGAGTTCTCCACAAACGCGGCCTCGGCGCCCGCGCGCTCCGGCTGGCGCTGGAACGGGTCGACGGGACCGAGCAGGTCGTGGCCGCGGGCACGTCGCGCGCTACGCGCGACGGCCCGCACCTCGCCCGCCTGCTGGCGATGCGCATCGACCGGATCGACCCGGGGTTCGGCATCGAGGCCGTCCGGCTCACCGCCGTCCGCGCTGAGCCGCTCGGCGCGCAAGCGCTCGCCTCCGGGCTCGCCGGCGACGGTGCCTCGCCCGACCTGGCCCCGCTGGTCGACCAACTCGCGGGACGCGTCGGCGAGCGTCGGCTCTTTCGTTACGCGTCGCTCGAGGCCGACGTACCCGAGCGCGCAGTCGCGCGGGTGGGCGCGCTCGAGCCGGCCGGATGCTGGCCCGCCTGGCACCGGCCTGTCCGCCTCCTGCACAGGCCGGAGCCGCTGTCCCGGGTGGTCGCGCTCCTGCCCGACCACCCACCGCGCCGCTTCGAGTGGCGCGGGTCCGTTCACAGCGTCGTCGCGGGCGACGGGCCCGAGCGCATTCACGGCGAGTGGTGGCGGCGCGAGGGCGAGGTCTGGGCGGTGCGGGACTACTTCCGCGTCGAGGATGACCGTGGCCATCGCTTCTGGCTGTTCCGACGCGGGGACGGCATCGATGTTCGCACGGGCGGCCGCACCTGGCATATGCACGGCTTCTTCGGCTGACGCCTGGCCATGGCGACCTACGTCGAGCTCCAGTGCGTCACGCACTTCTGCTTCCTGCGCGGCGCGTCCAGTCCGGAGGAGCTGTTTTCCGCCGCTGCGATCCTGGGCTATCCCGCGCTGGGCGTCGCCGACCACGGCAGCGTCGCCGGCTTGGTGCGCGCCTGGGAGGCGCAGAAGGCGACGGGCACCCGGCTGATCGCGGGCGCGCGGGTCGACCTGGATGATGGTGGGCCGCTGCTGCTTTATCCGACCGACCGCCCGGCCTGGTCGAGGCTCACGCGGCTGCTCACGGTGGGCAAGGCGCGCTTCGGGAAGGGCGGCTGCCGGCTCTTCTGGAGCGACGTGGCTGACCATGCCGATGGTCTTATCGCCGTCCTGCTACCTGGCATGCCGGGCGAGGAGACCGCGACCGAGCTCGGCCACCTGCGCGATGCCTTCGGCAAGCGCGCGCATATGGCTCTAACTTTCCGTCGCCGGCCGGACGACATCGCGCGGCTGCACGCGCTCGCGGCCCAAGCGCGCGCGGCGCGGGTCCGCCCCGTGGCGACCGGCGACGTGCTGTTCCACGTGCCTGAGGCGCGGCTGCTCCAGGACGTGATCACAGCCATCCGGCACGGCTGCACGGTGGACGAGCTCGGCCACCGGCGCGAGCGCCACGCCGACCGCCACCTGCAGGCGCCGGAGGAGATGGAGCGACGCTTCCGCGACTTTCGCGACGCGGTGCAGGCGACGGCCGACATCGCGAGCGCCTGCACCTTCTCGCTCGACGAGCTCCGCTACCAGTACCCGCACGAGCGCGTGATCGAGGGCACGGACGCGCAGGGCGCGCTGGAGCGCCTGACCTGGGACGCGGCCCGCGCTATGTTCCCGGACGGCGTGCCCGACCGCTACGCCGAGCAGCTCGGCCACGAGCTGCGCCTCATCCGCAAGCTCGACTACGCCCCTTACTTCCTGACGGTGAACGCCATCGTCGCCGAGAGCCGGCGGCGCGGCATCCTGTGCCAAGGGCGCGGCTCGGCGGCGAACAGCTGCGTGTGTTTCGTCCTCGGCATCACCAGCATCGATCCGATCAAGCACGAGCTGCTGTTCGAGCGCTTCGTCTCCGGCGAGCGCCGCGAGCCCCCCGACATCGACGTCGACTTCGAGCATGAGCGTCGGGAGGAGATCATTCAGTGGATCTTCGAGACCTACGGGCGGCAGCACGCCGCTCTGACGGCCGTGGTCAGTCGCTACCGTCCGAAAGGTGCGATCCGCGACGTCGGCAAGGCGCTGGGCTTGCCGGAGGACCTGACCAAGGCTCTGTCCGGGCTGGTCTGGGGCTGGAGCCAGGAGGGCGTGGGCGAGAAGCAGGTGGCCGAGCTCGGCCTCAACCTCGACGACCGAAGGCTTCGGCTCGCCCTCGACCTCGCGCGCAAGCTCATCGGGCACCCGCGCCACATGAGCCAGCACCCGGGCGGCTTCGTGCTCACCGCCGACCGGCTGGACGACCTCGTGCCCATCGAGCCGGCCCGCATGGCCGACCGGCAGATCATCGAGTGGGACAAGGACGACATCGACGCACTGCGCTTCATGAAGGTCGACGTCCTCGGGCTCGGCATGCTCGGCTGCATGAACCGCGCCTTCAACCTGCTCGACGCGGAGAAGGGCATCCGCATCGGCCTCGCCGACCTTCAAGACGACGACCCCGCCACCTACGCCATGATCCGCCGCGCGGACACGCTGGGGACGTTCCAGATCGAGAGCCGGGCGCAGATGGCCATGCTGCCGCGCATGAAGCCGCAGCGTTTCTACGACCTCGTCATCGAGGTCGCCATCGTCCGGCCCGGCCCCATCCAGGGCGACATGGTCCATCCCTACCTACGCCGCCGCGAGGGGCTGGAGCGGCCGGAGTACCCTAAGCCCGAGCTCCGCGCCGTGCTGGAGAAGACGCTCGGCGTGCCGCTCTTCCAGGAGCAGGCGATGAAGGTCGCGATCGTCGGCGCGGGCTTCACGCCGCAAGAGGCCGACCAGCTCCGCCGCGCCATGGCGACATTCAAGATCACGGGCGGGGTGAGCCACTTCTACGACAAGCTGGTCGAGGGCATGGTGGCCAGGGACTACCCGCGCGACTTCGCCGAGCGCACCTTCAAGCAGATCGAAGGCTTCGGCTCCTACGGCTTCCCCGAGAGTCACGCGGCGAGCTTCGCCAAGATCGCCTACGCCTCATCGTGGATGAAGTGCCACCACCCCGACGTGTTCTGCGCGGCGCTGATGAACGCGCAGCCGATGGGGTTCTACGCGCCGGCCCAAGTCGTCCGCGACGCGCGCGACCACGGCGTGGAGGTCCGGCCCCCGTGCGTGAACGCGAGCCGCTGGGACTGCACGCTGGAGCCGACCGGCAGGCGCCACCTCGCGGTCCGCCTCGGCCTGCGGCAGGTGAAGGGGCTGGCGAACGTCCACGGGGCCGCAATCGTGGCGGCGCGCGGCGACGCACCGTTCGAGGCCGTCGAGGACGTCTGGCGCAGATCGGGCGTGCCCCGGGCTGCAATCGAGCGGCTGGCGGAGGCGGACGCCTTTCACGCGCTTGGGGCCGACCGTCGCCAGGGACTATGGAGGGTGCGCGGCTTGGGCGAAGCGCCGCTGCCGCTGTTCGCGGCCGCCGACGCGCGCGAGGCCGCGTTCAGCGCCGAAGGACTGGAGCCCACGGTCGCGCTCCGCCCCATGGCGGACGGGCGGGAGGTGGTGGAGGACTACCGCTCGCTCCAGCTCAGCTTGCGCGCCCACCCGCTCGAGTTCCTGCGCAACGAGCTGGCCGCGCGCGGGGTGACGCGCTGCGGCGACCTCCATCGCGTGAAGGACGGCCGCCGCGTGGAGGTCGCCGGCATCATCCTCGTCCGCCAGAAGCCCGGCTCGGCCAAGGGCGTGCTGTTCATCACCATCGAGGACGAGAGCGGTATCGCCAACGGCATCATCTGGCCCGACCGCTTCGAGGCGCAGCGGCGCACGGTCATGTCGGCCGCGATGGTTGGCCTGCGCGGCCGGGTGCAGCGCGAGGGCGAGGTCATCCACGTTATCTGCGAGCAGATCGTCGACCACGGCGACCTGCTCAGGCGCGTGGGCGAGATGGCGTTCCCGCACCGGACCGGGCGCGGCGACGCCGGCCAGCACCCGGGCTCGCCCGACCGGGGCGACGCCGGTTGGAGCCCGGCCGCCCGCGACGTCTACTGGCCGCCCTTCGACGGGGGCGCCGACCCGGAAGAAGTGATCCGCGTCAAGTCGCACGACTTCCGGTGAGCGCTCCTCGTCCCAAGCACCGGCAGGTCGTGATCTGGCTGTCGCTCCAGGTGCTGCGCGCGGCCATGCAGCGGTCGGTCGACGGGCCCGTGCAGACCTTCGACGTGCGCTTGGCGTTGCGGTGCCTCCTGCCGCACTGTCCCGACCGCTGGCCTTTGCTCAGTTTCTGGGACGCGGCCGGGGCCACCAACGACATCGGCCGCGCCCAGGGGTGCACGGCCGGGTTCAACGCCATCGTGCGCCAGCTCCGGCTCGCCGGCCGTTATCCGGACGGAGCCGAAGAGCGCGCCGCCCCGGCCAACGACGCCTAACCAGGGCAGCGGATTTCCTATGTCCTACAGCTAACCGTTCTGGTTATATTCTGCGCTCCTGACTCGGAGAACGACCATGACCGACCTCGACTCGCAGACCTTGCTGGCCGTCGCCACCGTGATCGGCGCCGTGGGCACCCTCGTCACCGCCGTGGCGGGGCTGGTGTGGTCCGTCCGGCGCAAGGCGGAGTAGCATGCGCGGCTAAGGCCGGCGAAGTAGTACATTGCGCGTCCGACGCCGTCCGCCGAGGGACCGTCACAGGTCAGGAGCGTGCCAATGATCATTGTACACCATCTCGAGAACAGCCGCTCGCAGCGCGTGCTCTGGATGCTGGAGGAGCTCGGACTGCCCTACGAGCTGCACCGCTACGAGCGGAACGTGAAAACCATGCTAGCCCCGCCCGAGCTGCGCCGGGTGCACCCGCTCGGCAAGGCGCCGGTGATCGAGGACGACGGGCGCGTGGTCGCGGAAACGGGCGCAATCGTCGAGTATCTGGTGGGGAAGGCCGATGGGAAGCTCGGCCCGCCGCCGGAGCGCGAGGCGGGCCTGCGCTACCGCTTCTTCCTCCACTACGCCGAGGGCTCGGTGATGCCGCCGCTGCTCGTCAAGCTGGTGCTGAGCCGCGTGCCCGTGATGGGCAGGATCGCGACCAGGCGCATCCAGCCCATGATCGACGTCCACCTCGACTTCATCGAGGGCGAGCTTGCCGCGCGTCCCTGGTTCGCCGGCGACCGGCTCACGGCTGCGGACATCATGATGAGCTTCCCGCTCGAGGCCGCCCGCGCACGCGGCGGGTTGGACGAAAGTCGGCCAGCGACGATCGCTTGGCTTGCCAAGGTTCATGCCCGCCCCGCCTACCAGGCGGCGTTGGGGAAGGGCGGGTCGTACGCCTACGCTTGATGCTTTCTGGGTCCGACATCCGAGCCGGTATCAAGCCCAATCACCAAGGCACGTGTGGGCGGCTACGGCAACGACCGGGTCTCGTCACTGACGTTCATTGCCGGCCAAAAGCGGCCACCCGAGCGCTCCCGCCGGACTACTCGGCCACCTATGGTCGTCAACGGAGGCCCGATCGCATAGGGTCGAGCGCGGCCCCATGACGGGCTCGGCGAGCGGGGAGGGAACGGAATGACGACAGCCATCGCCTCGAGCCTGTCGGCGCTGTTCATTGCCGTGACGGCCACCGCCGCCCAGGTCGCTCCCGCGCCGCCCGCCGCTCCCTTCGAGGCGGGGCGGCCGCTCGGGATCATGAGCGAAGGCAAGTACGCGCCCCTATCGCCGAACGTGAAAGTGTACGGCGCCGTCGTGAGCGCCGAAAGCTGCGTGTACGACGCTACGCGCGACCTGATCATGGTGGTAAACCGCGGCGCCAATCAGAACGAGGTTCCGAACGATGGCTTCGTGTCCCTGCTCAACCACGACGGCTCGGTCCACACGGCGCGCTGGATCGGCGGTAACCGCGAGGGCCTGACGCTCAACCACCCTTTCGGCAGCGAGATACGCGCCGGCCGGCTCTACCTCGCCGACAGCGACGGCGGCACGGCGGACGGCGTGCCGCGGGTGGCCGTCATCCGCATGTTCGACGTGCGGACCGGGGCGCCCGCCGGCGAGGTCAAGGTGGCGGGCGCGACGTGGCTGAACGACATCGCCGTTGCCCGCGACGGTACGATCTATGCTTCGCAGACCGGCAGCGCCGACGGCAAAACGGCCATGCGCATCTACCGAATCACCCCTGCGGGCCAAGCGACCGTGTTCCTCGAAGGGGCGCCACTATCGCTGCCGAACGGGGTGGCGATGAACGAGAACGGCAACGTCGTGGTCGCGAACATGGGCAATGCCGACGTGCTGACCTTCACCACCGGCGGCGAGCTAGTGAGGACGGAGCGGGCCGCTCAGCCGGGCAGCGACGGCCTAGTGATCATGGGCGACGGCACCAAATATTTGAGCAGCGTGCGGCTGGGCGGGGTGTCGCGCATCCGGCCGGGCAAGCCGGCGGAGCTAATCGCGAGCGGGATCCCGAGCGCGGCCTCCATGTGCCTGGACATGGGCGCGAACCAGCTGGTGATCCCGATGAACCCGAACAACGCGGTGGCCTTCGTCAAGCTGAAGTGACGCTTGCCCGGGCCCTCAGGCTTTGGCTCGATCAGGTCCGGGGCGTGAGCTTCAGCAGGCTGCCGTTCGCCGCGTCCGTGAGCAGGTACAGCGCGCCGTCGGGCCCCTCAACGACTTCGCGGATGCGGGCGTCGCGATCGGTCAGCAGCCGCTCCTCGCCGGCGACCCGGTCGCCGTTCATCACCAGCCGCACCAGCGCCTTGCTCGACAGGCCGCCGATAAAGACGTTCCCGCGCCATTCGGGGAAAAGCTTGCCCGAGTAGATGACCATCCCCGACGGGGAGATCACCGGGTCCCAGTAGTAGACGGGCTGCTCCATGGCGGGCGCTTGCGTGCGCGCGTGGATCGGCGCTCCCGAATATTCCTCGCCGTAGCCGATCGTCGGCCAGCCGTAATCCCTTCCCGGTTCCGGCCGGTTCAGCTCGTCGCCGCCGCGGGGGCCCATCTCGACCTCCCAAAGGCGGCCGCGGCCGTCGAGCGCGGCGGACAGGATGTTGCGATGGCCGGAGGACCAAATCTCGGACCGCGTCCCCGGGCGTCCGACGAACGGGTTGTCGTGCGGCACGCTGCCGTCGGCGTTGATGCGGATGATCTTGCCGAAATGGCTGTCCAGCCGCTGCGCCTGCACCCGGCCCGGCAGGATCGAACGCTCGCCGAGCGTGACGAAAAGCTTTCCGTCGCGCGCCCAGACCATCCGGCCGCCGGCGTGCAGCGTCGATTCCAGCGTCGGCAGCATGCGAAAGATCACCCGGACATCGTCCACCCGCGGCCGGGGCCCGTCGACCAGCCGGCCGCGCGCCACGGCCAGGCCGTTGCCGCCCTGCCGAGGCTCGTAATAGGTCCAGTAGATCTGGCCGTTCCGGCGGAAATCCGGGCCGAGCTCGACGTCGAGCAGGCCGCCCTGGCCGCGCGCGTCCACACGGGGCAGGCCCGCGACCGGTTCGGACTTGCCGCCTTGGGCGGTCACGATGCGGAGCCGGCCGGGCTTCTCGGTCACCAGCATCCGGCCGTCCAGCAGGAAGGCGATCGCCCAAGGCTTCTCGAAGCCGCCGGCGATCTCCGTGACCTGGACCGCGGTGCGGGTCTTCATCGCAGGCGCGCGGGTCTGCCCGGGAAAAGCGGGCTGAAATTCGGGAACGCTTTTAGGGCCGGTCTCGACCGGCGCGCCGGGACGGGTGCCGGCCTCCTCGCGGGGCCGGCTTTGCTCCTTCGATCCGCCGCCCGGCGCCAGATTGCCCGCCTGCCCGCGATCCTGGGCGTCCGCGTTCCCGCAGACAATCAGCGCGCCCAAGGCTGCCGTGGTCATCAACGCCCGCATGCTCGTCTCCCGCCATCTTCGCGACGGCGCTTACCGCCGATCGGCCCGGCCGTCATCCGGCCAATGCCGAACATGCCCCACCGATCGGCCAGCCCGCGGTCCGCGGCGGGGGGCGGCTACAGCCAGGCCGGCACCCGTTCTCGCAGCAACGCCTCAATATCCTGGCGCGGGCGGATCACGGCCCAGTTGCCGCCGTCGACGAGCACTTCGGGCGTCAGCGGCCGCGAATTATAGGTACTGCCCATACTGGCGGCATAGGCGCCGGCGGTGCGGATGATCATCAGCTCCCCTGCTGCGACCCGCTCCAGCGGCCGAGCCACGGCGAAGGTGTCGCCCGTTTCGCAAACCGGGCCGACCACGTCGGCGATCATCCTGTCCGCCTTCGGCTGGACGGCGTCGATCTCGTGCCATGCGTCGTACAGGCTCGGGCGCATCAGGTCGTTCATCGCGGCATCAAGGATCACAAACGGATGGCGCGGCCCGGGTTTCACCCGAATCACCTCCGTCAGGAGCACGCCCGCCTCGCCGACGATCAAGCGGCCGGGTTCGAAGATCAGCCGCACGTCCCAGCCCCGCGTGACGCGCGCGACCAGCGCCCCATAGGCTTCGGGCGTGGGCGGGCGCGGCGCCGCGGGATCGTACCGGATGCCGAGCCCGCCGCCGAGGTCCGCCGTGCAGATGTCGTGCCCCTCGCGCCGCAGCCGTTCGATAGTCGCGCCCACCTTGCCGAAGGCTTCCTCGAGCGGGGCGAGGCTGGTGAGCTGGCTGCCAATATGGACGGCGAAGCCGCACAGCCGGAGGCCGGGCAGTTCGCGCACCCGGGCGCAGGCGGTTGATGCTTCGCTAATCGCGATGCCGAACTTGTTGTGCGCGGCGCCGGTGGAAATTTTGGCGTGCGAACCCGCCGCGACGTCCGGGTTGACGCGGAACGCGACGGGCGCGGTGCGCCCCAGCGCGGTCGCGACCGCCGACAGCATCTCGGCTTCGGCCAAGGACTCGAGGTTGAACTGGCAAAGCCCGCCGTCAAGCGCGAGCGCCATCTCCGCGGCCGTCTTGCCGACGCCGGAGAAGACGATCTTCTCCGGCGGCACCCCAGCCGCGCGCGCGCGCCGATACTCGCCGCCCGACACCACGTCGGCGCCGAGCCCCTCGCGGGCCAGCGTCGCCAGCACAGCAGCATTGGGGTTGGCCTTGACGGCATAGGCGATCAGCGGATCGGCCAGGCTCGCCAAGGCCGATCGGAGCCGCCGCGCTTCCTGCCGCATTGCGCTGGCGGAATAGACGAACACCGGCGTGCCGACCTCCCGCGCGATCAGCGGCAGCGGTACCTCCTCGCCGTGGACGATGCCGTCGCGCAGCGGAAAGCCGTGGGTC
Source organism: uncultured Sphingomonadaceae bacterium (assembly GCA_902806235.1). GTDB lineage: Bacteria > Pseudomonadota > Alphaproteobacteria > Sphingomonadales > Sphingomonadaceae > CADCVW01. The sequence continues at coordinate 35,161 of CADCVW010000067.1, read as the reverse complement.
GGCTCCGGCGCTGCGGGGAAGGGAAGGGGGGCGATCATGACGGGTTCCTCGGCGGGCGAAGCCGCGTGCGGCCGGCAGCGCGCGCGTCGACCGCGGCGCGGCTGAACAGCAACGGCCGCATCTCGCCGCGGAGCCAGGGGTCGTACTGGTCGCGGTATTGCGGCGAGCGCGGATCGTTCGACTGCCCCGGCAGGTTGAGCATCAACGAATTGTCCCAAGCGCCCACGTCGATCACCTGCACGTAGCTGGCGCCACCACTGGTGTTCCAACCCGGCGCGTCGCGCACCCAACGCGCCATCACCGTATAGGCGTCACCCCCCGATCCGCCGCCTTCGATCGCCGGAAAGGCGGCGGCGATGGCAGGAATGCGTGACAGCGGGTGCGCGATGCGCACCTGATGCAGCGTCGCCCAGCGCCAGGCGGCGGGATCAGGGCCCAGCCGTTCGCGCGCGCTGAGCCAGGCGGCGGCGAGCGCCGCATCGAACAGGGCGTCGCGCGCCCTGGCCGGCTCCGGGCCCAGCCTCGCGTCGGGGCGCCCCAACAGGTCCAGCAGCACCGACGGCGCGATTTCCGTCACGAGCGCGCGCGCCCTTTCGGGCACGACCGCGGCGAGCAGGCGATCGCCGAGCTCGCGCCACAGGATCTCGAACAAGGCGGCCGGCCCGCTGCCGCCGTCCACTCGAGCATCCCAGCCGCGCAGCATGGCGATCGCGGGCTGCGCGCCCGGCGAGCCGCGCGCGGGCAGCAGTTCGATCAACCGGCGCGCCGGCGTCGATAGCGTGTCCTGCTGGAGGGCGACGCTGTCCGCCAGCCCGTGCTTCGGCTGGGCCGCGAGCACGCTCGCGATCCGCTCGTAACGATAAGGATCGCGGAAGGAGAAGGCCGGGATGCGATCGCGCGGCCAGCCCAGCGGCAGGTTGTTCTGATTGGCCGAGGCGAACCAGCCCTTCGCCGGGTTATACTCGCTCGGCAGCGCGCGGAAGTCGCGCATCCCGGTCCAGTCGTAGCGGCCGTCGCCGGGCACGGGCAGCAGCCCGTCGCCCCGGCGGCGCACTGGCATAAAGCCGATCACCTGCCAGCCGTGGTGCCCGTCGACGTCCGCGTAGTGGAAGTTGGTCGGCGACGGATGGAAGCGGAACGCGTCGCGCAGGCTCGTCCAGTCGCGGGCGAGGTTGATCGCGATCATCGCGAACGCCCCGCTGGCGCCCGGCTGCAGCTCGATCGCGGCGAGCGCGGTGGCGCGGCGTCTGGCGGGATCGTGGGACACCACCGGCCCCTGCGCGGCATAGCGCAGCGTGGCGGCCTGCGGGGCCGCGCCGCGCACCGGAACGGCGATCTCGACCCGTTCGAACGGCCGCCAGCCGCCGCCGTGCCAGTAGCGCTCCGGATCGTCCGGATGCAGGCGGAGGACGAACAGGTCCTCCTGGTCGATGTGGAAATTGGTGCGGCCGAAGGCGAAACGGTCGGTGTGGCCCTGCATGATCCCGGGCAGGCCGGGCGAGCCGGCGCCGATCACGTCGAGGCCGGGGGCGCTGAGGTGGGCGACATGGCGGGGCCCGAACCCGCCGATGCCCAGATGCGGGTCGTTGGCGAGGATCGGCCGCCCCGTCGCACTGCGCGCCGGCGCGATCGTCCAAGCGTTGCTGCCGGCCCCCGCGCGATCGCCAGCCTTCGCGGCGGGCGCGGCCGGGTCGGGGACGAGCGAGCCGAACGGCAGCCCGCCGAGCCGCAGCACGCCGAGATCGGCCTCCGACACGGCCGCCGCATCGAGCCCTTCGGGCACGCGCAACGTCCAGGCCGGGCGCAGCGGTGCCATCACCTTGTCGAGCGCGAGCAGCCCCAGCGCCGCGAGCCGGGCGCGACGGATCTCGTCGTCGACGCTGCTGCCCTGGACGCCGCGGGCCAGCACCAGGTCGCGCAGGTCCCACTTCAGCGGGCCGACGCCGAGGATGCCATATTCGAGCGGCAGCAGCGCGGGATCGGCCAAGACCTCGTCGATGCGCGCGTTGATGCCCGCGACATAGGCGCGCGCGCAGGCCAGGATGTCGGCGGGCACGGCCGCCAGCTCCCGGTTCAGGTCGCCGCGGTAGTGGAACAAGCGGGCCGCGGCGTCGTGCGCGGCGAACTCGGCGCCGAACGCTTCGGCGAGGCGTCCCATCTCGCGGCGGTGCGCGAGGTCGATCTGGAACAGCCGGTCGCGGGCGACGACATAGCCCTGGCCGAAGAAGGCGTCGGGGATCGATCGCGCGCGGACGTGGGGAACGCCATAGGCGTCGTCGACGATGTCGAGCGGCGCCGACAGTCCGGCGGCGTCCACCCGCCGCGGGTGGCTCCGCGGTAGCGGCAACGCGGTGCGGCAGCCGGCCGACGCGAGCGCCAGCGCCGCGGCGGAGCCGAGCAGGAATGAGCGGCGGTCGAGCATCGGTGACATAAACTCAGTGCGTGGCGGGGCAGGCTAGCGCTTCGCCGGCCGGCGCATGGCATCGCAAAGGCTCGGGCGGCCATAAGACCAGGCTATGGGGGAGCTATAGTCTGCGTCTATGGGCCAGCAAAGCAATGGAACCCCGCGCTCCATTGACGCTGCTCGCCGCGGCCCGGCACGTTCCGGTAAACCTGCCCGTGAACCGCCACCTAAGATGCCGGCGCGGGGAGACGAAGATTGGCGGGCGGTAGCGTTCCCGATCCAGGGCGTAGTCGGCTATGAAGGGGGTTCGGATGCTTGTTCGGTCGAGGCTTGGGCGTCCCAAGACCCGTTTCCTCATTTTCTCCAGCCTTGCCGCGCTAGCGATGGCCAGCGGCGTGTCGGCGCAGACCGCGCCGACCGAGGACGTGGCCGCCACGACCGCCCAGGCAGCCGAATTGCCCGCCGCCGCGCCGGCAGGCGGCGACATCGTCGTCACCGGCACGCGCATCGCGCGCGACGGTTACCAGGCGCCAACCCCGCTCACCGTGCTGACGCGGGAAGACATCCAGAACAGCTCGCCGACCAACAACATCGCCGACTTCGTCAACCAGCTGCCGGCGCTCGCCGGCTCCACCCGGCCATCGAACTCGCGCCTCAACCTGAGCAGCGGCCAAGCGGGCATCAACGCGCTCAACCTCCGCAACCTCGGCGAGATCCGCACGCTGGTCCTGCTCGACGGCCGGCGCTCAGTCGGCTCGACGATCACCGGCCTGGTCGACGTCAACACCATCCCGCAGCTGCTCGTCGAGCGGGTCGAGGTGGTCACCGGCGGCGCTTCGGCCACCTACGGCTCGGACGCGGTCGCCGGCGTGGTCAACTTCATTCTCGACAAGGACTTCGACGGGCTGACGGCGCAGGCCGACATCGGCGTCACCAGCCGCGGTGACGGCTTCAACTATTCGGCCGGCCTCGCCGGCGGCCTGCCCTTCGCCGGCGGCCGCGGCCGCCTGCTGCTGAGCGGTGAGATCGCCCACCGCGACGGCATCTTCGAGGTCGATCGCGAGTGGAACCAGCGGGGCTTCGTGCGGATCCAGGATCCGGCCTTCACCGCCACCAGCAGGACCCCGCGCTTCCTGCTCCGGCGCATGGTGGGTGCGGCGAACTCGACGCCAGGCGGGCTGATCCTGTCGTCCGCCGGTGGTACGCCGAACCGCCTGCGGGGGATCTACTTCGGCTCGGGCGGGTCGGTGAATCAGTTCCAATATGGCGCGCTGACCTTTCCGTTGCCCACCGGCGCGGCGCCGCCGACGCTGACGCAGGGCGGCGACTGGCGGCTCAACGACACGGGCCGCCGCATCGGTCTCGATCCGGAGGACGACCGTTACGGCGTCTTCGGCCGGCTAAGCTTCGAAGTGGCAAACGGGATCGAGCTGTTCGCCGAAGCCGCGTACAATCGGCAGGAAGTGTTCTTCAACGCCGGTCCGAATCTGGCGACGTCCGCCACCGCCAGCCCCACCAACATCGGGGTCGGCACCGGCGGAGCGAGCACGCTGGCGCCGGACAACGCGTTCCTGATCCGGGCGCTCGGGCCGCAGCGGCTGGCGGGCATCACCGCGGTCGGCATCGGCACCAGCGCGGTCGACCTGCCGTTCCGCGTCGCCAACAACGAGCGCAGGGTGCAGCGCTACGCGCTCGGCGCGCAGGGCGAATTCCAGGCATTCGGCGAGCGCGCCGCATGGGACATCTATGGCCAGTACGGGCGCGCCGACCTGCGCGAGCAGCTCCGCAACATAATGCACACGCAACGCATGGCGAACGCGGTCGACGCGGTGTTCTCCGTGCGTGGCGATACCTCTAGCCCCATCGTCTGCCGCATCAACGCCGACGCCAATCCGAACAACAACGACCCGAACTGCGTGCCGCTCAACCGGCTCGGGATCGGCGTCGCCAATCCGGCGGCCTTCTCCTACGTGCTCGGCGATCCCTACCGCGACGAGAAGGTCGAGCAGACGGTGGCGGGCGCCAACCTGTCGCTCACGCCGTTCGCGACCTGGGCGGGCGACGTCAGCCTGGCGGTCGGCGCGGAATATCGCGAGGAGAAGATCACCGGCTTCGTGCCGGAGGAATTCCAGCCGATCGTCGGCCCGAACAGCACGATCAACCGCTGGTCGGTCGGCAACTTCCTGCCCACCAACGGCCGCTACGACGTGAAGGAGGCTTACGTCGAAACGGTCGTGCCGCTGGGCCTCGGCCTCGAATTTAGCGGCGCCGTGCGCGGCACCGATTATTCGACGTCCGGCTATGTCACGACTTGGCGGGTGGGCGGCACCTGGCAGCCGATCGACGACATCCGCTTCCGAGTGACGCGCTCGCGCGATATCCGCGCGCCCAACCTCAACGAGCTGTTTGCGGCCGGCTCGTCGAACAGCGACGCGGTGCGCAACCCCTTCTTTCCGGGACCGGGGCCGGGGACCGTCACCTTTCCGGCGAGCATCTCCTTTTCCGCCACCGTCACTGGCAATCTGGACCTCGAGCCAGAAAAGGCGGATTCGCTGAACATCGGCGCGGTCGTCTCGCCGCGCTTCTTCCCCGGCTTCAACGCCTCCGTCGATTATTTCCGCATTGAGGTGGAGGACGCGATCGGCAGCCTGAGCGCGCAGGAGATCATCAACCGCTGTTCGGAGGGACGGACCGAGTTCTGCGACGCGATCACCGCCGATCCGAACACCGCCGCTCGGCTCCTCTTCCGCAGCCAGCCGTTCAACTTCGCCAACCAGCTGGTGCGCGGCATCGACTTCGAAACATCCTATCGCCGGCGGGTGGGCAGCCTCTTCGCTGCTGGTCCGGGCAGCGTCGCCCTGCGCGCCGTGGCGACGCGCTATTTCGACAACATCATCGACCAGGGCATCCAGAACACGGTGCCGCTCGATTCCGTCGGCGTGAACGCCGGCCAGGCGAGCACGCCCAGGTGGATCTACCGCATCAGCGCCACCTACGACACGCCCAGCTACTCGATCACCACCGTCGGGCGCGGCGTCAGCTCGGGCAAGTTCGACGCGGGCGGCATCGAATGCTCGACCGACTGCCCGATTTCGACCACCCAGTTCCCGACCTACGACAGCAACGACATCGAAGGTGCCTTCTACGTCGACCTCAACGTGACGACGAAATTCGATGCCCGCGGCGACGGCGACGGCGAGTTCTTCGTGAACGTCACCAACGTCTTCGACGCCGATCCCATCCTGCTGCCGGAAACCGGCCTGGCGGCGAACAGCACCTATAGCGACCTGCTCGGCCGCGCCTTCCGCGCCGGCATCCGCCTCCGGCTGCGGTAAGGAGGAGCGATCCGCAGCGGAGCTACCCCGCGCGCCGAGGCCGCGCGGGGTAGCGCGCGGCCGGCGGGCGAGGAGGCCGCATAGTGGAAGAGATGGCGGAAGCCGCGTTCGCTCCCGCGCGGGCCGCGATCGCGAGCGGGCGGATTCCCGGGGCGGCGCTCGGCATCGTCGGCGCGAACGGACGACGGGCCGTGCGCCTGGACGGCATGGCGGCATTGGTCCCGCAGGCCGAGCCGCTGACGCGGGACCACTGGTTCGACCTTGCCTCCTTGTCCAAGGTGATCGCCAGCACCACCATGATCCTGCGGTTGGCGGACGAAGGCCGGCTCGATCTCGACCGGCCGCTCACCGATGCCGTCCCGGACCTTCGCCAGTACGATGTCGCGAACGCCGCCGAGCGGCGCCTGACCTTCCGGGACTGCCTCGCCCACCGCAGCTTCCTGCCCGCGGTGGAGCCGATCTACACCTATGGCGACGATCCGGCCCGGCTACGCGCGTTCGTGCTGCAGCGCGAGTGGCGGCACGGGCCGGCCGTCTATTCCGACATCAACTTCATCCTGCTCGGCATTGCGATCGAACGGATTACCGGCGCGCCGCTCTCCGCCTGGCCACTCGGTCCGGGCCTCGCCTACGGCCCGCCGCCCGGGCCGGCGGTCGCCACCGAAGCCTGTACCTGGCGCGGGCGGATGATCAAGGGCGAGGTGCACGACGAGAACGCTTGGGCGCTGGGCGGCGCACCGGGCCACGCGGGGCTGTTCGGCACGGTCGCTGGGGTGCTGGACTTCGCCGGAGGGCTGCTCGACGGCAGCGGCGCCTCGCCGACGATGCTCCACGCGGTACGTACGCGGGTGCATGCCGACCGGACCTGCGGCTGGGAGAAGCGCTTCGACGGCTGGCACGGCGGCGACGCCTGCTCGGCCGAGACAATCGGGCATACAGGCTTCGTCGGCACCGGCCTTTGGATCGATTTCGATCGGGGGCTCGCCTGGACCCTGCTCACCAATCGCGTCCACCCGACCCGGCACCGGGAGACCGGCATCGGCGAGCTCCGGCGGGATACCGGCGACGCGGTGATCAGGGCGAACCTCTGATCCGCTAACGCGGATGCGGCACCGCCCTGTTTCAGTTTCGCTGAAACAACCTTCAGTTCCCCTCGGCGATCAGCGCCAGCGCCTCGTCCATCGCCTTCGTAGCCGTCACGCCTTCCGGCACATCGTTGGCATAGGCCGAGAAGATAAGGGTCCGGCCGCTTTTGGCGGTCATGTAGCCGGACAGCGCGTTGGTAGCATTGAGGGTGCCGGTCTTGGCGAAAAGGCGGCCTTCGAGCGGCGTGCCCCCAAAACGCCGGGCGAGCGTGCCGTCGACGCCCGCAATCGGCAGCGTTTCGCGCCAGCGGGCGCCCCAGGGCTGCGCCGCGATCCAGCGCAGCAGCGTCGCCACGCCCCGCGGCGCCAGCCGGTTGTAAGTCGACATCCCCGAGCCGTCCGAAATGTCCCAGCCCGTCCGCGGCACGCCCGCCCGTTCCATCATCGCCTGCACCGCGACGACACCGTCGGCGATCGAGCCGGTGCCGGACACGAGACCCAGGCGGCGCAGCATCAGCTCGGCATGGAGGTTCTGGCTGACTTTGTTGATCCGGACGACATCGGCCGCGAGCGGCGGCGGGATGAGCTTGGCGAGGGGGGCCTGCCGCGGCGGGCGCGGCGACGGCGCGCCCCCGCGCCGCTTGGGGTCGTCGAGCGGACCCGCGGGGCGGTGGCGCACGCCGACTTGCCCTCCGACCCTAACGCCGCGCGCTTCGAGCAGGGTCCGAAAGCGCCAGGCGGCGAAATGGGCGGGATCGTCGATGCCGAGGCGCAGCAGCTCGGGCGCCGCGCCCGCCGCGACCGTGCCCGACAGCCGGACGAGGTCGCCGGCCGGCATGCGGTCGACTACGAGGTTCGTTTCTCTCCCGGTGACGGTGACCGCGCGGTTGTCGACCCGGTAATAAGGGAGCAGCTCGACGCGCGGCGGCGCGCCGGGGCGGGTGGGCACGACGCGGAGCGGCAGCTCGTTGTCGTCGAGGCTCAACGCGGAGATCGCGGTGCCGGAGCGGGTAGGGATGTTATTCCAGCTCATGCCTGGGCTCCAGCGCTGGTCCGGAAACAGGCTGTCGTCGCCGACCACGTCGCCGACGCGCCGCGTCCGTGCCGCCACCGCGTCGGCCAGCGTGGCGAGGCAGTTCGCGAGGCAGTCGTCCGCGCTCGACAGGCGCGCATCGCCGTTGCCGACCAGCACCACGTCGGGCACGGCTCCGCCGTTCCGCTCCAGGCGCACCGCGGCGCCGCCGGCACCGTCCGGCCGATCGATGTCGCCGAAGGTGGTATAGGCCGCGGCGGTGGTCAGCAGCTTGGTGTTGGACGCCGGGATAAACCGCTCGTCCGGCTGTATGGCGACGAGCTCACGGCCGTCCGCATCCAGCACGATGAGGCCGAAGCGAGGACCGGGCCCGACCTGTGCCAGCCGCGCCTCCACGCGCTGCTGCAGCGATTGGGCGAGGGCGGGCGGAGCGGCGGAGAGCGCGACGGCGAACAGGGCCGCGCGCCATCCAGGAAGGGGTCGTTGCATAGGCGGAACCTAGTGGCATCGGCGGGGCGGGCAATGGCGCGCCGCGCATAGCGTGGCGGCGGGCGGGTATAACCAGGTCGCATGCGGCGCTACGCCCGGGCCCTCGGCCCGGCTCCCGATCAGGCCCGGGACGGCAGTTGATCGTCCCCACCCAGCACCTTGTCGTCCAGCTCGCCTTCCCAGCGTGCCACCGCGGCGGCGACGGTGAGGTTGGCGCTCGCGCTTGGCACGGTGCGGGTCATGTCGAGCAGGCGGTCGAACGGGAGCACGAAGCCGACCACCAGCGCAGTCTGTTCGGGCGCGATGCCGACGGCCGACAGCACGGCGGCGAGCATGAACAGCGAAGCGGACGGCACCGGCGCGGTGCCGAAGGCGGCGAGCGCGCCCGTCAGCAGCACGAGCCCGTAGACGGTCGGCGTCACGGCCACGCCGAACGCCTGCAGGCTGAACATGCTGAGCAGGCCGACGTACATCGCGGTGCCGTCCTTGCCGATGCTCGCGCCGAGCGGGAGGGTGGTCGAATAGACGGACGGCGCGATGCCGAGGTTCTTTTCCGCCACGCGCATCGCGATCGGCAGCGTCGCCGAGCTCGACGCGGTCGAAAAGGCGACGACGAGCGCGTCGATGATGCCGCGGAAGAAGCGCGCCACGGGCAGCCGCGCCAGGAATTTGAGGAGGAGGCTGTGGACCAGCAGGACTTGGACCGCCGAGCCGATCACCACCGCCAGCGCGAGCCAGCCGACGTTGACGAACACCGCCGCCCCGTTTGCCGCGACCGCATTGGCGATCAGCGCGAACACGCCGAACGGCGTCGCCTCCATCACCACCCCGACGATCTTCAAGAGAACGGTCGAGGTGGCCTGGAGCAGCGTCGCCAGGGGACGGCCCGCCTCGCCGGCCAGGAGCGTACCGATGCCGAGCAGGATGGCGACGAAGATGATCGCCAGCATGTCGCCTTTGGCGAGCGCGTCGACGATGTTGGTGGGAATGATGCCGATCAGCTGCTCATAGGGCGTCGGCGGTTCGCCGAGCGCGTGGGGCGCGGCCCGGCCGAGCGGCACCCCCTCCCCCGGTCGGATCAGCGTCGCCACCGCCATGCCGACGGAGACGGCCAGGGCCGTCGTGAGCGCGAACAGGCCGACCGTGCGCCCGCCGAGGCCGCCGATGCGCTTCGGATCGCCGAGCGTCGTGATGCCGGCCGCGATGGTGACGAGGACGATCGGCACCACCAGCATGCGGATGGCGCGCACGAACAGGTCGCCCATGAACTGCACCGCCGACGTCGCCTCTGGCCAGATAAAGGCGAACAACAGACCGAGCGCGAGGGCGCCGAGCACGCGCCGCCACAGCGGAATGGCGAACCAGCGGCGCAGGGGCGTCACGGGCAAGTGCCGGGCGGCGGCGCATGGGCGAGCGCGCGGCCCGCGGCCGCGCCGGTAAGCGCGCCGTCATGGAGCGCGACCACCCCGTTGACGACCACCGTACGCATCCCTGCGGCGAGGAGCGTCGGCTGCTCGTAGGTAGCCCGGGCGGCATATCGCTCCGGATCGAAGACGACAATGTCGGCGAAAGCTCCGGGCTTCAGTCGCCCGCGTCCGGCGAGCCCGAAGCTGTCGGCGGCGAGCGACGTGCTCCGCTCGACGAAGTCGCGCAGCGGGATCACCTTCCGCGCGACGACATAGTCCGCATATTTGCGGGCGAAGCTGCCATAGGCCCGGGGGTGCCCCGGCGAGGCGTCGGAGCCGGTCATTACCCAGGGCCGGCGCATGAAGGCGGCGATGTCGGCCTCGGTTTGGTTAAACGAAGCGACCGCGGGGTCCGCCACGCGGATCACGGCGAGCGCGGCCGTGACCGCATCCCCGCCGCGCGCCTGCGCAAGGTCCGCGAGTGTCCTACCCTTCTGCGGCCCTTCGGTGATCAGCAGCGAGGCCGCCCCGCCGCGTCGACGCATGTTCTCGGTCATGTCTCGGCGCAGACGGTCGGCCAGCGCGGGGTCGGCCAAGCGCCGCAGCAGCGCCGCGCGGCCGCCGTCCTGCGCCCAACGGGGCACCAGCGCCGCGACCAGTTTCGTCCCCGACGCGGACCAGGGATATTGGTCGGCGGTGACCCGCTGGCCGGCGCGCCGCGCGGCCTCGACCCTGGCGATGATCGCCGGCGCCTGGCCGTGCACGTCGACGCCGAGCGCCTTGATGTGCGAGATGTTGACCGGCAGGCGCGCTGCGCGGCCGACGGCGATCGCCTCGTCCACCGCGGCGGCGAGGCCGATCGTGTAGCTGGATTCGTCGCGGATATGGCTGTCGTAGACGCCGCCGCGCCGCGCCGCTTCGCGGGCCAGCGCGACGACCTCGCCGGTGGTGGCGAAATTCTGCGGCGCGTAGAAGAGCCCGGTCGAGAAGCCGAGCGCCCCTTGGCACATCGCGCCCGCGACCAGCAATCTCATGCGCGCGAGTTCGGTGGCGGTGGGCGCGCGATCCGCCTCGCCGAGCACCCGCTCGCGCACCGGGCCCAAGCCCACATAGGCGGCGTAGTTGATGCCGACCGGCTTGCGCGCGGCCCCGCCGAGCACCGCCTCGACCTCGGGTGCGCCGTTGCCGTCGTTGCCGATAAAGGCGGTGGTCACCCCCTGCATCAGGAAGCCGGGAATCAGGCGGACCCGCGGGTCATCCGAGGCGAGCTGGTCGCCGGCATGGGTGTGCGGATCGATGAAGCCCGGCGCGACGATCATGCCGCGCGCATCGATCGTGCGCCGGGCGGGAACCGCCAGCCGCCGCCCGACCGCGCGGATGCGATCGCCCGAAACGGCGACGTCGCCGACAAAGGGCGCGGCGGAGCCGGTGAAGACGGTGCCCCCGCGGATCAGCAGGTCGACGGGCGCCCGCGCCGCGCCGCCCGAGCAAAGAACCGCCGCGGCCAGCAGCGCCAGGCGGCGCATCCTCATGCCGTTCCCCAGAAACCGGCCGCGGGGGGATGAAGAAACCCGTGCTCGTCGGCGACGCCGCCGACGTGGTCCTCCCGCGGCCAGATCGGGCCGTCGAGGTCGGCGAAGTCGGACAAGCGCGCGACGTGGAGCGCCGGCGCGATCAAAAAGGAGGAGCTGACCATGCAGCCGGTCATCAGGCCGAGGCCTCGCGCGCGCGCCGCGGTGGCGAGTGCCAATGCGGCGGTGAGGCCGCCCGCCTTGTCGAGCTTCACGTTCACCGCCTGGTAGCGGCGGGCGACGGCGGGCAGATCGGCCACGACGTGCACCGACTCGTCCGCGCAGATCGGTACGGTCGGCTCGAAGCTTTCCAGCCACTCGTCCTCGCCTGCCGGCACCGGCTGCTCGAGCAGCGCGACCCGCTGCTCGACGAGGAGCGGCTGCAAGGCCACGACGAGGTGCTGGCTCCAGCTTTCGTTGGGATCGACGATGAGTCGAGCATCGGGAGCGGCGGCGCGCACCGCGCGGATCTGCGCCTCCGGATCGTTCGCGTCGACCTTTTCCTTAATCAGCGGCGCCCGCGCGATCGCCGCCGCCGCGCGCGCCATCGCGTCCGGCGCGTCTATTACCACGGTCAGCGCGCTGGCGATGCGGCCGGACGCCGGCGCTCCGATCATCTCGGCCGCGCTTCCAAGTCCCACAGCGCGCAGTCGAGCGCGTTGCGGGCGGCCCCGGCGGGCATGGCGGCCAGCAACGCCCCGCGACCGGCACCGCCTTCGATCAGCGACCGCACCTCTCCGATCGCGCGGAGCGCGCTGTCCACGCTTTTGCCGTAGCGCGGATAAGGGGCGCCCTCGCCGCGGCCCATGGCGATACCATCGTCGCCGATCGTCACCGTGATCACGTCCGCGGCCGTTTTCACGCCGCGGGCGATCCGGAACTGCCGCGTCAGTGCGAAGCGATCATGCTGAGCGCGGAAGGTGCGGAACATAGCAACCGGTTGATGATGGGCTCGACCCCGAAGGCGATGGGATCGGTGCAGGGAAGGCCGAGTTGGTCCTCGGTCCGGACGAGGAGGCGGCGCGCCGCCTCCTTCCCCATCGCCGAGGTGTTAAGGCAGATACCGACGGCACGCACGCGCGGGCTCGTCAGCTTCGCCGCTTCCAAGTTGCGCTCCAGGCATTCGGCGAGGTTTGGCAGCGCTCGGCCGGGCAGCCCCCGCATGTGGGGGCGCCCGGGCTCGTGGCAGAGCACCAGCGCTTCGGGCTGGGCGCCGTGCAGCAGCCCGAGCGAGACGCCCGCGAAGGACGGGTGGGACAGCGACCCTTGCCCTTCGATCAGGTCCCACCCGTCGTCATCGCGCGCGGGCGCAAGCTCTTCGATCGCCCCGGAGATGAAGTCGGCGACCACCGCGTCGACCGGCACCCCTCCCCCGGCGATCAGGATGCCGGTCTGGCCGGTGGCCCGGAAATCCGCGCGGACGCCGCGTTCGCGTAAGCCCCGCGTCAGTGCGAGCGTCGCATACATCTTACCCACGGAACAGTCGGTGCCGACCGTTAGCAGCCGCCGGCCCGCCCGCGGGTAACCTTTGCCGACGCTCAGGTCCGACGGCGGGTCGCGCACGTCGAACAGCCGGAGGCCGCGCTCCCGGGCCAAGCTCGCCAGTGACGGCTGATCGCGCAGCCGCTCGTGCAGCCCGGCGGCGACGTTCATCCCCGTGGCCAAGGCGGCGGCCGCGTCCTCGACCAGCTCCGTGGCGAGCTTGCCGCCCGGCCCGGCGATGCCGAGCACCAGCGTGCGCGCGCCCGCCGCCGCCGCTTCGGCCATGCTGAGCCGCGGCAGCCCGAGCGTTTGCGGGCAATCGTCGTGCCGAAACTCACCGACGCAATCCTCCGGCCTGAACACGGCCAAGCCGCGCGAGGTCTTGATCCCGAGCGCGTCCGCGCTGCGGCCTAGGTAGAGGAGAAAGGGCGCCGGTATCATCGGATGCGGACGGTAATCGCGTCGCATCCGCCCCACGAATAGCGAATGGAGCACCCGCTATAGCCTGTCGTTATGGAGCGTCGATCACCCGCGCGAGCGTCTTCAGGAAGCTGGTCGCCAGGGCGCCGGGCGGGCGGTTGATCAGGAACATGGCATGAACGTCGAAGCTCAGCGGCGGCTGCAGCGGGCGCATCGCCAGGCCAGGCCCCAGCGCGGCCTGCGCGGTGAAGCTATCAACCACCGCCATACCGACGCCCTGCCGGACCAGCGCCGCGGCAATGTAGAAGGTGCGCGCCGAGACCACCTCATCCAGTTCCAGCTCCATTCGCTGCAGTTCCTGGGTGAAGAGCTGACCGACGGGACCGCTGGAGGCGAGGCTGATGAAGCGCTTGCCCCGCAGCCGCTCGAGCGCGATCCGGGCCGGCGCGTCCGGCAGGTCCCCTTCGCGGAACAGCACGACTAGTTCGCCCTTGCCAAGCCGGCGTTGCGCGAGCGGGGCGGCGGGCGGCGCCTGATAAGCGACCGCGACGTCGGTCTCGCGCTCGTAGAGCTTCCGGAGCAGGTCGTCGTGGTGGACGGTCTGGAGGTCAAATCGTACCTCCTGGTGCGCGTGCATGAACTGCGCCACGGCGGTGGGGATCGCATCCAGCGCGAGCGACGGCAGCGCCGAGATGCGCAGCATGCCGCCAGCGCCGCGCTTCAAATTCCGGCCCGCCTCGCGGAGGGCGTGCACGCGGTCGTTAATCTCGCTCACTTCCGTGAACAGGCTATGCGCGTCCTGCGTGGGGACTAAGCCGCCGCTGGTGCGCTCGAACAGCTGAAAGCCGAGCAGGCTTTCCGCATGGCGCAGCATCTTGGATACGGACGGCTGAGAGACGTTCAGTGCCCGCGCGGCGGCGCTCACTGAGCCGTTGACGTACACCGCATGGAAGATCTCGATGTGGCGAAGCTTCATCGCGACCCAATCTAGCGTGCCCGGAGCGGGCTGTCGCGGGCGGGCTCCGTCGGGTCTGGGGCTGTTAGGGTGCAGCCTGTTTTCGAGATCCGCTGTGCGCCCCTTGCAGCCATTCCGGCCTCGGCCAGCCTTCTTTGTAAGCAGACCTTCTACAAGCGTATCTGCTTTGGGAGCAGAGGGTTCCAGGCTCGAGTCCTGTCTTCCTGACCAACCTTCTCTACGCGTTAGCGCCGCGAGTGTCCTATCCCGTCCGCCGCGGCGTCGTCAGTCCAGCAGTACGCCCACGCGCACGTTGAGCGCCCGGGCGAGCTTCTCGACGACGGCGATGGTCGGGTTCCTGGCGTCGCGCTCGAGGTCGCTGATGTACGTTTGGTGGATCCCCGCCGCGTCGGCGAAACCTTTCTAGCTCAGCTCTCTCGCTTGGCGCAGCCGGCGCAAGTTCTGGGTGAGGCGGGCGCGTACGTCCACGCCGCCCTAGTGACGCCGGTGTCGCCGATCCTTCTACAGACGATCAGTAACATCGGAGCTTGTTCGCGCGAGCACTTCAGCCGCTCCGGCCAGGGCGGTCAGGTTGGACGCTAGCTGGCGAAGCACACGCGCCACGGTGCTGCAGTCACCCTTGGTCGCCGGGGGCGCGACGAGCAGCGGATGCGCTTCCTCGATCAGCGTCGCTGCCGCGGTGCCGAGCAGGCCGACCGCCTCTCGGGCGAGCTCTTCGTTCATCCCGGCATCCTCTCGCGCGCCACAGAGCCGCGGGCGTGCGGCGAAGTCGAGACGCAGCTTTGGTCGTCATCAGGCGGGCAGGGGAGGGGACGTTCCTGCATGCGATCGGTGACAACGCGTTTGACTAGTCGCGACCGACGAGCGGTTCTCCTGTCACTGATCGTCGACAGGAGGCGCGAAGCATATGCAGGTGGATAGAAAGACGGAACCGGTTGAGGAGCTCAGTGAAGCACAGCTCCGGCGCTGGTGCGAGCTGGTGATCGAGTGGGGCTTCCAGACCCTTCTCAGCCCGGAGGACGGCTTCACGCGGTGCAGCAGGTCGCGGCGGCGGGCAGGTCAGCCGGATTGTACGGCATGTCTAGGAGCGGCCGCTTGCGCGGTCGCCCTTTCGGATTGCCGGACACGCCCGGCTTGAACCGGATGTGGGCCGGCGGTCGACCGCGGCCCACGCCGCGGTCCTTCTTGTCCTTGCCGTCGCTCATGCTGCGTCTCTGAGCGGCGGCAGCCGCGCTTCGGCGACGTCCTCGAAGCTCCCTGCAGCTCGCCGCCGCCGAGGGCCGCAAGCCCGCCATCTTATTACGCCGCTGGCGCAAGCGGGACGTTTGTCCGCTCGCCGAGCCGTCCGCCACCGCGACGCGCTGGCGGGTCGGCTCCGCGCCGTCCGCGCCCTTGCCGCACGCGGGCGGCGCCCGGGGGCGCTGGATGGTCGAGCTCGCTCGCCAGCGCAACGGCAATCCCTTCCCCCTCACGTTGGAGGCCTGCGATGACCAGGGTCGCCTCGCTCTACCTGCCGATGCTGCCGATCGAGGGGCTGCGGCGGGCGGAGCGGTCGCTCGCGCCGCCTGAGCCGCGCGCGCGAGGCCTGCTCCCGGTCGACGACGACCCGGGCGCCTGCTCCGGTGTTCGGCGGCCAGGAGCGCTTCTGCCATCGGCTGGTGCGCTTTCTCGCCCGGCTCGGCTTTACGGCGCGCGTCGCCGTGGCACCCACGGCAGGCGCGGCGCACGCGCTCGTGCATTACGCGCGCTCCCCCGTGACAGTGGTGCCCCCCTACTCGCCGCTAAGACTCGGCGACTTCGCCCAAGCCTCGCAGTTGCTGACGGGCGACTGGCTGATCACGACCTGGGGCGATACTCACACAGATGTGATGGGTGCATTGAACGGTGCCGATCCCTCAGCGTCGCTGGCGGGGCTCTTGCCGTGCGCGCTCGGCACGTCCACGTGTCGGCCTCTGTCGCCGCCGTTCCGGAACCCGCGGCCTGGGCGATGATGCTGGTCGGCTTTGGCGCGGTTGGATATAGTCTGCGCAAGCGACCGGCTCGTAGCGCGTCACTCTCGGTCGTTAATTGCGTTCGATTGGAGCGGGCAGCCTCTGGAAAGCAACAACCGTCCGCTCCCGTTGCGTTGCTGACCGAACGCCCGTCCACCCGGGCCGAACCGGCAACGCTGGTCCGAGAACGGCGGATACTTGGCCGAGCGATGGAGAGACAGGATGGGATACAGTGGCGTCTACGTTTTCGGCGACAGCCTTGTCGACGCGGGCAATGCACTGAAGCTGGCCCAAGCCTACAGTAAGTTGCCGTTCACGGCTTTGCCCGACGGCGCTCCAACCACGACCAAAGGCTACTTCGAAGGACGTTTCTCGAACGGCTATACGTTCGCCGACCTTCTTAGTAATAAATACATAGCGGTTCCAACCAAGCCGACGTTTCCATACGGTTATGAGGAGCCCCTACTAGGACTGTCGTTTCCGTTTGCCTCGAAACCGCGCGGCAATAACCTGAACTGGGCTTATGGCGGCGCGCAGATCATCCAGGCCAGTGAGGCAGTCTCCGATCTTGACAGCCAGACCGACGCCTACCGTGATGCTGTCGACGGACGCGCCGATCCGAACGCGCTTCACCTAGTTACAATTGGCGGAAACGACGTCAGGGAACTCGTCCCCGACACCGGCGCCTTCGCCAGCGAGGCCGCCGCGCTCCTCACCCTGCAGAACGCAGCCACCGCCTTCGGTCTGGAAATCCGCCAGCTCATCGAAATGGGAGTTCGGCACCTCCTCGTCACTGGCGTTCCCAACGTTGGGATTATCCCTGAATACAACGGGGTGAGCGATGAAGCCGCCCGACGCGCTGCGGCGACTCATTATTCCGAACGGCTTGACACCATGATCCAAGGCCAGCTCGAAGTGTTGCGGGCGGCCCATCCGGCGACCGCTATCCAATATGCGAGCATCACTGAGGCAACTGCGACTATCTTGCCCAACCTCGTCGCGGTCTTCGGCCGCGAAGCGGTCTTCCCGCTCAATGAAAGCGAGCTGCTCTTCTTCGACGAGGTGCACCCGACTGCCCAAGCGCACGCGCTACTAGCTGCCGCGCTGGTGGACCGTCTGAACTCGGCGGGAGCGGCGCGCGAGACCCTGCCGCCTGCCCAACCGACGACGGCGCTATCCGGAATGATAGCTGTAGCCGGCGAGGTCGACAGCCTCACCGTCTCGATGATTGCCGGCCACAGCTACGCTTTCAGCCTGCTCGGCGTGAGCTCCGCATCGGGATCGCTGGCGGACCCGTTGCTGCGGATCACCGATTCGACCGGCGCACTGCTGGCGGAGGACGATGATGCCGGGCTTGGGCTCGACTCCTATTTACGCTTCATAGCGCCGGCCACGGGCGAGTTCAGGATCGAGCTCCGCTCGGTGGGCAGCAGCACCGGTAACTACCGGCTCGCCGCCGTCAGCACCGACGGCGTGGGCGATAATAGCTACACCGTAGCTGATCCTTCGCGCCTGATTATTGAGGGTGTGGGCCAAGGTTTTGACCGAGTGCTGGCCACCGTCAGCTATGTCCTGAACGGCGGTGCGGAGGTGGAGCTCCTAGCCGCTGGCGACGCGAACAGCACAACGGCGATCAGCCTGACCGGCAACGAGTTCGCGCAGCGCATAGTGGGCAATGCGGGCAGCAACCAATTGGCCGGCGGCGGCGGGGCCGATACGCTTGAAGGATTGGGCGGCGACGACCTTTACCGGATCGAGCATTCCGACCAGCGCATCGTTGAGGAAGCAGGCGGCGGCACTGATCGGGTCGAAAGTAGCGTGAGCTACAGGCTGGACGCGCATGTCGAAACGCTGGTCCTAATTGGCACGGCGGCGATCAGCGGCACGGGTAACGCCCAGAACAACCTCCTTGTCGGGAACAGCGCGAGCAACCTGCTCGACGGCGGTGGCGGAGCTGACACCATGAGCGGCGGCGCCGGGAATGACCGATATACCGTCGACGATGGCGGCGACCAGGTGATCGAGGCAGCAGGCGGCGGCACCGACCTAGTCACCTCGTTCATCAGCTTTATCCTCCCTAGCGGAACCGAACAACTTACACTGACGGGTACGGCCGCGATCGACGGCACAGGGAACACGCTCGACAATGTACTGGTCGGGAACACCGCCCGCAATATTCTGGACGGTGCGGCCGGCGCAGACACAATGGCGGGCGGCGCTGGGGATGACATCTACATCGTTGACAGCAGCGGCGATCGGGTCAGCGAGGCCGCTGGAGCCGGTACAGATCTCGTGCGGTCAAGCATCAGCTATACGCTGGGCAGCGAGCTCGAAAATCTTACTCTGACCGGTACTAAGGCGATCGAAGGCACCGGCAATATCCTCGCTAACGTCTTGGTCGGAAACGACGCCGACAATATTCTCGACGGAGGCCCCGGCGCGGATCGCCTAGACGGCGGTGCGGGCGACGACATCTACATTGTCGATGACGTTGGGGATCAGGCCAGCGAAGATGGCACGGGCGGTGGGACCGACCTTGTCCGGGCGAGCGCCCCACATCAGCTCGGTGACGGAATTGAGGCGCTGACGCTAACAGGTGCGGCGCCAATCAGCGGCGTCGGCAATGGCTTGCACAACAGACTTCTCGGCAACGAGGGCGCGAACCTGCTTCAAGGCTTGGACGGCGATGACCTCATCCGGGGAAATGAGGGGGATGATATTCTTGACGGTGGTGCCGGTGCCGACACGCTGAACAGCGGATCGGGCGATGACACGGTGTTTGCTGGCGCTGGCAACGACGAAATGACTGGCGATGGTGGTAACGACACCCTTCGTGGTCAGGCGGGAGACGACACGGCCGACGGCGGCGGTGGCACTGATGCGCTGTTCGGCGGGCCAGGCAACGATCATTTGAGGGGCAGAGATGGTGCCGACACGCTGAACGGCGGCGGAGATGATGACTCACTTGCGGGCGACGATGGTGACGACGCAGTTTTCGGTGAGTTTGGAAATGACAGCATTACCGGCGGAGCTGGAAAGGACGAACTACGCGGGCAGGCGGGCAACGACGACGTCCTGGGCGGGACAGGGGACGATCTGCTCTTTGGTGGTCCAGGGAGCGATACGCTGCGCGGCGGTGATGACAGCGACGCGCTCAGCGGCGGCGCGGACGACGATCAGTTGTTCGGTGACGATGGGGCGGACTGGCTGAGCGGCAACTTAGGTGCCGACACGCTAACTGGCGGCTCGGGCGCGGACCGCTTTGCGCTTGAGTCAACGGCGGAAGCAAGTATCGGCAGCCCGGACGTGCTCACGGACTTCAACCGGTCCGCAGGTGACCGAATCGAGCTGACACTTATTGACGCCAACAGCAACACGGCCGGGGACGAGGCCTTCAGCTTCATTGGTGCCACAGCCTTCACCGGCGTTGCCGGGCAGCTGCGGGTGACCAGCGTAGCCGGCACGCAGCGGATCGAGGGCGACGTGAACGGTGATGGCATTGCCGACTTCGCGCTGCTTGTGATTAGCACTAACGGCTCCGTGATTAACGCAGGGGACTTCCTGTTGTAGAAGGTGAACTTAAATTGGCGTTTGGCCGACGCTTGCTAGCGCTTATCTGAGAACTGCTTTGTTTTGTGTTAGGGAGTCATAAGTCAAGATCTGTCGGCGACACGGTGAATACCCCAAAGTTTTGATTGGCAACAGCTTAGTGCACCGGCCAGCGAATTTTCGCTATGGGTGGGAAGCGGACGCTCGCCTTGCTGTTATACGGAAAGCTTCTTCTCCATCTCGAAGCGCGCCAAGCGCTCCGACCCTAGCGCGACCTCCTCATACTTCCTTATTTCGAAGCCCACCGTCGCGAACGCGGGCTGCGCAGCCAAGCTGGCGTGAACCCAGAGCAGGCTAACGCCTTTGAGTCTGGCCTGCTCCTCTAAGCGCTCGAACATCTGTCGGAAGAGCCCGGTTCTACGCGCGCTCGGCCGAATGTAGGCGAAATCTACGTAGCCGCCGTGCGCTAGCGTCATGAAGCCCATCGCTCGGCCGTCGCGCTCGCCCACAATAATGTTCTGTGTTGCAAGGCGATCGTTCCACGCCTGTCCGTCGCGCCGGATTGGAACCCAGGCTGCCCTTTGCTGTTCGCTATACTGGCTTGGACCATTCCGAACGGCGTCGAACATGATGTCCGCCAGCGTCGCGTGGTCGGACGGTTCACCCCACCTGAGAACGTAGTTCATCCCCATCGGCCCTATCACTCCGGCGACGTCGGTCTGCCTCGCCGGACTACCTTGGCGTAACCTAGCGGAACGATCAGCAGATGTCCGCTAGGGGTGGGAAGCAGACATCCGTTGCTACCCCGCAGCCCGGAAACGCAGCGCTCTAAAGAGTATGAAGTTGAGCAAGCCGACTGGCCCCAGCAGGAAGGTCAGGACGAGGCTCAACAGGAGGATGCCGTGAGGCAAGCCAATCCGGTTGGCCTCTTCTACCTCCCATGTCCCGACCCACAAATCGAAGGCGAGGTAGTGGACCCAGCCGAGAAGCCGAAAAGCCGGATCAGCGAAGAAAACCCCGATGCCATTGAGCGTGTAGTCGGTTATAAGCACTGAAGCACCCTTGCCCGACGTCACAAAAAGAAGCGTATAAGCCACTGCTAACAGCACGCTTGTTAGGCGGGCGGTGGCAATCAGAGTAGAGGGACGCACCGGAGCAAAGAAGAGAGCAAGCCACCCGACAAGCACGACAGCGTGCGCGGCCTTGAACATCATCTCCAGCGTCAGCGCCCCCATTGAAACCGATGCTATGGGGTCAAACGAGTGTCCGCAATGGGTCGAAAGCGGACGAGCGGCATGAGTACCGACCGACAAGATTGTCAGAGGAAGAGACTGATTCGGCAGGCTCGGGGGTGAGCCTATCGATACTAATGACACTATAGGCACACAGGCGAAGGCTGGCGCGGTAGGGTACCTTTCCTGGCCTAGCCACATGGTGCAGGCCCTCCGCCACTTGTCCGAGCACGTCACCAAAGGCGGGTGCGTTCATGCCGAGTGCCGATGTGGACGGGTTGCGCTGCTCGATACACGTGAGTTGCTGGCGCACCTCGCTCGCAACGGCTGGACGGCTAACTGGCCCGGCTTTGCTCACAAGCTGCGCTGTACCGGGTGCAGCGCACGCGGCCCGCGCATTTCATAGAAGGCGCACGGTTCAGCACCTACCCCTCCGCCCCATGCGGACACCGCTTGCTCCCGGCTGCTCTCACTCATGAGCGTGGACCCGGCTGCGTGGGCGCGGGCCCGCGATAAGCGGGACGGGAAACGGCTGATCCGCATGGCTCGGGACCGATGCAGGTTGTGCCCAACGTTGGCGCACTTCGGGGCGGGCGGCTTGCTGCCTCAAGCCGCCCGCCCCGCGCGGCAAACGCGCGAGAACATCCGCGCGGCAGCTAACCGGTGGGGACCAGCCGGTTGCGCAACCGTGAACGTAGCAGTCAGGCTACGGCGAGCTAGTGCTACACTTTGCAAGACGGGGCGGGCGGCCTGATGCGCTGGCTTTCCCGCCCTGCCACGCGGAAAGATCGCTCGCGACCGATAGATGCCGCCTATGAAGGAGCGCTCAGGCTCGCGGCCGCCGCCTGGATCCGCTGGGCGATCCCGAGATAAACCGGCCCGAAGGCGGCACCGCTCCGCCAGGCGGCCGCGATGCTCCGCCAAGGCGTCCAGCCGGCGACGTCCAAGACGCGGACCCCCGCGCTGCCGCCGACTTCGGAGCGAATGTAGCATTCGGGCAGGACGGCGAGGCCGAGCCCGGAGCCAACCATCTGCCGGATGCTGTCTAGACTGGTGCCTTCATAGTCGCGCAGCAGCAGCATGCCGCTCTCCTCGCACAAGGCGGCGACCTGCCGGTGAAAGTGATGCCGGTGGTCTAGGCTGAGGATGGCGACGCCGCGCAGGTCCGCGACGTCGACCCGCCGCGCCCGCGCGAGCGAGTGTTCCGGCGGCGCGACCAGGTACAGCCGCTCGCGCAGCAGCGGCTCCACCGCGAGGTCGTCGCCGGCGATGGGCAACGGGCTGAGCAGCATGTCGAGTTGCCCGCGCGCGAGTTCCAGCGCCTGTTCGTCAGGTATACCTTCGCGGATGTAGAGCTTAAGGTCAGGCTGTTCGCGGTGCAGCGCCGCGACGATGCCGGGCATCAGATAGGGTCCGAGCGTGGGCGTCACGCCGAAGCGGATGATCCCGGCCGCCCCGGCGGCCGCGCGCCGGGCGAGGTCGCGGATGTCCTTCACGCCGACCAGCAGGCGTCGCGCCCGTTCGGCGATCTCGCGCCCGATCGGCGTCAGCTCGGCCCCGGTCAGGCGCCGGTCGATCAGCGTGACGCCGAGCCGCTGCTCCAGCGCCCGCAGCTGCTGGCTGAGCGTCGGCTGGGAGATGTGGCTGGCCTGCGCGGCTCGGCCGAAATGCTTCAAGTCCGCCACGGCGACCAGATATTCGAGCTGACGCAGCGTGGGCATCCCGCTTCCTATCGTCGATGCCCGCCGCTTGTCCCGCGCGCTTTCGCTCGAAACGCCCGCTGTTCCGCCTCCGGCTCGGCTGGAACCGCGCCGCTCAGGCCAGCAGCTAGGTCGTCGACCCTAGGCAGAAAGCCACCGAATAGGGGCGTGGGCTAACAAGGCCGCTCCGTGGTCGCACGCTGGCCGGGGCAGATAGCCCCCGTCTATCGACTGGGTGGCCCTGAATCTATTGGCGCAGAAAGCCATCGCGCCCGACATGATTTCCATCGCCAACGAGGAGGAACCAATGAGGAACCGGCTTGCCAGCTTGATTGCCAGACACCGCGCGCTCGACGAGCGGATCTCGCGCGCGCCGAGCGCCGCGCCCGAGGTGCGGCGACTCAAGCGCGAGCGGTTGCTGCTCAAGGACAGCATCGCGGTACTGCTGCGGCGCTTGTCCGCCCAGCCAGCCTGAACAACGGGAGACAAAGCAATGACCGAAGGATCCCTCGCCGGCCTGCGCCGCGAGGTGCTGCTCGCCAACCGCGCGATCTACGAGGAGCTGGCGCGGCGGCGACCGGACCTCGTCACGATCGCCGACCTACGCCACCGGGAAGGCGAGGTCGCGGACCGGCTGGCCCGCGCCCGTGCACGCGCCCGGGTGCGGGCGGCCGTCGCGCCGGCCCCGGCGCTGCCGCTATGACCACGCGGAGAGCGCCGCCGCCCGCGATGGCGGCACTGATAGCAATGTGGGCGCTGGCCAGCGCCGCGCTCGGCGGCGCTGGTTGACCGGCGGCCCGCTGTTCGGGAAACGGGGCCGTTCCTTCGAGGACGGCCCCTTCTCCAACGTGCGGCGGGTGCTGTCCTTCCGCCGCCGCTTCCGGGCGGGCCGTGGGTCACCGATAGTAGCTGGCACGGGCGCCAAGCTGCCCTCCGCTGAAGGTCCGCAATGGGTCAATAGCGGACTTCGGGCGTGAATGTCCGCTTGGGGTGGGAAGCGGACATTGCCTCAAACGTGGGTAGGACCCTGTTTCTCGCCCTTCAATCCAACCGCTCCACGGCTGCGTGCAGGCCGTTGAGCGAGTAAGTGCCGACCCTCAGGCTGACCACTGGCTCCTCGCCGATCGGGGTGAAGCGGAAGTGTCGAACGAGCGACGAGAGGATAGCGGCTATTTCGGCCAAGGCGAAGGCTGCAGCGATACACAGCCGCGGTCCGGCCCCGAACGGCAAGAACGCCGCGCGATCATAGGTCCGGGATTCGTGAAAACGCCCCGGGTCGAAGCTGTCCGGTCGATCCCAAAGCAATCGGTGGCGGTGGATGGCGTAGACGGGAATAAGGATCGTCTGCCCCGGCCACAGCCGGAAGCCTTCTAACGTAGTTCGCTTGATCACCGCCCGAGCCAAGATAGGCGCTGGAGGATAAAGGCGAAGCGCCTCCTGAGCGACCTGACGAGTCACTGAGGGTTCCTCGGCGGCAATGCTGCCAGGCGCGGCTGAGTTCTCCTGCCGCACTTTCTCCTGCCACTCGGGGTAACGCGACAGCAGATAGGCTGCCCATGCAGCTCCCAATGCAGTGGTGCCGAGGCCGGCGATCATGAATCCCAGCATGTTCTGCTCGACCGGACCTGCGGCTCGCAACAGTGTCGGCAGATGCTTGCCATCATTGCATGCGCCGAGCTGCGCCAGCCTCGCCGCCACGGCACGTAGCCGGGCTTCCTCCTGCGTACGGCCAAGGCCTCTCAGCCGATTGATGACCGGCTCCGGCAGCGGAAGCACGTCAAACGCGCCGAAGCGCGTCACCTCCTGCGCGAACGGGCCCATGTCCTTCGCGACGCGGTCTAGGTCCAAGTTCGTCAGCCCCGACAGCAAGGTCGATGTGATGACGTCGGCCACGATACGCTCCATCGAGGCGACCAGGTCGATGGTTTCGCCGCTCAGCCACTGCTTGGAGCCGCGCTCCGCAGCCGCTCTCATCTCAGGAACTGTGGCGCGAACGTCCTGAGGCCGGAACGCCGGGGAAGCAGCGCGGCGCTGCCGCTCTTATGGCGGCCCTTCCACGCCGGCGAGGCCTTCGCCCCAAGCACGGCGCATCAGTAACCGAAGCTGACGGTTGCGGCCGAACGTCTCCCCCTTATCGAGCAACACCGCCCGCACTGCTTCGGGATGAGTGACAACGATCGGACCTGCCCGGCTAAGCTTCAGCGCTCGCGCCTCGTAAACGGAAGCAGGAATAGTGGATGCAGGGTCCGAGATGCCGCGCCTGAGCAAGGCTCGAAACGAAGGCAAGTGCGGCGGAGAACGATAGAAGGGCGGATCAAATGCGTGGTCGGTTGCCGGCATAGAAAGCAAGCTCGCACGCTTCGCATCCCCGGCCAAGCACCGGGACTAGATGTCTGCTACGGGTCGGAAGCGGAGATCTAGCGGCTGGCAGCGAAGCCGACGGTGTTCGCCCGCCCTGCTAGCCGAGCTCGGCCCAACCGCGCGCGATGCCGATAGCGTGCGTGAGCCCGAACACGAGCACGATTGCTGAACTCCAGACCAGGAAACCGGTGCTGCGGTCGGGCATGATCCTGAACAGAAACGGCAGCGCGGCCGCCCGGGTTAGGTAGATGGCCGTGATCACGACGAGCCCGGGCCGCAACAGCGGCAGGCGACGGATCACGCCCGCGCCCGAGAAGGCGTAAACGGACCAGAGTGCCAGCACGGCGGCGATGGCGAGCGTCAACAGCGTGGGCGCCCACGCGCCCCGCTCGACCAGCCGCACTATGCGCTCGCCCGCGCCGAAGAAGCGGTACCAGCTCGCACCGCCCCAGATGCAGGAAAGGTGGGCCACAGAGGCCAGAAGGCTGAGTAGGCCGCCAGCGAAGAGCCACGCATTGTGAACCGCCATGCTTCGTCCTGCACATCCGATGACGTCGGGGGACATCCACCCCACCAACCAAAGCGGACGTTCGAGGCACGGTCCGCACCACCAGGACGGACTACCACTTCTGAGCGGCCCGTCGGTCGTCGGCACTGACCGCCATGGGCGCAAAGCGGCTATCATTCCAGCTCTGCCCCGGGCCCACCAGATCAGCTTCAGTTCGGCGTGGTGGCTAGCTAGCTGGCGTTCGCGTGCTCGTCGAGCGCGTGGCGTTGCTCGCTGACGACCTCAAAGCTCTCCCCGCTCTTGGCGAATACCGCCTGCTTGCTCGTCAGCGTCTCGTACCGGCTGACGATGGTTTCGCAATAAGCGGGGTCGTACGCGATCAGTCGCGCCCGCCGTCCGCACTTGTGCGCCGCGACTAGCGTCGTGCCCGACCCGGCGAACGCGTCCAGGACGATGTCGCCCCGCTTCGAGCAGTCGCGGATGGCGTCGGCGACCAGCGCGGCCGGCTTCACCGTTGGGTGCATCGCCAGCTCCTCGAGCCGCTTTGCCCCGCTGCTCGTGATTCCGGCATAGTCCCACACGTTGGTCCGGTAGCGGCCGGTGTCGCCAAGCCCGAAGCTGTTCATGTGGGGTGCGGTGCACCATTTCCTCCCGAAGGTCGGAGACGGAGACGTTTTGAAAGCGGATCCGGGGAATTTTGTTTTGCGCGGCAGAGAGATGCCGTAGCGCTCACCGTGTCTTGGAATGGCTGAAATTGGCCGATCGTAGTTTCGACTTTCGCCTGCGTTCCACGGTTTCCGACGGTTTCGCGTTGCTGACCGGAGACTCAGCCCAGGGCTCGATCAGGTCAGATTGTGAGACGCTGGCCTGGCGAAGGCGGCCGTCATCTCCAATCTGTTCCGCGGGAGCCGCGCTGGCAGCTAAGCGCCAGGCCGAGCGACACGCGAACTGGTGGTGCGCTGCATTTGCCAGCTTCAAGCCCACGGCTTAGGCCTGCCGTTATGAAGCTCCTCGCCACCGTCGCGGTCGCCGCGCTCGCTCTGCCCCTCGCCACTCCCGCCTCCGCCGAGATGCAGCGCTACAGCGTGATCTTCGGCGGAAAGAACGTTGGCCACCTCAATGCCGATGTTCAAGGCGAGCGAGCGAGTATCGACTTCGACTACAAGAATAACGGCCGCGGGCCGACCATGAAGGAGCAGGTCCGGCTCGACGCGCAGGGTCTGCCCATCGAGTGGCGGATCAGCGGCACCACCACCTTCGGCTCCAAGGTCGAGGAGCGGTTCGCCAGGAACGGCGCCGGCGCGACCTGGAAGGATGCGACCGGGCCCGGCTCGGTTCCGAGCGCCGCGCGCGCCGTTTACGTAGCGCAGAGTGGCAGCCCATGGTCCGCGGGGCTCTACGCCCGCGCGATTATGAAGGCGGGCGGGGGCAGCATGACAGCGCTGCCCGGGGGTACGCTCAAGCTCAGCCGCGGCGAGACGCTGTCGGTGCAGGGTCAAGGTGGGCCGCTTCGGGTCACCCGCTACGAGCTCGGCGGGATCGAGACCGCGCCCGAGACGATCCTACTCGAGGCTGACGGCGACTTGTTCGCCTATGTCTCGCCGCGCCAGGTGATCGTGCGCGCCGGATACGAGAACGAGGCCGAACGGCTGAAGACGCTGGCCGCCCAGTGGTCGACCGACCGCTTCGTGGCGATCCAGAAGAAGGTCGCCCATCGCTACGGCGCCCCCGTACGGATCACCAACGTCCGCGTGTTCGACCCCGAGATGGAGAAGCTGACGGGCCCCGTCTCCGTGCTCGTCTCCGGCAACCGAATCGCGGCGGTGGAGGCGGCGGGGCGACGATCCGCGGGTGAGGTCGTGATTGACGGCGCGGGTGGCACGTTGGTGCCCGGCTTGTACGAGATGCACGCGCACACCAGCCAGGAGGGCGCGCTGCTCAACTTGGCCGCGGGCGTCACCTCCATGCGCGACATGGGCAACGACAACGCCGTCCTCGACACGCTGGTCGAGCGCATCGACGGCGGCGTGATCGCCGGGCCGCGCATCGTCCGAGCCGGCTTTATCGAGGGCAAGAGCCCCTACAGCGCCAACAACGGCATCCTTGTGAACAGCGAGGCGGAGGCCGTGGCGGCCGCGCGCTGGTACGCCGACCGCGGCTACTGGGGCGTGAAGTCGTACAACAGCATGAACCCGGCCTGGATCCCGGCCATGGTGCGCGAGGCGCACGCGCGCGGGCTGAAGGTGGTTGGCCACATTCCCGCCTTCGCCACCGCAGACCAGATGATCGAGGCGGGCTTCGACGAGATCATCCACATCAATCAGTTCGTGCTGGGCTGGATCATCCAGCCGACGGAGGACACGCGCACGCTGTTCCGGCTGACCGCGTTGAAGCGCCTGCCCGGCCTCGACCTGAACAGCGCCAAGGTGCAGCGCACGGTCGGGCTGATGGTGGATCGCAAGGTGCCGATCGACGTGACGCTCGGCATCCACGAGAACCTGCTCCTCAACCGCGACGGCCAGACGCCGCGCGGGGCGGTCGACTATATCGCCCATCTGCCGATCGGCACGCAGCGCGGGCTGAAGCAGGCCTGGATCGACGCTTCCGCGCCCGGCGACGACGCCGCTTATCGCGGCGCTTACGAGAAGATCGTGCAGACGATCCGCATGCTGAACGACCGCGGGGTGATGATCGTACCGGGCACGGACACCGGCGGGTCTTTCAATTTCCACCGCGAGCTGGAGCTGTACCAGGACGTCGGCATGACGCCCGCCCGCATCATCAGGCGCGCAACCTTGGACATGGCGCGCTACCTCGGCCAGGACGCCAAGCTCGGCTCGATTAAGCCGGGCAAGCTTGCCGACTTCTTCTTGGTTCCGGGCGACCCCACGCGCGACTTCAAGGCGATCAAGCGCATCACCATGGTCGCCAAGGACGGGGCCTTCTACTATCCCGCCGAGATCTACCCGGAGTTCGGGATCAGGCCGTTCGCGTCTGCGCCGGCTGTCGCCGCGGCGGCGCGGAAGTGAGGCGCTGATTGCCTCCCTGCCGCGCTCCGGGCCGCCCACGCCGGCGCTGATTGCCGACCGACCTACCCGCGCCTGAGCGAAACATCACTGCCGTAGCGCTAAGTCTAGGGGCGCGGCATCCGGCTCCTGCTGCAAGTCGACACGGACAATAACGCCAAGATTGCACGGCTTCAAACCATTGCCGACGCAGTCGACGTCTTCTGTGCCAAGCCGAAGGCGGAGCGCTAGCGACCGACGGCGTGAACATTTTTTTCCTCAAGTTCCAGTTGTCTTCGCGCAAGCCGTCCAGTGACCTGCCGTGCTTACGGGGAAGCTTCTGCAAGTATGACCCATATTCTGACGAGCCGACCTTCCTGACTGCTGACAAGGTGTGGACATTCGTTCATTCGGTTGGCGCAACTGTCAGCTGGCTACCTCAACAGCGTGCGTGACGGTGATGCTCGGCCGCGCCGCCGCCAAGTCGCGTGCCGCCATGCCGAATGCCTTGAAGTGATCGGACGCCATGTGCGCCTGAACAGCGTCGTCATCGACGTAGAGCTCGTTGAAGACAAAGCGCCGTTCGCCATCGACCTCTCGCCAAAGGTCGTACTCAAGGACGCCCGCTTCAGCACGAGATGCCGCGATGCAGGGCCCAGCCGCGGCGATGAACGCATCGTCCTTTCCCGGCTTGACGGTGACAAAAGCGATAACCTTGACCGACATGATCGTCTCCTGCTTGGGCACTACCGGTGGACCTATCGGTTTCGACCGGCAAGACCCAGACCCGGACGCTCAGCGCCTTCTCGCCGCGACCGGCAACCGGACATCCATTCAGCTTCCGTTTCTCGGCTGGATTGACTGAAGGAAACACGTCGGGCTTGATCTTGCCACCGCCTTCCGCCCAAATCATCGCATGTACCTCACGAGCCTACTGGTCCCCACGCTTTCGAACCAACTCCAGGCTGTTGGCGGATGGCTCAACAAGGCGGAGGCATTTGCAGCAGAACGCGGGGAGAGCCCGGACGGGCTGCTTGCACTGCGTCTAGCGCCGGACATGTTTCCGCTCACCACGCAGCTGCGCTTCCTGGCTTTTCAAGCGCAGGAGCCAGTGTACCGGCTCCGCGGCGAAAATGTGCCGGAGGCTGTGCTTCAGGTTCGGCAGGAGGGTCGTGATGGCGAGGAACAGCCTGGCAGTTGGGCTGAAGCCCGCGCCCGCGTAACCGACGCGGCAGGTTTCCTCTCCACGCTTGGCGCAGACGAGTTTGACGTCATAGCCAATAAGCCTGTCGTGCATGAGCTGCCTAACGGCATGATCTTCGACATGACCGGCGAGGACTATGTTCGGGACTGGGCGCTGCCGCAGGTCGCCTTCCATCAGATGATCACGTACGCCATTCTGCGCCATGCGGGAGTGCCGCTTGGCAAGGCGGACTACGTGCCTCACATGTTCGGCTATCTCAGGCCAGGCACTTCGCCGACAGCTTAAGCTCCTAGCCGAACGTCTGCTGCGTCCCGGCAGCATCGACCCAAAGTCAGTCCCTCAGCGGCGTTCGGCCGCTCCCCAAGACCGGACCTTCATTTAGGTGCAGATCTTCTGTTCGGATTGGCCGCCAGCAGCCGGTCCGCTTAAGAGCGGCAGGTGTCTTGGTCAGGTGCGAGACGTCGCTTTGCCTGTTGGCTCACGTCCCACAAAAGGTCGCCAGCACTCGTTCGTGCGGCTCCGGCGGGTCGGCGTAGCGCGCGTGCTCGGGCTGATCGTCGTAGGGGCAGGCGAGGACGGCCAGCATCTCTTCGAACGGGGCGAAGTCGTCGCGCTCGACGGCGGCGGCAATCATCGCTTCGACGCGGTGATTGCGGGGGATGAAGGCGGGGTTGACGGCGCGCATGGCCGCCCGGCGCTCCGCGTCTCCAGCGGACTCGTGCGCCAGCCGCTCGCGCCAGCGGGAGAGCCACGCGTCGGAGCGGGTGGGGTCGATAAAGAGTGAGCGGATCGGTTCGTCGTCCCCGGCCAAGCGCGGGGCGTCGCTGAGGCGGCGGAAGAAATTGGTGAAGTCGACTTGGTTCCCGGCCATCGCCGTCAGCACCTCGCCCGCCAGCGCCACGTCGTCGTCGCGCGCCGTTGCCAAGCCGAGCTTGGCGCGCAGGCCGTCATGGTACGCCCGCTCGAACCGCGGTCCGAACGCGGCTAGCGCGTCCTGCGCGTCCGCGACCGCCGCGTCGGCGTCGGCCGCCAACAGCGGCAGCATCGCCTCAGCGAGCCGCGTCAGGTTCCAGTGAGCGATGCGCGGCTGGTTGCCATAGGCGTAGCGACCCAGCCGATCGATCGAGCTGAACACGGTCGTCGGATCGTACGCGTCCATGAAGGCGCAGGGCCCGTAGTCGATCGTCTCGCCGCTGACGGCCATGTTGTCCGTGTTCATCACGCCGTGGATGAAGCCGATCAGCAGCCAGCGCGCGACGAGCTCCGCCTGCGCCGCGACTACCGCGTCGAGCAGCGCGCGGTGTGGCCGCTCCGCGTCGCGGGCGTGCGGGTAATGGCGGTCGATCACGTAATCGGCGAGCGTCTCCAGCGCCTCCACGTCCTCGCGCGCGGCGAAGAACTGGAAAGTCCCGACGCGGACATGGCTCGCCGCCACGCGGGCGATCACCGCGCCCGGCAGCATCGTCTCGCGATGGACCGGCTCGCCCGTCGCGATCGCGGCCAGAGCGCGGGTGGTCGGCACGCCGAGCGCCGCCATCGCCTCACTCACCAGATACTCGCGCAGCACCGGCCCCAGAGCCGCGCGCCCGTCGCCCGCGCGCGAGAACGGCGTTCGTCCCGCACCCTTGAGCTGGATGTCGCGGCGGCGGCCATGCCGGTCCACGACCTCGCCCAGCAGCACCGCGCGCCCGTCGCCGAGCTGAGGGACAAAGTTGCCGAACTGGTGGCCCGCATAAGCGAGCGCGATCGGCTCCGATCCCGCCGTCACCTCCCGGCCCGACAGCACGTCCAGTCCCTCCGGCCCGGCGAGCCGGTCCGCGTCTATCCCCAGCTCCGCGGTGAGATCGCGGTTGACCCGGATCAGCCGTGGCGCGGGCGCGGCCGCGGGCGCCACGCGCGAGAAAAAGCGCTCGGGCAGGCGCGCGTAGCTGTTGTCGAACGGGATGAGCGGGGTCACGGCGAGCTCTGCTGGCCAGCGGGAGAAGCTGACCACTACTAAACCGATGCGTTGGTTTAAGTTTCCGTGTTCGTTCCCAGATCCGCTCTATTGTTCAACAACGGGAAGAAGGTGGTCGAATGTCTCATTGTCACATGCCGCTCATGGCGAACCGGATGGGCACGACCTCCACCGCGGGGGTCTTCGCCTGACGACGAGCCGTGATCGGCCGACAATGGAAAGGCCGTCCCGATAAGGGGCGGCCTTTCGCTTTTCGGGGAACCGGCGACCGCACCCGGCCGTCCTTCCCTCCACCGTCCGGAGCGGGCCATGCCGCACGTCGTCTTTCTCGGCGACTCCATTCTCGACAATCGCGTTTACGTCGCGCCCGATCCTGACGTCCTCCGCCAATTGCAGGGCGAGCTGGACGCAGACTGGACGGCGACGCTGCTCGCCGTCGACGGCCATGTCACGACCGATGTGCGCGAGCGCCAGCTCCCCCGTTTCCCGGGCGATGCGAGCCACCTCGTCCTCTCGGTCGGTGGCAACGACGCGCTGGGGCGAGAAGCGGTGCTCGGCCAAGCGGCGTTGACAGTGGGAGGGGCAGTGGCGATGCTTGACTGCGCCCGCGAACATTACCGGGCCTTGCTGGACGCACTGGTCGTGACCAACCTGCCATTGGCGGTCTGCACCGTCTACGACGCCAAATATCCCGGCCCGCACGGCCGCATCGTCGCGGCCGCCCTTTCATTGTTCAACGACGTCATCACGTGCGAGGCGTTTCGGCGCGGGCTGTCGCTCGTCGACTTGCGCCTGATCTGCGACCGGCCGGAGGACTATGCCAACTCCATCGAGCCGTCTGCGGCGGGCGGCAACAAGATCGCGGCCGCGATCGCGGCCATGCTCGACGCCCCGCCCACCACCCGGTCGACCGGCTGGACGCACGGCCGCGCTGGCGACGGGCGACGCCGATGACCCCGGGCAAGCTCTTCACCAGGCCGCGCGGGGACGCGCCGGCGCGCCCGCCCGTCCCGGGCGTCCACCCGATGCCGCAACCCTTGGGCGAGACCGCGCTCCTCCATGTGCCCGACCGGTTGGCGGGCGAGCACCCGCCGCTGCTCGTCATGCTCCACGGCGCGGGCGGCCGGGCGGAGCATTCGATCGACATGGTCCGCGACCATGCCGACCGGTTCGGGTTCCTGCTGCTCGCGCCCAAGTCGACGGCGGCGACTTGGGACATCATTGCCCGGCGTCGCTACGGCACGGACGTCGCCGCGATCGACGCCCTTCTCGACACGTTGTTCGAGGCGCACGCTGTCGATCGAACGCGGATCGGGATTGCCGGCTTCTCGGACGGTGCCTCCTATGCTCTGTCGCTCGGGCTCGCCAACGGAAACCTGTTCAGCCACGTCCTCGCCTTTTCGCCCGGGTTCATGGCGCCTCCTCGCCTGGAGGGCGATCCTGCCGTGCTCATCTCTCACGGCGAGCGGGACGAGGTGCTGCCCATCGAGCCGTGCAGCGGTCATATCGTCGCGCAGCTCCGCGCGCTCGGACGCGAGCCACTCTACCGCGAGTTCCCGGACGGTCACACCGTGCCCGACGAGATCGCGGATTGGGCGTTGTCGCGGTTCATCGGCGGCTAGCTGTGCTCTCGAAATTTGACGCGTGCGTTCGCCCATTCGAAAAACAAGCTGGACAGGGCGGAATGGTCGCTCTCAATGCCAAGACCCGAAATTTACTTGCCAGCTACAATTCACTTGCGAGAATGAGCTAGGGCGGACTGCATCGTCTGATTCCGGGTGTCGAAAACGTGACCCAGAAACTGTCGTTGAGACCACGTTTCCCGCTCTCCAACAGCGGACACCGGCTCATGTGCCTGTTGGCTGCCGGAATTGAGCCGTTAGCAGACTGTCAGCTTTAAGATCGACTTCCATTCCTCGGCGAGGTGCCGTCAGCGGCAACTAACGCCCTAACTTTATCAAACGCGTTCTACGTCAACGCACCGGAGGACACCAAGAAACGCGAGGGTAGCAACTTGAGAATTTGGTCGACCTGCAACCCTCAATCGCCTCAATCGGCCGCTTCCTCGTCAGAAAACACCGTAGACCTTTCCGCGCCTCACGAATGCGGCGCGCGTTGCGCGAGACCTATCGCATTCACGGGCTTCCTATCACGGTGGTGACGATTGACTTGGCGCAACCCTAGAAGGCAATCGCTGATGATCTTTTGTGTTTGCTAAAGCCAGCCGCTCTCTGACACTATTCTGTTTGCCGATAACGCGCATCGGTCTTGGGCCGTTCGCTTCGGCGCGGACCTTTGTCGTTCAACCGGCGGCTTCTAGAAGAAGTGTCAGACGATTTGCGCGACCGGAATTTGGGCGCGTGGCTGCCGATGCTCTCCGGCTGAATTAACGGCCGGAAACGCAAAGTCGGCGCCCAAAGTCGGATGGACCGGTTTTCACCAATAGCTGTTCGAGCGCTGAGGAGAGGGTATGAGGCCTGCGACACCAACCCCACGGGGCAGGCCATGCACTTCGACGACGTGATCCTCGGGCGACGGAGCATTCGCGGCTACAAGCCCGATCCCGTGCCCCGCGCGCTGATCGAGGAAGTGCTCACCCTCGCGATGCGTGCGCCTTCATCCATGAACACTCAGCCGTACCACTTCTACGTCCTGACCGGTGCAGCACTGGACCGCATTCGCGCCGGCAATACCGAGCGGATGGTGGCAGGCGTGCCGCACTCCCGGGAGTTTCGCACGGGCGAGGCGTTCGCCGGGCGGCACCGCGAACGACAGATCGGCGTGGCCAAGCAGCTGTTCGCCGCGATGGGCATCGCGCGCGACGACAAGGACGCGCGGCAGGACTGGGTCCTGCGCGGTTTCCGCCAGTTTGACGCGCCCGTGTGCGTCATCATCACCTACGACCGCGACCTGGCCGGGAGCGACGACACCGCGTTCGACTGCGGCGCGGTCGCGACCGCCCTCGTCAACGCCGCTTGGTCGCGCGGCTTGGGCGCGGTCATCAACAGCCAGGGGATCATGCAGTCCCCCGTCGTCCGCGACCATGCCGGGATCCCCGACGATCAGGTGATCATGAAGAGCATCGCGCTCGGCTGGCCCGACGAGACGTTCCGCGCCAACGGCGTCGTGTCCGGGCGCCGCCCGGTCGAAGAAGCGGCGGTGTTCGTCGGCTTCGACGATGACGCGGGGTGAGCGGTCTTCTCCACCCGCCTGCATCACCCGCACCGCAAGCGAGCCCACGAGTAATTTCCGAGCAAATGGCACGGGAGTAGGGCCTTCTTGAAGAGCTGCGCTCCGGGTCGGCAAAAGCCGAGCAGCGCGGTGCTCGTCTCCCGACTGGACTTAGCGCTGCACCCGAGCACTGTGCGGGGGCAAGTCGGGCGCTGGTGAGCCTGCACCCGCCGCCCCGACCCTGACCTCGGGGCTCCAGCTCGTGGGAAAGCCGCCGCATCG